>NZ_CP026118.1:3161685-3489466 GCF_004101865.1 Halobacillus litoralis
TGGCGAATAATGCAAAGAAATTGAGTGATGAGCAGGACCAGCACAGTGGGAGCGAGAAGGTCTACAGCCCTCCTGCACCGGTACGGTTAGATAAAGCGAAAAAGAAGAGGGAGAAACAGGATTTATGGGTGATCATCGGTTTCATGGGTCCGGCTCTCCTGATTTATGGGTTATATGTCATCTATTCCATAGTGATGACCTTCTACTACAGTTTGTTTGAATGGTCAGGCATTGATAACAACATGGTCTTTAACGGGATTCAAAATTACATCACCTTGATGGGGGACGCCGTTTTTTGGACTTCCTTACAAAATAACTTTCTTTTAGTCGGCGCTTCGTTATTGACCCAACTCCCATTAGGTTTAATTATGGCATTACTTTTATTCAGTCCTATCAAAGGGATGAGATTCTTCCGATCGATCTATTTCATGCCTTTCCTGATGTCGACAGTAGCGATCGGTATCTTGTTCATCTATATCTTCGATGGAAACTTCGGGATTGTGAACCAGATCCTCGGACAACTAGGGCTGGAGTCATGGCAGAGAGGCTGGCTTGGAAATGAAGAGACGGCTATTTGGGCGGTTATCGCTACGGTTTGCTGGCAATTTGCACCTTTTTACATGATTTTATTCCGTGCAGCGATCGTAGGGATTCCGGAAGAATTGTATGAAGCTGCTGATATTGACGGAGCCAATTCCCGGAAGAAATTTTTTGCGATTACACTGCCATTGCTTGTTCCGACTATTATCACCTCTTCGATTCTATCGATTATCGGGGCACTGAAGTATTTTGATCTGATTTATGTCATGACAGATGGTGGGCCGAACAACTCGACAGAACTGATGGCCACCTATATGTATGAACAAACCTTTACTAATTTCAATATGGGGTACGGGAGCAGTATCTCGTTCAGTATGTTCATCATTGCGTTGATCGTCACCATATTCATCATCATTTTCGACCAGAAAAGGAAAGGAGCCAGCTAGATGTTGAAAAGAATCAGACAAATTCCTCTCTATGCCTTAGCGATCATCTTGTTATTGTTCACAGGTATCCCATTTTTCGTGATGGTAAGTACCTCTTTCAAAACTCAATTCGAGTTCATGAATTCTCCCTGGTCCTTGCCTGACAGTTTTTCGCTTGCCAATTATCAATTGTTATTCGAATCTGAGTTCTTCCGTTTCTTCTTCAATAGTGTCCTCGTATCGGTGATTTCGGTGGTCGCTGTTATCGTGCTTGGAGCGATGGCCAGTTTCCCATTGGCACGGATGCGCTTCAAGTTGAACAGGCCGCTGTTCATCCTGTTTTTAGTCGGAATGATGATCCCGATCCATACGACGTTGATTCCTATCTTTCTATTGACGAAAAACATGGGACTCTATGATACGATCTGGGCATTGCCTGGACCTTATATCGCGTTTGCGCTTCCGGTGTCGATCGTCATTTTCACGCAATTCCTTAAGGAGTTACCGAAAGAGTTGGAAGAGTCGGCTAAAATGGACGGCTGTGGACCATTCCGGCTGTTTTGGAAAATTCTCTTCCCATTGTTGACGCCTGCTGTCGCAACGGTAGCGATCTATAATTTCATTCAGATTTGGAACGAGTTCATCTTCGCGCTTGTGCTGACGAACTCCGAAGAAAATGCGACCTTACCGCTTGGGCTGAGAGAATTCTATGGTCAGTTCTCTGTGAACGTGCCGGGAATCATGGCTGCCTTGACGCTTGGAAGTCTGCCGTTATTGCTCGTTTATCTTGTAGCACAGGAGAAGATCGTCAAA
Source organism: Halobacillus litoralis (assembly GCF_004101865.1). NCBI lineage: Bacteria > Bacillati > Bacillota > Bacilli > Caryophanales > Bacillaceae > Halobacillus > Halobacillus litoralis. The sequence continues at coordinate 3,163,464 of NZ_CP026118.1, forward strand.
GGAATTGCGGCCGGTTCAGTCAAAGGCTGATCGGTACTATTATTATTTAAAAGCTGAGGAGGAGTTTCAATGCTTACCATTACCAACCCGGTTTTGCCCGGATACCATCCAGATCCTTCCATGCTGCGGGTCGGGGAAGATTACTATATTGCCACCTCTACATTCGAGTGGTTTCCCGGAGTTCAAATCTATCATTCCAGGGATATGGTCAACTGGAAACTTCAAACTTATCCGCTCACCCGTTCCTCGCAACTGGATATGACCGGAAATATCGATTCCGGAGGCGTCTGGGCTCCATGTTTGAGCTATGATGATGGTCTGTTTTATTTGATTTACACAGATGTGAAAAGCAGAGCAGGAGCTTTTAAGGATACTCATAATTATCTGATGACTGCCGAAGATATCAATGGCCCATGGTCTGAACCGGTTTACTTGAACAGCAGCGGTTTCGATCCTTCTCTCTATCATGAAGAAGACGGCTCGAAGTGGCTGGTCAATATGATTTGGGACCATCGGAAAGGGACGAATTCGTTCGCAGGGATCGCACTCCAGGAGTATTCTGTTGAGGAAAAGAGATTAGTAGGTCCTGTTGAAAATATTTTCAAAGGGACAGAATTAGGATTGACAGAAGCGCCCCATATTTATAAACGAAAAGGTTATTATTACTTGATGACCGCAGAAGGCGGGACAGGGTACAACCACGCGGTGACGGTCGCCCGTTCAGAAAATCTATCCGGTCCTTATGAAGTGGACCCTCACAATCCCATTCTCACCTCAAGTGAAGGGGACGTCCTGCAGAAATCCGGTCATGCCAGTTTAGTAGAAACACAGACAGGTGAATGGTATATAGCTCATTTGTGTGCCCGGCCGGTAAAAGAGCAGAAGTGCATGCTTGGCCGCGAAACAGCCTTGCAGAAATGTTACTGGTCAGAGGACGGATGGCTGAGGGTGGAAGGCGGTCCGCAGCCGCAAACCGAAATCAAGGCTCCAGGGCTGACACCTGCTCCGGTACCAGGAGAAGATCCGCACGATGACTTCACTGATTCTTCATTGAACCTGCACTGGAACTCCCTGCGTATTCCTTTTTCAGAGGATTGGCTGTCGCTGACAGAGCGCCCTGATCACCTCAGGTTGAAAGGACAGGAGTCGATGAGTTCTCTTCACAGACAGAGCTTGGTGGCGAGAAGGTTGGAAAGTCTTGATGTAGAAGTGGAGACGAGTCTCGATTTTCAACCAGAACATTTCCAACAGATGGCGGGGCTGATTTTTTATTATGATACAAGCGATTATATCTATTTAAGAACCACCCATGATGAAAACGCAGGTAAGGTCCTTGGCGTCATCCAGTCTAAGCATGGGCAGTATGATGAACTTTTGAATGAGGAGATTCCATTGCCGGATCAATCCCATTATTATTTGAAAGCACGAATGAATGGGGAGTGGCTGACATTTTTCTATTCCCTTGATGGTCGCACATGGGCAACACTCATCAGTGAGATCGACGCGAGTCATTTATCTGACGATGATGCGAATTTAATTCGATTTACAGGGACTTTTGTCGGGATGTGTGCCCAGGATTTAAGCGGAACGAAGAAACCGGCTGACTTTGATTATTTCACTTATAAGAAGATTCCAGAGACAGCTCAAAAGGCGGCTATGGCGGAAAATACAAGCAGAAACACGTAAGGAAAATCTTTTTTGTCAGAATAGTAAGACTTGACTGTAAGATTCGCAGGTTATATATTGTATGTAATGTAAGTGGTTACACACTTTCACTTTATTTAAGGAGACAGAAGATGCCGATCATACAATCTGTAGACAGAGCATTCAAAATCCTGGATTTGTTTGATGAGTTGAATCCAGAATTGAAAATCTCTGAAATCAGCACGAAACTCAGTTTGAATAAAAGCACCGTCCACTCCCTGCTGAAAACGTTGAAAGAGCACGATTACGTGAAGCAGGATGCGGACACAGGAAAGTATAGTCTCGGCATGAAGATCGTTGAGCGTTCAAACTTCCTGATGAACAGCATGGATGTCCGGTCGATTGCGAAACCATCCTTGGTGGAGCTGTCCATGGATACAAGTCTTGCCGTTCATTTGGTGATTCTGGATGGTCAGTCAGGTGTCTATATTGATAAAGTCGACAGCCCTACGGCTATCATCGGCTATTCCCGCGTCGGCCGTCGTGTCCCGGTTCATTCCAGTGCCGTCGGGAAAGTATTGCTCGCCTATCAGCAGGAAGAAGCCAGAAATGAGATTCTGAAGGATTATCATTACAAAAAACAAACAGATAAAACCATTACGAACGATGAGGATTTTCAATCGGAGCTTACAAAAGTGCTTGCAAATGGTTATGCGATCGACGACGAAGAAAATGAGCCTGGAATCACCTGTTTAGCCATTCCGCTTTACGATCATTCAGGCAAAGTTATGGCAGCGGTCAGCATATCTGCTCCATCTACGCGTTTTGCGGGAGATCAAATCCATCCGATCATTTATAGGCTGAAACAGACGGGTGCGGCGATTTCCAAGAAACTAGGTTATACATCTACTTTATCTCATGCATAAGGTAGATTATATTTTAGCCTACATTTCAGAACGGTGTTTTATATTATAAAACGGAGGCGATGTCATGAAAATTATTAAATTCAAGAAACAGGATGGCTCCCCGCAGCTGGCTGCAGTTAAAAACGAAACTCTCGTATATCCTCTGCCTTACGAGGATTTCCTGGAAGTGATCCAGGATTCTGAAAAGAAAGGAGCCTCATGCTTAGCCATCGTCGAGAAAGCCATCGGGAAAGTAGAGGCGCTGCCAGTGGCGGTGGAGGATCTAACCTTGCTTCTTCCTCTGGAGGCTGAAGAAGTATGGGCCTCTGGCGTTACATACTTGAAGAGTAAGAATGCGAGGAATTATGAAGCCTATGATGGGAAAGAAGAAGTGGCCGATTCTTATTATGACAAAGTGTACGATGCTGATCGCCCGGAAATTTTCCTCAAGTCTACGAGTAAAAGGACGATCGGGCCGGAACAGCCAGTTTATCTGCGCAATGATTCCAATTGGCAGATTCCTGAACCTGAGTTAGGCCTTGTCCTCAATAAATCAGGCAAGATCGTCGGTTATACAGTCGGTAATGATATGAGCAGCCGTGACATCGAAGGGGAGAACCCATTGTATTTGCCACAGGCGAAAATCTGGAAGCATTCCTGTTCTTTCGGTCCAGCCATCCGCTTGGCAGAAACAGTAGAGGATCCTTATGATTTGTTGATTACTTGTAAAATCATCAGAAATGGCACCGAAGTTTTCGAAGAGAGTGCCAGCACATCCCAGTTGAAGCGCACCTATGATGAGCTGATCGAATATTTAATGCGTGATAATGACGTATTCGACGGCACCGTGTTGTTTACAGGGACATGCATCATCCCCGGCAATGATTTCACATTGGCAGAAGGGGATGTCGTGGAGATCACCATCCCGGAAGTAGGAACATTGAGCAATCCCGTTGAGAAAACACCTGTTTCAAATACAGTGACTTCATCTTAAATCTACTTAGGAGGTATGAAAATGAGTGTAACGACAGAAACACAAAATTACTTGAACTATATCAATGGAAAGTGGAGTGAGTCTGAATCCAGTGAACAATTGAAAAGCACTAGCCCTGCCAATCCTGAAGAGGTTTTAGGACATGTCCAGGCTTCTACAAAACAGGATTTGGAAAGAGCGGTGGCCGCGGCTAAAGAAGGGCAGAAAAAATGGAAGAAACTTTCCGGAGCTGAACGAGGAAACCTTTTATTCAAAGTGGCCGATATTCTTGAGAATAATATCGAAGAGATTGCAGAGACAATGACAAGGGAAATGGGTAAAACCCTTCCTGAAGCGAAAGGTGAGACCAACCGTGGTGTGGCGATCCTGCGTTATTATGCCGGCGAAGGAATGAGAAAAGAAGGGGATGTCATCCCATCGACGGACAGCTCTGCCTTGATGTTCAGTAAACGGGTACCCCTTGGTGTGGTAGGAGTGATTACACCTTGGAACTTCCCTGTGGCGATTCCACTATGGAAAATGGTCCCGGCTTTAATTTACGGAAATACGGTTATTCTTAAACCGGCTACTGAAGCTTCCGTTACAGCTGCAAAAGTCATCGAGTGCTTTGATAAAGCCGGCCTGCCTGAAGGTGTAGTCAACTTTGTGACAGGTAAAGGCTCTGTCATCGGCCAAGGGTTGGCGGAACATAAAGATGTGACAGCTGTTACGTTTACAGGATCAAACGCTACCGGAAACCACATTGGTCAGACCGTTGCAGCAAGAGGCGGAAAATATCAATTGGAAATGGGCGGGAAAAACCCATTGATCGTAGCTGACGATTGTGACTTAGACTTGGCTGTCGACGCAGCGATCAGTGGCGGCTTGAAGTCGACCGGACAAAAATGTACGTGCAGCAGCCGGGTGATCGTCCAGGCAGGTGTCTATGATAAGTTTAAACAGAAACTGCTTGAGAAAGTCAGTGAAATCAATGTCGGCGATGGCCTTGAAGCTCAATCATGGATGGGGCCATGTGCGAATAAAGAGCAATATGAAACGGTTCAAAAATATATTGAGATCGGTCAAAAAGAAGGCGCAGCATTGGTCTACGGTGGTCATACCATTGATAACGGCACGAACGGCTACTACATTGAGCCGACCGTTTTCGATGAAGTGTCGACAACCATGAAGATTGCCCAAGAAGAAATCTTTGGTCCTGTTTTAGCCTTGATGAAGGTGGAGACGATCGAGGAAGCCATCGAGCTGGCGAACGATGTTGACTTCGGATTGAGCGCATCGATCTTTTCGAAAAATATTGATCACATCCTTTCGTTCATCGATGACATTGAAGCGGGCTTAGTAAGAATCAACTCCGAAACTGCCGGAGTGGAGCTGCAGGCACCATTCGGTGGTATGAAAGCTTCCAGTTCTTACTCAAGGGAGCAAGGAGAAGCGGCGAAGGAATTCTTCACGACTATGAAAACTGTATTTCTTAAAGGGTAAATAATAGAATGATAGAAAAAAAGCAAAGTCCAGTTCAAGCTGGCTTTGCTTTTTTTTATTGTCATCCAGTAGCCTTAGTCTGTTTCTTTGCTGGGAATGATAGCCTTTTAACTATACAGATGTGTCCTTAAGATATCCAAGCCTTAATGATTGGGTGACAAAAACTGACAACACTTTTTGTAAAAAGATTAAAAATACTTAGTTTATTCACTGTACAAACAAAGTCAGTGCTGATACAATATTCATTATGAAAGCGATTACTGAAAATGAGAGGAGGAAGGAGTAGTCTTGTCTTCTACTCTGTTCGAGAATGAAAAAGAATAAGACCATTTACATTGTATTGATCACGTTAGTCGCTACATTAGGCGGTTTATTATTCGGTTATGATACTGCGGTCATTTCTGGTGCCGAAGGATCGTTGCAGAATTACTTTGCTGATAACTTGAACTTAAGCTCCCTTGTCCACGGATTGACTGTTTCAAGCGCATTGATCGGGTGTATCATCGGAGGGTTATTATCCGGATATTTTGCAACTCGGTTCGGACGTAAACGTACATTAATCTTAGCTGCTGTGCTATTTTTGTTTTCAGCATTAGGATCTGCTTATCCTGAACTCCTTTTCTTCACAGCTGGGGAACCTAGTTATGCACTTCTCTTATTATTTAATGTTTATAGAATCATTGGAGGGATCGGTGTTGGTTTGGCATCTGCCGTTTCCCCGATGTACATTGGCGAGATTGCTCCCTCTCATATTCGGGGCCGTCTAGTTTCTTTAAACCAATTTGCGATTATTTTCGGTATGCTTGTCGTATACTTTGTGAACTGGGGAATTGCGAAAGGGCAGACGACAGAGTGGGTCAATGAGATTGGCTGGAGGTTGATGTTCGCTTCCGAAGCCATTCCTGCACTGTTGTTTTTGCTGCTTCTATTTACAGTTCCTGAGACACCGCGTTATTTAGCTTCACAGAATAAAAACGATGAAGCATTCTCGATCTTGAACAAAATCTACGATAAGACGATGGCGAAAGCGACATTATATGAGATTAACAATTCATTCGATACACAAAAAGGAAAGCTATTTTCTTTTGGTGTTTCCATTGTCGTTGTGGGGATATTGCTTTCTGTATTCCAGCAATTCGTCGGCATCAATGTGGCTCTCTATTATGCACCGCGAATTTTTGAAAGTATGGGTGCTGCCCGAGATGCTTCGATGTTCCAAACGATTATTATGGGATTGGTGAATGTCATCTTCACTGTCATCGCTATTTTGACAGTCGATAAATTTGGCCGCAAACCACTATTGATCATAGGTTCTGTTGGGATGACAGTGGGGATGTTCGGGGTGGCAGGACTTGCTTACGCCAATGCGATTGGAATAGCGACACTTATCTTCATCATCATATATACAGCTTCCTTCATGATGTCCTGGGGGCCGATCGTATGGGTATTGATTTCTGAAATTTTCCCTAACAAAATCAGAGGACAAGCGGTAGCTATCGCCGTAGCGGCTCAATGGGCTGCAAATTACTTCATCTCATCCACTTATCCAATGATGATGGAATTCAGTGGTGGCTTTACGTACACCTTTTATGGTGTGATGAGTATTCTTTCAGGTTTGTTCGTCTGGAAGTTCGTCCCTGAAACGAAAGGAAAGTCATTAGAACAATTGGAGATGCGCTTGCGTAGGGGAAAAGATGAAAAGGGGAATCACAAACCAATCGCCCAATCCAAATAGTAACACTCCTATACATCTATCAAAAAAGGAGGATTGAGTGGCCAGGCCATTCAATCCTCCTTCATTCAGATAACTGTTTCGCGGCCTACTGCTCTTAGAAAGAGTTTTCGATGAACTGTTCGACCATGTAATGGCTTGAGCCCAGTGCTGTCGTGTAGTGGGGCGATTGAGAGAAAGTGATCTCGACCTCTTCTTTATGGAAGCTTAACGTATGGCGGTCGACCGCTTCTCTAACGGATTCCTGGAGAAGGTCTTCAGCCATTGCCAGGCGGTTTCCGATCACGACTTTTGCAGGGTTGAACGTATTCAGAATATTACTGATCCCGATCCCTAAATGATAGCCGATGTCGGCGAACAAGGAAGCTACCTGTGGATTGCTTTCTGCTTCCTCTATCAGTGATTCTAAACTGGGATTCGGTGATTTTGACAATTTTTCTGCTTCGATGATCAAGGCTTTTTCTGAAGCGTACATTTCCCAGCACCCTTGACTTCCACAGGAACATTCCCGGCCATTTATATCAATCATCATGTGACCAAGTTCACCGGAAAAGCCTTTTTTTCCGCTGTAGATTTTTCCGTCGATAATCAGACCGACACCTATACCGATTCCGGCACTTACATAAACGATGTTATCTTTCCGGGAAGCGGCGGGGCTCTGTTTCCTTTCTTCATAGGCACCTGCATTCGCCTCATTGTCAATCGTGACAGGGAGGTTGAAGGTCTGTTCGATTTCCTGTTTCAAGTTGACGCTTTCCCATTGCAGGTTCGGTGCTAACAGGATCGTGCCAGTATTGTCCACCATACCCGGGACACCTACGCCTATGCCAACGATGCCGTATGGAGAGGCTGGTGCTTCGTCTATTAAACTTTGGATCATTTCTGTGATCACAGGAAGCAATTGGTTGAAATCATATTCGGAAATGGTTTGCCTTTGTTCGGAAACGATTTCCCCGTTCAAGTCGGTCAAGACGGCGATAATATAGTTGACTCCAAGGTTGACCCCTATTGAAAAACCGGCTTTTTCATTGAAAAGAAGCATCAGAGGTCTTCTTCCTCCGCTGGAAGACCCCGGGCCGAGTTCGTAAATGATTTCCTCTTCGATCAATTCTGCGGCAAGAGAAGAGACGGTTCCTTTAGTGACGCCGAGCTTTTTAGCAATCGTTGTCCGTGATACAGGGGCTTCATTCATAATCGTCGTTAATATTCTTTTTTTATTTTGTGATTTAATGGATTGTTGAGACCAAGACATAGCTTTCTATCCTCCAGACAATCTGTCTATACTTTAATCATTATTGTATCACATTTTTGAAATGGAACAGCCCCGGGCGGGTACTCCGGCCGGGGCTGTTTGTCGTTATTTTTTTGGATGATCTTTGTATAGGAAGTAATCAAAATCTGCATACTGATTTTGGCCTGAGGTGTCCTGGCACTGCATCCCGACAAATGCTCCTGTAAAGAAGCCGCCTCCGTCCACATAATCATCGGAAAGTTTGTAAGAGGGCAGAGAGACGGGGACTGTATGCCACGTCAAACCATCGAAGGAATAGGAATACGTGTACGTGTTAGTTTCAACTTCCACTCTTAAATAGACATCCTCCACATGCTCCGGAATGACGACTGGGTCCTCTAATGGTTGAAAGAATGAGAAATGATCGCAAATGGTCAAATCAAGGATTCTCGTATTCAATTCTTCATCCCAGGTGATTTGAAGGGCCGTCCAATTCTTCGTATTGTAATAGTTTACGAGTCCAGCAGCCTGTTGGAAGGTCTCCGGCCTGAAGTTCACTTTCGTTTCTGCACAAAAATTAAAATGCTGCCATCTCCGGGCTGCGAAGGCTTGGGTGAATGTTGATGTCAGGGATTCCTTTCCGTATATTCTCAGATGACTGGGTCTCTCCTCAAGGGAAATGATTCGATCATCAAGCGGGATACGCAAAGACTGAAAATGGTGATTTAGACGGCTGGAGTCGAAGTCATCCTTCTCTGCAAAATCCTTGTCCCATTTGACTTCTTCAATCGCCGGTCCATCGATGACAGAGGAAGGTTGGTTACCGCCGGTAATGTACGGCCAGTCATTTTTCCATTCGATTCTCTGGATAGCCGTTTCCCTGCCTAGTGGACAATAGCCTCTGGGATCCAGCAGTGCATCATTTTCCTTTGGCAGTGGTCGCCCTGTCAAATGGACGAGAAACCACTCTTCGGTATGAGTTTTCACCATGGAAGCATGTCCTGCTTTTTGAAGAGGGTTTCTGGGATATGGCCAGGTAGTGATCAGTGGATTGTCCGGATGGACTTCATAAGGACCTCTCAGATTCGTAGAGCGGGCCATCGTCGCCTGGTGATCGTATTTGGTCCCCCCTTCTGCGGTGAGTAAATAATAATAGCCATTCATTTTATAGAGATGGGGGGCTTCTGTAAGTTTTATGTCTGTGCCTTTGAAAATGATCTCAGGCTTACCGATCAGCTTTTCCTCATCGGGACTGTACTCCTGAAGGACAATTCCATAGAAGCTGTGGCGGCTGACGCGGTGGTCCCACACCATGTTCACTAAGTATTTCCTTCCATCATCATCGTGGAAAAGGGAAGGGTCGAAACCTGAACTGTTCAGGTGAACAGGATTAGACCATTCGCCGTCGATGGTCTCACATGTGACCAGATAGTTATGAGCGTCTTTCCATTGGCTATCAACGACTTTCACATCTGTATAGATGAGCCAGAATTTCCCTTCACTGTAAGATAAGGCTGGTGCCCATACTCCGCCTGAATCCGGGTTCCCCCGCATGTCCAATTGTTCCACTCGGTTCAATGGACGGGCGATCAACCGCCAGTTTTTCAAATCCTTAGAATGATAGATTCCGACACCGGGATACCATTCGAATGTCGATACAGCAATATAATAATCCTCACCTGCCCGGCAAATGCTCGGGTCAGGATGAAAGCCAGTCAAAATAGGATTTTCAATCGTTGCCATCCTCATCACCTCTTTAATAGTTTGTTAAACAATCATCGTGTGTTCGTGAATGTTGACTTTCAGAAAATTCTCGAACGTGAAGGCAGCCATTCCTAATGCAGAGGAATGGGAATGGAATTCTGAGAAGTGGATATTCAAAGGATCCTGTTGAAACCAAAGTGCATTTTGCTTCGTTCTTTCCAGCATCGGCTGTTCAATCCATTGCTTGGCAGCTGTGATTCTATTGCCGATGATGACCCTGCTCGGGTTGAAAGTATTAATGATCGTTGTCAGACCGATGCCTAAATAGGTTCCGATCGAATGGAACGAATCAAGCGCCTTTACATCACCATTCTCTGCTTTTTCAATCATTTTTTTCAGCGGGTCAGAGTCTTCCGGCAGATCGTTTAGCGAGAGTGCTTGTTCAGATGCGTATAATTCCCAACAGCCCTGATTTCCGCATCGACATCTCCGTCCACTTCCTTCAACGGTCATGTGACCCATTTCTCCGGAAAAACCATTCGTACCTCTGTAGAGTTCACCGTTCATGATCAGACCGACACCGATTCCGACGCCCACGCTGACATAGACAATGTCCTTCTCCCAGCGGCCTTTGCCGAATGTCTTTTCTCCATAAACTCCGGCATTCGCTTCGTTCTCAATGATTACAGGGCAGGAGTAGCGCTGTTGGACCATATCTTTGACATCAACATTCTCCCAGCCGAGGTTCGGTGCTAAGAGGATTTTGCCTTCTTTACTGACCGCACCAGGAACACCGATGCCAATCCCGACGACACCATATTCACTTGACGGAGCCGTATACATGAGATGGTCGATCACTTTGAAAAGCTTTTCCTTAATATGCGCAAAGGAAAGGTCTTTAAAGTGGATCATTGATTCTTCGCAAATGTTTCCTACGAGATCTGTGCGGATGCCAAGAATGTAATTCACCCCGATATCAACACCGATTGAATAGCCTGCCTTTTCGTTGAACAGCAACATGACAGGTCTTCTTCCACCTTTGGACTCTCCGGGACCTTTTTCATAAATCAAACCCTCATTTAATAGTTCCGTTACCTGGGAGGAAACTGTCCCTTTATTCAATTGGGTCTCGTTGGCGATATCGGCCCGGGAGATCGGAGACTTGTTCAGAATGGTTTCTAATACAAGTGATTTGTTGACATTTTTAATTGTGAATTGGTTCCAAGTCGTTTTCTTATTCATCGTTTTCCCCATCGCTTTCCATTTTTTTAAAAGTATAGCACAATTTTATTTGTTTATCCATTGGACAAACAAAGATTAGTTTGGTAGTCTTTGGTTAAACATTCAAAAAACAATGAAAATTCATTACTTTTGAGAAGGAGGTCGCTTATTAAAGAAAGCGTTTTCTCAGACTGTGACTCCCATTTATCAACCGAACTTAATTGCAAATATCAGGAGGTATATTAAATGGCTTATTTTGATAACATCGATAACATTAAATACGAAGGTCCTCAATCCAACAATCCCTATGCATTCAAGTTTTATAACCCAGAAGAAAACGTAGGCGGACGAACGATGGAGGAGTACCTTCGTTTCGGTGTCGCATACTGGCACACATTCACAGAAGATTTGTCCGATCCATTCGGTACAGGTACCGCGATCCGTTCATGGGATCGTTATGATGGGATGGACTTAGCTAAAGCGAGGGTAGAGGCGGCCTTCGAATTTTTTGAGAAACTGAACGTCCCTTATTTCTGTTTCCACGATGTCGATATTGCACCAGAGGGAAGTAATTTAAGGGAGTCTAATCAGAACCTTGATACGATTGTTGCCATGATCAAAGATCACATGAAAGACAGCGGCACGAAACTGCTTTGGAATACGGTCAATAACTTCACCCACCCTCGTTTCGTCCATGGCGCAGCTTCATCCAACAATGCAGATGTTTTTGCCTATGCGGCAGCCAAAGTGAAAAAAGGTCTGGAAATCGGTAAAGAATTAGGGTCTGAAAACTATGTGTTCTGGGGCGGTCGTGAGGGTTACGAAACCCTTTTGAATACAGATATGAAACTGGAACTGGACAACCTGGGCCGCTTTTTCCATATGGGTGTGGATTATGCGAAAGAGATCGGGTTTGATGCTCAATTCCTCATTGAACCGAAACCGAAAGAGCCGACGACCCACCAATATGATTTTGACGTCGCTTCCGGCTTCGCTTTCCTGCAAAAATATGATCTTGCTGATCACTTCAAGTTCAATATTGAAGCAAACCACGCAACGCTGGCTGGACATACATTCGAACATGAACTTCATTATGCACGAATCAATGATATGTTAGGTTCTGTCGATGCGAATCAGGGCCACCCGTTGCTGGGCTGGGACACGGATGAGTTTCCTTCAGATCTTTACTCTACGACACTGGCAATGTATGAAATTATCAAAAACGGCGGACTCGGTTCTGGAGGGTTGAATTTCGATGCGAAAGTGCGTCGAGGCTCCTTCGCACCTGAGGATTTATTCCATGCACATATCGCTGGGATGGACAGTTTTGCTGTCGGGTTGAAAGTAGCTCAGAAATTGGTGGATGACGGTGTTCTTGATAACCACCTGAATGAACGTTACAGCAGTTTCGGTGAAGGAATCGGCAAGGACATCGTGGAAGGGAAAACGGATTTCCACAAACTTGAACAGCATGCATTAGGGCTTGATGGCATTCAGAACCAATCTGGAGGCTTAGAGAAAATCAAAGCGAAAATCAATCAATACTTACTGACAATGTACGCAGAGGAGAAATGATCGATGAACCATGTGATTGGTGTTGATTTAGGAACAAGTGCTGTAAAGCTATTGCTTGTCGACCGAACAGGCGGCATTGCTGCAGAAGTTTCTAAACCGTATCCTCTTATTCAAGAAAAAAGCGGGTACAGTGAACAAGATCCTGACGTTTGGGTGGAGCAGACGTTAGCTGGGCTGGAAGAGCTCGTCCAGCAAGCACCCTGTCCACCAGAAGAAATCGAGGGGATCAGTTTTTCAGGACAAATGCACGGCCTTGTTTTATTGGATGATGAAAGAAATCCTTTGAGGAATGCAATTCTTTGGAATGATACCCGGACGACAAAGCAGTGTCATGACATCAACCGGCTGGTAGGAGAAGAACAACTGCTTGCGATTACGAAGAATCCGGCGTTAGAGGGTTTTACTCTACCGAAGATTTTGTGGGTGAAAGAAAATGAACCGGAGCTTTATGAAAAAGCGGCTACTTTTGTATTGCCTAAAGATTACTTGCGGTACCGGCTGACGGGTGAATTAGCGATGGATTATTCGGACGCAGCGGGTACGCTATTGCTTGATCTGGTTTCGAATCAGTGGAGTGAGGAAATCTGTGAGACGGTTGGCGTCGATCCTGCCCTTTGCCCACCACTTGTCGGTTCTCATGAACAAACGGGGCATCTCGATTCCGTTAGCGCAGGTCGCACAGGCCTGACGATGAATACAAAAGTCTTTGCAGGCGGTGCAGATAATGCGTGCGGAGCGATCGGCTCAGGTATTTTGACGGACGGAAAAACATTGTGCAGTATCGGAACTTCTGGTGTCATCCTTTCTTATGAGTCCAGTCGGGATAAGGATTTTGCCGGCAAGGTCCATTATTTCAATCATGGTGCCCCGGGGGCTTATTATACAATGGGAGTCACGCTTGCTGCCGGTGACAGCCTCAGCTGGTACAAGAATGTCCATGCACCTGAAGTACCTTTTGAACAATTTGTCCAGGGGGTTGAAGAAATCCCTGTCGGCTCTAATGGATTATTGTTCACACCTTATATATCAGGAGAGCGGACGCCGCATGCAGATGCCAATATAAGAGGCAGCTTCATCGGTATGAATCACTCCCATACAAGGAACGATTTCACACATGCCGTCATGGAAGGGATCACTTTTTCCCTGAAAGAATCACTCGAAATCTTCCGTGCTCATGGCAAAAAAATTGATACCATCGTTTCGACTGGCGGCGGGACTAAGAATGATTACTGGCTGCAGATGCAGGCAGATATCTTCAACGCTGAAGTCGTCAAACTTTCCAGTGAACAGGGGCCGGGAATGGGAGCGGCCATGCTTGCCGCTTACGGTTGTGGCTGGTTCCAATCTCTTGAAAGCTGTGCAGATGAATTTTTGACGGTGGATAAGACTTATGTGCCTGGTCAAGAAAGAGTGGAGAAGTATGAGGTGTTGTTCGGCATCTATCAGGATGTTTATGAACAGACGAAAGATCTGAATGAACGTCTTGTTGCTTATCGTTAATGGGGAAGTTTGTTGCTTCTCACGAATCGCTTGTCGGTGGATGCTTGCCGCGGACACGGCCTCAGCTAACTTGGTCAAGAAGATCACTTGACTAAGTGGATCTTCGGCTCGTGCTGTTCCCGCAGGCGTCACCACCGAACGCTCATCGTGGAATCAACTCCGGACCATCTAAAAAGAGTGATTTTCTTCGATTTAAAAAAGAAGATCACTCACTTTTCTTGTCCATTGAAAAAAGCCGAGTTCGCGATAAAATCTTCCTACTCGGTTCTTTAATTTGATGCATAACTCTAAAAAATGCAGTTCTTCAGTAGCCTTGCTGGTGCCTTCCGGGGTCTCACCCTGCCCTCTTTCCCCGCAGGAGTCTCGCCGTTCCCCTCCGCTCCTTGCCATAGAGGGTTATCGAAATCACATATGGGAGCCCCTGCTCTTTGATGGGGGAATCCTGTAGAAACGCAGAAGTTCTAGCCAATCCAGACGCAAAAACGCTGCTATAGAAGAAGTCCTCAAGCATGATTTTCACACATGAATCGTTGTGGTCACCTGAAGCAGAACCAGTCCTTTACTTGGTTGAGAAACCGTACTTAAGCGCTGGGATGATAATATTTATACGGAAAATCCCCATACAATCAAAAGTAGTTTCGAGCATTTTCCAATCGTATGGTGGCTGGGAAAACGGTGAGACTCCTGTGGGATGAACATGATCGGTGAGATCCCGTAAGGCGAAGCCTGAGGAAGCTCAGCACATGCCCACGGAAAGCGATCCGTTTTCCCAGCCACCTTCTCCGAATACAAAAGCCTCGAAACTGAGTATTCTGGATATGGGGATTTTGTTGTTGTGTTTATTACGAAAGGGAGGGAATGGAATGAATTATAATACACTCGGTAAGACAGATTTAAAAATCAGTGAACTGGGTTTCGGAACGTGGGCGATTGGTGGCAGCTGGGGGAAGACCAATGATGAAGAAGCCTTAAAAGCAATTGAATTGGCCGTCGAACGCGGGGTGAACTTTTTTGATACAGCCGATGTGTACGGGATGGGTCATAGTGAAGAGCTTTTAGCGAAAGCTTTGAAAGGAAAAGAATCACAGGTTCATATCGCTACAAAATTTTGCCGGCAAGGCGATATTCATGATCCGGAAACGTATACGATGGCACAGGTTTCTTCTTATTTAGAGGATAGTTTACGTAGGTTGAATAGAGATCAAATCGACCTCTATCAAATCCATTGTCCACCATTAGAGATTTTGGAAGATGGACGTGTTTTTGAAGTACTCGAAAAGTTGAAGCAAGAAGGGAAAATCCGAAACTACGGTGTTAGTGTCGAGTCGGTCGAAGAGGGTATGTATGTTTTGGAAAATACGAATGTAGACGCCCTGCAAGTTATTTTTAATTTGTTCCGTCAAAAGCCCTTGGAGCAATTATTCCCTGCAGCAGAGGAAAAGGGCGTGGGTATCTTAGCACGCGTACCTTTGGCGAGTGGGTTACTGACAGGTAAATATACAGAAACACATAAATTTGAAGAAGATGATCATAGGAACTTCAACCGTGATGGTGAAGCGTTCAATGTCGGGGAAACCTTCGCAGGATTAGAGTTTCCAAAAGGTGTGGAGCTGAGCAGCAAGTTGGATTGGATCGCAGAAGAGCGGGGGAATATGTCCAGGGCGGCTTTGAAATGGGTCATGCAGCAGGAAGAAGTGACAAGTGTGATTCCAGGATTCCGTAACCGAAAACAGGTGGAAGACAATTTGTCGGCTGTTGAGGTTAAGCCGTTTAGTGAGGGAGAACTAGAACAGTTACGTGATTTTTATCAAAAAGAAGTGCATGAGTTTATCAGAGGTGTTTATTGATAACAAAGGTTATAGATGTTCAACTCATGTATTTGGAGATTGGATGATGATTGTTAATGGGGAAGGTGGCTGCTTCAATCTATCAGGTTGAATGCTCCCCCTTCTTTACAAAGGAAGCAAAACGCTCAGGGATTACCCCCTGAGCGTTTAAAAGTATGAAAATTTTCAGGAACCACTTACACTTTGTTTTACTTTCTCGCGTGCCTTTCGCGCTGCCTCAACCATGTTTGTGAGAGCAGCTTCGGTCTCTTCCGTTCCTCTGGTTTTCAATCCGCAGTCAGGATTGACCCAGAATTGACGAGGGTGAAGGACTCGTAAAGCGCGGAGGATGTTTGCTTCCATCTCTTCCACATGCGGAACTCTAGGACTGTGGATGTCATAAACTCCCAGACCAATTCCTTTTTCATAGGATATTTTCTCAAAGTCAGCTACAATTTCTCCATGGCTGCGCGCAGCTTCAATAGAAATGACATCTGCGTCCAATTGATCGATGGTAGTCATGATCGTTCCAAATTCGGAATAACACATGTGTGTATGAATTTGGGTTTCATCTTTGACCAACGACGTTGCGAGTTTGAAGGCATATACAGCTTGTTCTAAATAATCGTTCTGTTTTTCTTCTTTAAGCGGTAACCCTTCGCGTAAGGCAGGTTCATCGACTTGAATCATACGAATACTCTTATCTTCCAAGGCTTTTACTTCTTCTTGTAAAGCTAAAGCAATTTGCTTTGTTACTTCAAATCTGCTGATATCCTCTCGAACAAAGGACCAATTAACAATTGTGACCGGTCCTGTTAACATTCCTTTTATCGGTTTATCTGTCAACGATTGCGCATAGGCTATTTCATTCAACGTCATCGGTTGCTGGTGGACAACCTCTTTATAAATTATCGGTGGCTTGACGCAGCGAGATCCATAGGACTGCACCCAGCCAAACCTTGAAAATACAAACCCCTCCAGCTTCTCACCGAAAAATTCAACCATATCGTTCCGCTCAAATTCCCCATGCACTAAAACATCCAGGCCCCATTCTTCCTGTCGACTGATCCACTCAGATATATTGTTTTTAATAAAAGTTTCATAGTAGGAGTCTGTCCACACCCCTTTTCTCCAATTCATTCTCGCTTTCCGAATCCCGTTTGTTTGAGGGAGACTGCCGATTGTCGTTGTCGGAAGTAATGGGAGGTTGAAATATTTCTCCTGAAGCTTCTGACGAGTACGATAATCAGAGGCTCTTTCGATTTTTTGTTCTTTCCATGTATTCGTTCGGTTTTTTGAGGCGTCCTTTTGTTCCTTGTCCCCCCATAACTGGATAAGGGCTTCCTTTTGTTTAGTCAATGTTTCTTCCACTGATTCTTTTCCTTCGTTTAATGCTTTCGTCAAGAGGGCTGTTTCCTGCAATTTTTGATCAGCAAATGAGAGACCGTCTTTCAATACAGGATCAATCTCCTTCTCCGTCTCTATGGTTACAGGAACATGTAATAAACTGCAGGAAGGCTGCACAATAAGACGTTCGTTATCTACCTTTTTTAATATTGTTTCCAGCTGTGTTAGCTGTTTTTCCAGGTCTGCTCTCCAAATATTTCTTCCATTTATTACACCAGCAGCGAGGGTTTTTTCCTTTGGAAAACCGTATGTTTTCAAATTATCCAGGTTTTTCCCACTATCGTGAACGAAATCAAGACCGATACCAGCCACAGGGAGTGAGACGACTTCTTCATAATGATCGACGGCTTCAAAGTATGTTTGAAGCAAGATGTTTACATCCGGCAATTGCCTATGGATCAATTCATAGACTTCATTGAAGAGTTGAATATCCTCTTTTGTAGTAGATGTGCAAAGGATCGGTTCATCGAACTGCACCCATTCGGCCCCGGCGTTTTTCAGTTCTTGAAGCACTTGGATGTATAGAGGGACAAGTTTCTTCAAAAGGAAGTTTCGCTTGTTTTTTTCAACACCCTTCGCAAGTGTAATGAAAGTCATTGGACCTAAAAGGACGGGCTTACCAATAATGCCAAGGTGTTCTCTTGCTTCGTTAAAATAATGAAGAGGAAAATTATTGATTAATTCAGGATTTGAATTTCCATCAATTTCAGGGACAATAT
The DNA here is from genome assembly GCF_004101865.1 of Halobacillus litoralis. Classification (NCBI taxonomy): domain Bacteria; kingdom Bacillati; phylum Bacillota; class Bacilli; order Caryophanales; family Bacillaceae; genus Halobacillus; species Halobacillus litoralis. The sequence continues at coordinate 3,181,404 of NZ_CP026118.1, forward strand.
AGTGATAATTTGTATTAAACCATTTTGTCATTTCAGAGGCTACGACTTCATCATTTCCACGGGCAATATCAAAATAAATATTAAGGGAGTCACTTTGATTATAGTTTCCGAAGCGTTCAGGGATCAGACCAAACATAAAAGACGTATCAAGCACGTGGTCATAGAGAGTGAAATCCCCTACAGGAATAAGGTCAACCCCTTTATCATTTGCTTTTGTAAATGATCAAGGCGAATTTTTTTCATTTCATCCAATAATTGATTTTCAGAAATCGCCCCTTGCCAAAAGCGTTCGAGTACCTTTTTCCATTCTCGTTTTTCACCAATTCTGGGATAACCAATTGTCGAAGTTATTACACTTGTCATCACGATGCCTCCTAGTTTTTTCAATAAAAAAATCCCTCTATTTATTAGAGAGATGGTTATGACGTTAGAAAACTCATACGGACGTAAAATGCATGCGCGCCAAAACACCTCCCTATTCCTCGTAGGTTTAGTGTACGTTCAACAGGCAGGTCTCCTGACTTATGTTCAACACAAACCTGAGCCTTCCCATCGAGATTCATAAAGAAGATAGTGGCATGCAAGCAGGTTTGCTCCTATATACAGTGGCGGGACCGTGCCGGACTTACACCGGACTTCCCTTTTAAGCTGCCTAAGATCGAAGTGGTTTAGGCAGCACCTGAAGATATACGATATTAAATTTTCTTCATAAATACAAAAACCTCTCAAGTTGAGAGGTTTAGACATTCGACCTCTCTTATTTTTCAAAGCACTTGCTTCGCTGGAATTAGCACCTAAATCAACGTAGGTATATTGATTCGGCTGCCGGGTTTCATAGGGCCAGTCCCTCCACCTCTCTGAATAAGAGATTATGATTTATGATTAAAAGAAATACTAGCATGGGGTTTCGAGGCTGTCAATCATTGAATAGTCAAAATTAATTGAAAAAAGGGATGAATCACTTCAAATGTAAAGCCATATGCGGGAAACGAACAGATCGATGTGGAGCAAAGAAAAGGTGGAGATGCCTTCAAACGCTTAACTATTGCTGACTCTCCTTTAATTGGTGCTGAACTAAATGTGATATTGACTGATTGGATATAAATATAACGAAGGCAAGTCAGAGCTGGATGGTTGAGGAAGATAAACTTGAAAGCTAGAATAATAGGTAAGAAGGGAGATGGTTACATGAACGAAGAACAGATTTTCCAACAGATCAACATGGTAAGAAAAGCGACGTTGAAGGGAATGGACAGTGTCACAGAAGAACAGGCGGATAAACAGCCGGGAGGATTCAGCAACACGATACGCTGGAACCTCGGTCACATTTACGTCGTGCAAAACTCATTGATTGCTAAGTTCGGCGGCATACCGACCGAAACGCCTTCCCGTTACCTTGAACTGTTCGCACCAGGCACAAAACCGGCCGATTGGCAGGGGGACGTCCCATCACTTGCTGAACTGAAACAGGAGCTTGAGGAACAGCCGGCAAGGCTTAAGGAAACACTTACCGGAAAGCTGGATGATGAAGCGGCAGAAGCCTTCTTATCCCTTCCGACAGTCGGAGAGATTCTTAACTTCACGTTGTACCATGAAGGGGTACATGGGGGTATGATTAAAGCCTTGAAGGCAAATACCGCAGAATAAAAGGGAAAAGCTGACTACATGTGTTAGTCAGCTTTTTTCTGTGAAATGGTATATATAAGTGCGTTTTTCTATCAACGATATTAACTTGATTCCTCACTAAAGATCTCGTTGAATGGATCGATTTCTAGTGCCTGGAATGGTATATCCTCTTCTATTTTTATAAAATCAGCTATAAGAGTATAGCGTGGAAAGTTTCCCCGAATAATAGGAAAGACGAGTCTATACTTGTCTGTTTTCAAATTTATAGTTTAATAATACCCCTACGCGGTAATCGTATAATAATTGATGATATATATAATAGGAGGGAAATGATGGCGCACAATCATCACAACCAGCAATCGAATCAGAAGAAAGATGAAAATCATCACCAGGATAATGGTGAGCAAAATCGTGACATCCATAAGAACCATGATCATGAAGACCACGGTCATCACGACCATGACGGGCATGATCATGGTGCTATGGTAGAAGAGTTCAAGCAAAGGTTTTATATTTCGTTATTTGCAACTATTCCTATATTACTGTTGTCGCCGATGATTCAGGATTTTATCGGGCTGGAATTTTCCTTCCCCTTTGATCAATATCTATTATTCGGCTTAGCGACCTTCGTATTTTTCTATGGTGGCTGGCCATTTTTGACAGGATCTGTGGACGAGCTGAAACAAAAAAATCCTGGTATGATGACCCTCATCGGCTTAGCGATTGTCGTCGCTTATGGGTATAGTTCGCTTGTCATATTTGGATGGTCAGGCAAGAACTTTTTCTGGGAACTGGCGACCCTCATTGATATCATGCTGCTCGGTCATTGGATTGAAATGAAATCAGTAATGGGAGCATCGAACGCTTTACAAGAACTCGTTAAACTGATGCCTAATGAAGCTCACCGTTTAAAGGAGGATGGTGAAACAGAAGATGTTCCTCTCAGTGAATTGGATGCAGAGGATCTGGTCCTCGTGAAACCTGGAGAAAAGATCCCGGTGGATGGGGTGATTACAGAAGGTAAATCGGCTGTCGATGAGTCCATGCTGACAGGTGAATCCATCCCTATAGAAAAAGAGGAAGATGGAGAAGTCATCGGTGGTTCGATCAATAAAGAAGGAAGCCTTACGATTCAGGTTAAAAATACGGGTGAGGACACGTACCTTTCCAAAGTGATCACATTGGTAGAAGAAGCTCAAAATTCCAAGTCACGGGCCCAGGACTTTGCTAATCGGGCAGCTAAATGGCTGTTTTATCTGGCACTTGGGGCAGGAATCTCTACTTTCATTGTATGGATGGCCTTAGGTTTCGCATTTGATGTTGCCCTGGAGCGAATGGTAACGGTCATGGTCATCACATGTCCGCACGCCTTAGGATTAGCCGCTCCGCTTGTTGTCGCTGTTTCTACTTCCCTTTCAGCAAAACAAGGGCTATTAATCAGAAACAGACCCCAGTTTGAGAATGCCCGTAACATCGGTGCCGTGATTTTTGATAAAACAGGTACTTTGACAAAGGGTGAGTTCGGGGTCACGAATGTGATTCAGGCAGAAGGGAAGGAAGAAAAAGAAATACTTTACTGGGCCGCAAGTGTGGAGCAGAATTCTGAGCACCCGCTGGCTCGAGGTATCCTTGAAAAAGCACGAGCCAACGAAATTTCGCTGGATAGAGTGGAAGATTTCGAGTCCATTACCGGAAAAGGGCTGAAAGGAAAAGTAGACGGAAGAGAAGTAAAGGTTATGAGTCCTGGATATATGAAAGAACAAGATTATGCTTATGATACTGAAGCCTTCAATGAATTATCAGAAGAGGGAAAAACGGTGGTCTTCGTCCTCCTTGATGATGAGTTGTTAGGAATGGTGGCTCTTGCTGACATGGTTCGTGACTCCGCAAAAGAAGCGATTGCTGAGTTGAAATCCAGGAATATCCATTCCGTTATGCTTACGGGTGATAATGAAAAAGTCGCCAATTGGGTAGCAGATCAATTAGAGATGGAAGAAGTCTATGCGGAAGTGCTACCTGATCATAAAGCAGACAAAGTCAAGGAAGTACAAGCGAAGGGAAGAAAAGTGGCCATGACAGGCGATGGAATTAATGACGCCCCTGCCCTTGCTACAGCAGATGTTGGAATAGCAATCGGGAGTGGGACAGATGTTGCCGTCGAAACGGCTGATATTGTTTTAGTAAAAAGCAATCCTAAAGATATCGTTTCAATTGTAAATTTATCAAAAAATACGTATAAAAAAATGGTGCAGAACTTATGGTGGGCTGCTGGTTACAATATCTTCGCTATCCCATTAGCGGCAGGGGTTCTGGCTCCTATAGGTGTGGTGCTAAGTCCCGCCATTGGAGCAATATTGATGAGCTTGAGTACCGTGGTAGTCGCGATCAATGCCAAACTGCTAAAAGCCGAATAAGGATGAGTCATATAAGACGACACAGATAATTTGCTGTGTCGTCTTTTTAGTTAAGAAGAGTGTTGTTGATGGTGGTTTATATCATCCACAGGTTCATCATTAAGCACACTTCCCGCTAAAAGGAAACAGAGAACAATCAGAAAAACGACCAAAGGCTTTAATAACCATTTATACGAATAAATCACGGAATCAGGACTGCTGAGGTTTTTAAAAACAGGGTATAAGATAAGCGAACATACACTTAATGATAAAGAAAAGTTAAGGATTAATAGAGATTCAGAATAAGTGAGCATTTCTCCTAACATAGCCCCCATCATTCCACCCATCAAGGCAGAAATAAGACCTTCCAGGCCAGCAACTACGCCCAAGTTCCACCCGCACAGCCCGCCGAGGAAAGCTCCAGCTGATAGCCCCAACATTGTAGAAAGATACATGTTACCTGGAAGAATGAAGGCAAAGAACATCCCTATACATAAGCCGATGCTTGTCCCGATGAACATAGTTATAACCATCCGTTGAGAATGGTTAAATAGAGAGCCATACTTTTTAGCCAGGGCAAGTGAAGCGGCAACACTAAAAAATATTGTCCCGACAATAAATAGTTGAAATGATGTCATCCTTTTTGCTCCTCTTAATGAGTTTTGTATCTTAGTATCATTGTATGTTTCGAGGCAGCTGTCTATTATTTGCTTGGAACTATTGATTATAGAATGGCAATGCTTGATGGCTAATAAACTCTATTTCTCACATGTTGAACATGTTTTTGAATGTCTGAAAAGTTTCCTTCTGCTTCTCTTTTGAACTTTCCGGGGCTGTATCTTTAATGAATTTTTCCATTAGAGCAATGTAACGATTAAGGAGCATCGTTTGCTGCAGGGCCATATGAAAATGAATGTTGCGGACATTTTCCGCTTTCATCCTTAATCCTGAATTGAAATTTGTATCAGCCATTGTTTCCGAAGTGGATTTGAGTGCTGTCAATATATTTTCTTGACTCATACCTAAGGAGATTTGGTGGCAATTTATCTGAACAGGCTCCCACTTATGTAAGTCATTAACCCCGATGGTTTCATTTAGATCTGGATTCATAAGCGCAATCATGACTTTCACATGATTCTGCATGATCATGTACTGCTCTGTAGCGACTTGCTTGATTTCCGCGTCTTGTATGCTGCAGATGAAAGTCGCTAATTTATCTAGTTCAGCTTTATGAACGGATAAGTGCTCAGCCATTAAACTTAAGTCGATCATTTTTAGAATCATAACCAACATCCCTCCCCATCTTTATATTTATTTCTGTGACTTTAAATAATGACTGGAGAATGGAAATGATACATATATCAAATAACAAACAGGCGCGATCAATTAATATATACTTGAATTTAAAGAATTAGAAGGGCGCATCTCGGTGTATAATTTCCCTGTGAAGAAATGGATTCGAAAGATTTTTAGTGATTGTTTCCTATTGCAGGTGTACTCGATAGTAAATATAATTACGGGGGAGGGGTATTATTTCGAAGGAGGTACATAGCCATGAAAGGATTTTTATTAAGTGTAATCTTGCTAGTGTTTGCAGTAGGCATTACTGCATGCTCGAATAGTGAGGGAGGCGAGGAAATACAAAATAATGAAAATAGTGAAGGTGCGAATGAAGAAATGAATAGTGAAGGCTCTGATGAGGGTGAGGGAACGGATCATTCAGATATGAATCATTCCAGTTCAGGGGAAGTTCCAGAGGGCCTGAAGGAAGCAGATGACCCAACCTATAGAGTAGGTGACGAGACCACCATCACTGAGGGGCATATGGCCGGGATGGAAGGTGCGAAGGCTACAATTACAGGTGCTTATGATACCGTAGCTTACGTGGTGTCTTATGAACCGGCGAATGGGGCTGAAAGAATAACGGACCATAAATGGGTAATCCATGAAGAAATTGAAGAAGCAGGCAATAGACCATTTGAATCTGGTGATGAAGTCACACTTAATGCTTCCCATATGGAAGGAATGGATGGATCAACAGCCACAATTGAATCTGCCAAAGAAACAACGGTTTACATGGTTGACTTTGAAAATACTGGTGGAGGAAAAAAAGTAGAAAATCATAAGTGGGTAACCGAAGAAGAGCTAAGTGCTGAGTAAAAGGTGACGTGCACTTTTTTACGGACAACTTGAAGTGGGCCCGAGTGTGTTTCCGGGATTACGTAACTTGAAACAGGTAGATAACAAGTTGTCAGGTTTGAAATGAAACCGTTTAGAGAGGGAGGAATTTAAGCAGGTACACGATTTTTCTCAAAAAGAAGTTCTTGAGTTCATCAGCGGAGTTTATTTGAAGGAATGCTGGCACAGTGTTTGAAAATTGTTTAGTGATCGTATAACAGGCAAACGAAAACGCTTGGAAGTTACTATCCAAGCGTTTTTCCAGTTAGGGATTTTCAGGTTTTCCCCAATCAGTGCTTAATAAGGAAAGGATTAAGGCATCGTGACATTGGTTATTTTGATAAAGGTATCCTCTTAATACACCTTCTTTGATAAAGCCTAACCGCCTTAACAGCTGTATAGATGGCTCATTTTGAGGGTAGGTGACAGCCCCCATCCTGAAAAGTTCTAAATCTTCGAATGAATAACGCATTACTTCTTTTACGGCTTCCGTTGTCATTCCTTTGCGCCAATGGGAAGGATGTAATTCAAAACCGATATCTGCTTTTTTACTCCACGTGCTCAGGTTGTTCAGTCCTGCTGTGCCGACAAATTCATCTGTCTCTTTTAGGACGATCCCCCATCTGATGCCCCTTTTGCTTTCATAGGTGCTTTGAAAAGAGGCTACTATTTTTGCGGCCTCATCCATACTTTTCAAGCTCTCCATGCCATAATATTCAGTAACTTCGTCATTGGACATAATTTGAAAAAAGCTTTGAGTATGTTCCTCTGTTACTTGAACTAATTTCAATCGTTTGGTTTCCAACTCAGGAAATCCCATGATCCGCACTTCCTTCCGTTATGAATATAAACGAAGTTTGTTGAGTATAGCGGTCGCCTGCCTTCAATTTCACGGAAGGAAGACCTTCGTGATGAAGTGACGCTGGGGAGCTTTGCGTCTCAAAGCAAACTCCGGAATATTTACTGGATTGTCGGCCTGCCAACTGATATTCATCTGTCAGATTGTTCGAAGTGTACAGGACTACCCCGGGCTGGTCTGTATGTATGGTCAGTTTTCTTCCACTATCCTCATCTCTTACTTCTATGGTGTTTTTCTTTATATGGTCGAAAAGGAAGTAATGATCATAGCCAGATTTTGCTATCATGTTCTGATCGTAACTGGATTGGGTTCCGGTCCGTAATGGGGCTGGGATACGAAAGTCAAAGGGGGTGCCTGCAACAGAGCGGATCGTTCCAGTAGGAATCAGGTGATCGTCAAGCTCGAGAAATTGTCGGCTGGGGATCTTCACTTCATGATCGAGGATCGAATGCTCCAGGTTTCCACTCAGGTTGAAATAGGTGTGGTTCGTCAAAGTGAGGACGGTATCGTGGCTGCTCTCTGCCTGATAATCGATAAGAAGCTGGTTGTTGTTATTCAATTGGTACGTTACTTTTACAGTCAACTCCCCTGGATAACCACTGTCCATATGAGGGCTTTTATGTATGAGAGTGAGACCGGCACGATCTTCTTCCTGAAAAGTTTCTGTCTCCCAAACCTTCGTGTGAAATCCCTCTGAACCTCCGTGAATATGGTGTTCACCATCATTTGCCTCTAATTCGTAGTTTTCTCCATTCATTGAAAATGAAGAGCGATCGATACGTCCTGCGATTCTACCGATGACGGCCCCGAAGAAATTCGGGTCCTTGAGATAGTCTTCATCGTTTTGGTACCGGAGGACGACATTTTCCACCTGACCATGTTTATCAGGAACGTTGATTTCTTTAATGATCCCTCCGTAATTCAGCGCTTTTGCTGTCATCCCATGATCATTAGAAATGGTGAACTGTTTCCACCCAATAGCCAGTTCTTCCTCAATGATTTTCATACGTATCCTCCAATGATTTTTCCTCTATTATATCATTTTCTGAAGTTATCTTTGAAAAAGAGGCTCCCCCTTTTTTCAGGCGAGCCTCTAATAAATCAGCCACAGTAATGGGCGAATGATTCAGCTGTAGGGGAACCATTCCTCTGTTTAGATTTTTTATATGAAATCAAGAATTCAAGCAGAATTTCTTCGATCGTACATCACGGCTATCTGTTCCTACGAACACTTCGAATTCACCTGCATCACTTTTGTGTTCAAGATCTGCATGATAATACCTCAGTTGATCTTCCCCGAGCTGGAATTCGACTTCCGCTGATTCACCAGGCTGTAGGTAGACTTTCTTGAAGCCTTTAAGTTCTTTGAGTGGACGGACCACATCCCCGACTAAATCTCTCACATACATTTGCACGGTTTCTTCACCAGCGACATCACTCGTGTTTGTGACAATCACGGTAACCGTCAAGGATTCTTCCTTCGTCATTTGTTCAGCTGACAGAGTCATATTGCCATACTCAAATCGGCTGTAGCTGAGCCCGTATCCGAAAGGGTAGAGGGGCTCATTCGGAATATCCAAATATTGAGAAACGTAGCGTTCCTGCGCATCCGGGGCGTCTTTTGGACGACCTGTGTTGTAACGATTGTAATAGATCGGGACCTGTCCGACAGAATAAGGCATCGACATCGTCAGTTTAGCAGATGGATTGACTTCTCCGTAAAGGAGGTCTGCCAAAGCTGTTCCGCCTTCGGTCCCTGGGTACCATGCTTCGACGACAGCATCTGCATGTTCGATGACCTCACGTAAATCCAAGGGACGGCCGTTGAAAAGGACGGCGACTACTGGTTTTCCAAGTGCTTTCATTTTCTTCAAAAGTTCCAATTGTACCTCGGGAACCCTGATATCCGCACGGCAGCCTGCCTCACCACTCATGTCCGAGTGTTCTCCAATCGCGACGACGATAACTTCTGCCTGTTCAGCTTTATTTATTGCATCCTCGAATTGTTCATTAGAACCGTTCTGTATATCACACCCTTGTGAGACAAGAAGCTGATCATTATCCAGGTAGTTAGCGAATCCTGCAGCGACCGTTATTGTATCTTCAGCGGAACCTCCCCAGGACCAGGGGCCGAGGATATCCGTGCTTTCTGCGAACGGACCGACCAGCGCAACTTTCCCTGCTTGATTCAACGGTAACGTGTCCTCATTTTTCAAGAGGACCATGGATTTTGCTGCAAGCTCCCTGGAGGCTTCTCTATGTTCAGGGGATAGAATATGGATGTTTTCATCTTCCTCACTGGCACCCCTGTAAGGATGTTCAAAAAGTCCAAGTTTATTTTTTAATTGCAGGATGCGTAAGACGGCTTCATCTACAATGGTTTCTTCCAGCTTCTCTTCTGCAATCAGCTCTTTGACATGATTCACATAACAAGACGTCATCATTTCGATGTCTACGCCTGCTTTCATCGCTTTTTCTGCTGCTTGCTTTTGATCTTCTGCTACTCCGTGCGGAATCAATTCTTTCACAGCACCCCAGTCAGAGATCAATACTCCATCAAAACCCCATTCTTCTCGTAGAATCCCTCTCATCAACGGTTCATTTCCTGTCGAAGGCATTCCATTCAAAATGTTGAATGCAGTCATCACCATTTCTGCGCCTTCATCCAAAGCGGCTTTATAGGCAGGGAGATAGTTTTCGCGTAACATCCATTCAGACATATCCACCGTATTGTAATCACGTCCGCCTTCTGGTGCCCCATAGGCAGCAAAGTGTTTCACACAGGAAGCGACTTTGTGGTTGTCATTTACTAAATCCCCTTGAAAACCACGGACAAAGGAGCGGGCGAACTCGCTGTTCAAAAAGGTATCCTCACCTGTTGCTTCCATCACCCGTCCCCAGCGTGGTTCTCTAGATAAATCCACCATCGGGGCAAAAGTTACATGAACCCCTGAGACAGCAGCTTCTTTTGCAGCTATAGCGGCACTCTTTTCTGCAAGCTCCAGGTCCCAAGAACATCCGATTGCCAGCGGAACAGGGAAAATGGTTCTGAAACCATGGATGATATCTGACATGAACAACAATGGGATGCCTAGTCGGTTCTCTTCCATATGGACCTTTTGAATATTGATCGTTTCATGAGCGCCGGAAGCCCCCAATACCGATCCTGTTTGCTTGATATCGTCTTCACTGATGTTCATATTTTCCATTGGGCCAGTAATTTCACCACGGTCAGAAGCACCTTTAAAGAAAGGAGTCGCTAATTGGATGAGCTGTCCTACTTTTTCTGTCAATGTCATCTGTTCGAGCAATTCCGTTAATTGATTCTCGTTCATTTAAAATCCCCCTCAAACAAAATTAAGTGAAACGTTTCACTTCAAAAGATAGATGCAGTATAAGCTGAGACTAAGGTGTTAGTCAACCTATATAATAGTATTAATAATTATTTTTCAGAAAAATGTGATAAGCAGTTGAAAGCGGATACAAATTAAATTATAATGCAGTTATCGAAACGTTTCAATTAAAAATCGATCAAAGGGGTGCTTATTCAGTGAAAAGTAAATTAGTCGTTTTATCAGCTGTAATGGTTCTATCGTTAATGTTAGCTGGCTGCTCCGGCAATTCATCTTCAGAAGGGGATGACGGGACAGTTACCGTGTGGGCGATGGGTGAAGAAGGAAAAATGCTTCAAGACTTCAGTAAAAAGTTCGAAGAAGAACATTCTGATTTGACCGTCGATGTACAAGCTATTCCGTGGGATACTGCTCATGATAAATTGCTTACGGCAGTAGCCTCCGGGGATGGCCCGGATGTGGTTCAACTAGGTACGACATGGGTGCCGGAGTTCGCTGAAGCGGGTGCTTTGCTGGATTTATCTGAATACATGGAAGATCATCCGAACTTTGCGAAAGAAAATTACTTTGATGGATCAGTGTCCACGATGGAACATGGGGATGAAGTGGTAGGAATTCCATGGTATGTAGATACACGTGTCCTTTATTACCGGAAAGATCTGTTAAAAGAGGCGGGATACGAGGAAGCTCCGAAAACGTGGGATGAACTTAAAGATGCCGCTTCAAAGCTAGCTGACCGTGGGGAAGGTTCTTATGGGCTTGATATCGACCGTAATGACCAAATCACTCCCTTCATATTCGCATGGCAAAATGGATATGAAGCTGACCTGGAAGAAGGGGAATTAAATTTTGATACTCCTGAATTCAAGGAAGCGATCAAGTATTATACGAGCTATTTTGATGAAGGCATCAGTCAAACCCAGCAAGGGAAAGACATCGTTGAAGCGTTTAAAGAAGGATCGAAACCGATGTTCTTCAGTGGACCGTGGATGATCAACATTATCAATGACCAGGCTCCTGATCTGGAAGGGAAGTGGGCGACAGCAGTCATGCCTTCCAAAGAAACAAACACGTCGAGCATGGGTGGTTCCAACCTATCTGTTTTTGAAAGTGCGGATAATGTTGAAGGGGCATTGAAATACATTTCCTTCATGACCGAAGTGGATACACAGATGGACTGGTTGGAAGAATCCAATACACTGCCATCACGGACAGAAGCTTGGGAAGATTCCCGTATGCAGGAAGACCCGATGTACGCTACATTCGGCAAACAGTTGGAAAATACAAAGCCTGGCTTGCAGACAGAGCAATTTGAGCGAATTGCCCAGGAATTGCTGGGATCGATTGAGCGGATCACAGAAGGTGGCGCAGATGTAGACACTGAACTTGAAAAATTCAATCAAGAAGCACAAAGCCTGATCGAGGAATAATAAACAACTAAAGGTGATGGAATGAAGCTTCATTCCATCACCTTTCATACACGTCAGTTTAGATAGGTGGGTATTCATGAAGCAGTTCAAAAACAGACACCCTTATATGTTCATAGCGCCAGCTGTCATTTTGTTATCATTATTCAGTTTAATTCCTATTCTGATCGCGTTTGTCATTAGTTTTACGGATATGAACTTGAAGGGCCTTGCTGATTGGTCTTCCGTGACATTCATAGGATTAGAGAATTATATCGCCCTTTTTTCGGATTCTACTTTCATTAAATCGATTTTCAATACGATCTTTTATGTCTTGATCGGTGTTCCGTTGGTCATTATTTGTTCATTATCCATCGCTTTACTATTGAATTATGGAACAAGCAAACTCTTCACGACGTTCCGTGCAGTGTATTACATGCCATCGATAACGAACATTATCGCGGTTGCTGTCATTTGGGGTTACTTATATAACACAGAATACGGTCTTTTCAACTACTTGCTATCACTTCTTTCTGTTGAAAATGTTCCTTGGCTGGAAGAGCCGACGATCGCTAAGCTTTCATTGATTTTACTAGCTGTCTGGAAAGGAATCGGTATCAATATGATAATCTTCCTTGCTGCTTTGCAAGGAATCCCGAAATCGTATTATGAAGCAGCTGAAATGGATGGAGCGAACAGGTTGCAGGTGCTCTTTAATGTGACTTTACCATTATTGCGATACGCCACGTTCTTTGTGACCGTAACTACATTGATCGGCTGGATGCAATTCTTCGAAGAGCCTTTCGTCATGACAGATGGCGGACCATTGGATGGAACGATATCCATTGCGCTATTCATTTATAAAGAAGGCTTCCAGTTCAGCGAATTCGGTTACGCAGCTGCAGGATCATTTGTACTGTTCGCTATGATCATCCTTGTCACTGTTCTCCAATTCAAATTCAGAAAATCAGATACGGAGTATTAAGAGAAAGGAGTTGAGGGTAATGGCAGTAGCGACTAAGAAAAATAAATGGGAGCAGGCGCTTGTCATCTTCATCATGGTTGCCGGAGGCGTACTCGTGTCCATTCCATTCCTATGGATGATCTCCAGTTCTTTCAAGCCGGAGAGTGAAGTTTTGTCGATCCCGCCGACGATAATCCCGGATAACCCCACGATTGAAAACTACATCAATTTGTTTACGAATATGAACTTTGCAGTGTATTTGAAAAATACGCTGATCATCGTCTTATTTTCTTTTCTGGGGCTGTTATTCAATGCGATGGCGGGCTACGGTTTCGCTAAATATGAATTCAAAGGAAGAGAAAAAGTCTTCTATATCGTGTTAGCCACGATGATGATTCCTGGTCAGGTGACGATGATTCCAGTCTATCTTTTGTTGAATGCTATGGGACTGACGAATACGATGACCGGAATTGTACTGCCTGGATTAGCTGTAGCCTTCAGTATCTTTTTGTTCCGGCAGTTCATGACCACAGTCCCTGACGACTTGATTGAAGCGGCGCGACTTGATGGTGCAGGTGAATTTTATATTTTTTTCCGGCTCGTCATGCCCATTGCAAAACCGATTTTTGCCGTGCAGGGAATTTTGACTTTCATTGCTGGATGGAACAGTTTCCTGTGGCCATTGATCATTGCTAATGATGAAAGCTTGTACACTTTATCTGTTGGGCTTTCCTTATTGCAAGGACAGTATGCCAATAATTTCGCTCTTCAAATGGCAGGTGCAGCATTCATGGTCGTCCCGATCATCATCATATTTTCCTTTTTTCAAAAATACATTGTCGAAGGGTTCACAATGTCTGGAATCAAATAAAGCGATATCATTATGAAAACTGTTACAATGGAATTACGAACCCATACAAACGGAGGATTATTATGGCTACGATCAAAGATGTGGCTAAACGAGCGGGAGTAGCTCTATCCACGGCTTCCTATGCCTTGAATGGCAGTTCGAAAGTCAGTGGAGCTACGATCGAAAAAGTTATGAGAGCCGCAAGAGAACTGAATTACCAGAAGAACGGTTTCGCTTCTGACTTGAAACGTACCAAAACAAATACGATCGCATTGATTTTAAGTGACATGTCCGGCCCGTATTTTTCCGAACTCATCAAAGGTGTCCAAGAAGTGACGGCAAGCAATCAATACGACTTGATTGCTTGCAGTTCTGTGGGAGGAAGCCGCTCGACGGCGACGAAATTCCTCAGAGAAAAACGGGTCGATGGTGCGATTATTCTGGCCAATAATATTCAAACCCAGTTGATTGAAGAATCAGCCAGGGAAGACTTTCCCATCGTCGTTTTGGATCGTGAAGTACAAAATCCATATGCGATCCATGTGGAAGTCAATAACCGCCAGGGTGCCTTTGAAGCCACCGAACACCTTATTGAAAAAGGACATCGGTCACTCGGTTATGTAAGTGGTCCCATGGATTCACATGATAACGAGGAACGATTCACTGGATTTTCTGATGCATTAGAGCACTATGACATTCCGTTTCAATCCCGTCTGAAAATCAGTGGAGACTTTACTAGGGAAGGCGGCTACAGGGCTACCAAGATGTTGATTGCCCAGCAGAATTTACCGGATGCTATTTTTTATGCCAATGATGAAATGGCTGTCGGCGGTCTGCAGGCCTTCAAGGAAAAAGGTATCCAGGTCCCTGCTGATATTTCAATTGTGGGATTTGACGACATCCAATTAGCTGAGTACGTAAATCCACCACTAACGACTGTGAGGCAGCCGAAGTACGAAGCGGGTGCGTTAGCGGTCCATATGATCTTTCAAATGTTGGCTGGAGAAAAAGTAGAGAAGTCGTTCAATCTTTCGACAGAATTGGTGGAGCGTTCTTCTGTAAAAATGAAGTGAAAATAAAAAGAGACTGGGATAAAAGAATTTTCCCACTAGAAAACCCGAACGAAATTTGTTCGGGTTTTCATTATGAACATACGCCACTCCGGCAACATACTTCGCTTTTCGCCGGCACGGCCTCAGCCCCCGGAACAAAGCTCGCTTTGTTCCGGGGACTTCACCTCGTGCTGTTCCCGCAGGGAGTCTACGTGTGTTGCCTTCACTCCATTTGATCCATTCTACTATATTGTTCGTCTTTTCCAGTGGCTAAGTTATCATTTAGTCCCAAGCTCTTTTTTATTTGATGGAGAATTCTTCCTTGATGAGCAGTTCTTCAGGTGCTTTTCCGATATCTGATTCATGGAAGTAATCTCTGATCACGCCATCTTTCAGGTAATTGATGATTGAAACCATTGTCATGCCCTGATCAAGAGCGAGATAAGCGTTTGTAACTTCCCCGGTTTCCACATTCACAGAATCCAGAAAACCGTATTTCCCATATATATCGAAACGTTTCAATTGCTGGATATTTTTGAATGCTTCCATTGGTGCGTAATCCAGTGCTAAGAATGTAGCGTGAGGGGTGACTGTTCCATCTGATTCATAGCCGTCCATCCCTAGTGGTGTGGCAGCGAATTCGGAGTAATCTTCTGGTGTAGCGGCTGGAGACATCCCCCATGCTGCATACCCTTGTTCTTTAGCATATTCAATCTGAATCTCAGCATGCCGTTGGTTATTGAGGCCAAGCGCATCTTTGCCGAGTTCTTGTTCTTTCAAAACGAGGGGTGGCATGAGAGCTTCGAACATGCTTCCGCCCCAACTAGGTACATATTTTGTGCCGTTGTAGCTATAGTGTCCTTCAAATACATCTACTCCATCATACGTTTCCATATATCCTTCTGGGACCTGTGCCTGCCAGTCCCAGCTCTCCGGCATTGTCCGATGCATCTTCCACCAATGTTCTTCAGGGACATCCCCCTTTCCGATAGCGATATAACTAGCTACACGAGGTTCTGTGTAAAAAGCTCCGTAATGGTGGGCGGTGTAACTCTCAGCAGCTACATCATATCCCCCTCTCATCTGGCCCACTTCAGGTGTGTAGAGGGTGGAATAATCCATATTCTGTACAATTTCATCCGATTGATCATGAAGTTCAGGGTAAGCTTGGCCGACGACGATCAAGCCTGCAGAAAGCCATCCATTATCCACGGTAGAAATGAACTCGCCCCAATCTGTATATAAGGATCCATCAGATGTGTTGTACCAGTTGTAAAACAAGCCATTCCATTTTTCCATATCTTCAAGAGTGTCCAGTGTGGTTTTGATTTTTTCCTTAGCTTTCTTGTGCGATAAATGACCAGCTTCTTCTGCTGCAATTGTGCTCATCATGTAAATGCCTATGTTCGTAGGGGATGTATGTTTTTGCGGGATCATTTCACCGTTATCGTCATATCGGATTGCATCATAGGTGAGGCCGGTCTCTTCTACGGTGAATTCTTCAAAGTAACGGTAGGTCTGTTTTGAAATCGCTTTCAATTGTTTGGATAAAGCGACTTCTTTTCCTTTTGACGGTTGTTTGGCAATGGTGGCAGATGGAAGCCCTGCGCTTATAGTGAGGAGCAAAACTAAGAGTAGAGCAGACAACTTTCTCAAAAAAACACGTCCTTTCATGGATTTAGTGAAACGTTTCGATTTAAGTGTACATAACATGAAAGGGAACGTAAATAATGTAATAGTAGCATTTATCAGAGTATTCAGATTGGTTATTTTGTAGGAGGAAAAAAGAGGAAATGGTTTAGGAGATGCCTGAGTCGCACTGTTGCTGCTGAAAAGTGCGACTCAGGCATCAACGGCCTATGCTTCTACACAAACCATCATGATTTCCCAGGAAATATAGAAGATTTGCAATGGGAAATGTCAGAAAAAGGACTGATCAGCTGTATTTCTTAAATGAAAATCCCTAACCATAGAGCATTTACCATAGCAAAAACGAGAGTCATCTTCTCATAATTGGAAACCTGCTGATGATTATGAATGTCCATTTTCACAATCAGGGAGATCGTTGCGATGATGATGACGGCGAGACCGAGGGCCGCATAAATACGATCAAAGCCAAGCCAGAAAACGCAAAGACCTGTCATCCCGAAATATATAAGGGCTGGCAGGCGGCTGAAACCACTTCCGAACTTGTTGACCGCCCATACGACACTCGTACGTTTAGTAGGTGAAGCCTGTTGGTCTGCTTCCCGATCAGGAATGTGGTGAATCATGACCCAGGCAATACAAAACAAAGCGTTGATGGTGGCATTTTGTATGGCCCATAGTGGCACCGTTTCCATAGTTAACCAGGCTCCGGCAAGACCGAGAAAGAAAACAGACGGGAAAGTTGACAGCCATTCTCCGACAAACGGACGGTAACTTAACCGTAAAGGGGGAAGGGAATAAGAGATTGCGCCCCAGAGACCGATAGATAACAAGATGGCCAGCTTATAATATTGAAAGAACAGTAGAGTAAGTACTATGATGCATAAAGTGACAATCAATCCTTTGCCTAAACGCCACATTGTTGAAGAGGAAATTAAACCGGTTTGAATCACTCGGCTCCCTCCTGACAATATTGCAGGACTATTGGCATCAGTCCCGGATTGATCGTCTATGTAGTCGTTCAAGATATGGGTCAGGATTCCATGGATCATGATAGCACCGACGACCAGGAGGGTGAAGGTCGTCACCAATGTATTACCTGAGATGGAGAAATATAGATATAGAGGGAGAATTGTAGATACGATGGTAGCCATGCTTGAGGAAATAACCGCCACTGCTCGAAGCAGAAGCCATCCTCCCTTTAAGGTTGTGAGGGCTTGGCTGAACATATTAAAACAACTCCTTTATTTTAAAGTATAATGGGTCTGGTATTTTTAAATATAACATACCCGTTTGAAAGAGATATCAAGCTTTGAGGTGGAAATCCTTCACCTATACATGTAATAGGTTTACAATATATTAAACAGATCAAAGGAGGAAAGCTTATGAAATATTTGCGTTTTCAAACGAGTGGAGAAGTTTGTTTTGGTCTATTGGAAGGGGAAACGATCACTCAATTGAAAGGTGATTACCTGAAGGGAGCTATTGAAAAAAGTTCAGTTACATATGATTTGGATGAAGTGACACTCCTGCCACCTGTCGAACCGTCTCAGGTGATCGGGATTGGACTTAATTATGCACTCCATGCAGAAGAAACGGGAAAGCCGCTGCCAGAGGAACCGATGATGTTCATGGTTTCACCAAGTGCTGTGATAGCTGATGGGGAGAAAATCGAACTGCCGAACATGGACCATCGGATCGACTATGAAGCAGAGCTTGCTGTAGTAATTGGAAAAGAAGCGAAACATGTGACGAAGGAAGATGCTCTTTCTTACGTTTTCGGTTACACGATGGGCAACGATATTTCCAATCGGCACTTACAAAAGAAAGATGGGCAGTTCACAAGAGCGAAGTCATTCGCCACTTTCAAGCCGCTTGGCCCTGCCATCGAGACAGAACTTGATCCGAATCGTACAGGGATCAAACTTTCACTGAATGGGAATATCAAACAGCAGTCCAATACGAGTGATTTGATTCATAGTGTGGAAGATTTATTGGTGAAGGTGACAGAAGTGATGACACTTAAACCAGGGGATGTCATTTTGACAGGAACACCATCAGGCGTCGGCCCGCTTTCACCTGGTGATCAAGTCGAAATTGAGATTGAGGGAATCGGTAAACTTACCAACGCTGTAAAAGAGTAAATGAGAAGGTGGCTGGGACAAAAGAATTTTGCCGCTAGAAAACCCGAATGAATTTGTTCGGGTTTTCTTTATGAAGCAATAAATGCATACGCCGCTCCGGCATCATACTTGTGGTCACTGAAAAAACCTTCTCAATCTAGAGGAGCTGTTAACGTTGGTTGTTGCTTCTCACGAATCGCTTGTCGGTAGGTGCTTGCCGCGGGCACGGCCTCAGCTAACTTGGTCAAGAAGATCACTTGACCAAGTGGATCTTCGGCTCGCGCTGTTCCCGCAGGCGTCACCACCGAACGCTCCTCGTGGAAGCAACGAGGCCACCTAAAAAGAGTGATTTTCTTTGATTTAAAAACAAAGAAAATCACTCTTTTTCCTTGTACATTGAAAGAAGCCGATTTGATGCATAACTCAAAAAGTTGCAGTTCTTCAGTGGCCTCCATCATACTTCGCTTTCCGCGGGTACGAGCAGGAGTCTGCCAAGTGCGTACAAATGATTATTCCATATGCAATTGTTGCTGAGCGAAGGCCTTGTAAAGTTCTTGATGCTGGAATAGCTGGCCACGCTTCCTGAGACCTCTCATTTCCTTTCTCCAAAAAAGAGACAATCTGATTCCCAATGGGGGAACGGAATAATCTAAGAGGTAAGTTGAGAAGAGCCAGCCATATTAAAGTTGAAAAGGAATATTAAAATATACGTGAGACTCTTGCCATCACACGGATTTTTCATTTAATTGAGAGGTGGGTAACTTATGAAATCCAACCTTTGTTCTTCAATTTTTCTATAGATAATAAAGGCACTAGATTATCAAAAATATGGGTATTTCCCTCGGGAGAAATAGAATACGCTCCTCGATATTTCGTTCCAGGTGACCTGAATTCTATCATACGTTCATAAGCTTTGAGAGCCAGCTTTTTATTTTCAATTTCTATTGATAGCATAATCAACAGGCCATACACAGCCGGTGATTCATAGTCGACTGAAGGCTTGAGGGTTTCAATATTGTATTCCCCATATAATATGCCTTTATTATTCAGTTCTGAGTATATAAATTCTATAAGACCTTTAGAGTTTTCACTTAACTGTGATTTGTTCAAAGCGACCAGAAGTTGATCGATCATGTTTACTTCATCATCGTACAAATATTCATTCCTATCTATTCGATAGGATTTAGGAGCTAGTCCATTTTTAAGAGGAAATCCTGTTGATAATTCGATCATCCTCATATAACTGTCATTTGTAATGTGATTGTTTTGTACCAGAATCTTCAATGCTTCAATGTCTAAATAGGAAAGTGTGATGGTGTCAGAACGGGCTTCATTTGAACGGTCATAGAAGTCCGTCAAGGTTGATTTATTCATCATATTTTTACCCAGGAAATGACTGATCTGGTTAGCTGTGTCTTTATATTTTGATTCCTGCCACAATAGATACCCTTCAGTCAAAGCTTTGACAATCCTGAGGTCGTCAACTAGAGCGTTAGTGGGGTCTTCAACTTTCCCATTTTTCGTCAGCTTCCAATAAACGAAACCACTTTCTTCCATGAACAGGTTTACAAGGGTGTGATAACTTTGGTCAAATGTTGGTTTGTCTTCGGTTTCAATCGCATAAAGCATAAGTAATCCAAGAGATTCAGATAAAGCCTCTCTCCCCTGGACTTCATCTGAATCTTGTGCCGTACTCTGGTGGATGTTGGTCGCTAGTGTGCCATTCTCATTTCTCATCCATTGATTAATGAATTGATGGGTATCCGTGTTGCTTCTCCCAGAGTTCCATGTCGTGAAAAAGGTGATGGTCAAAGCTGCAAATATGAAAAAAATAATGAATATGGGGATCTTTTTCAACTCCTCACCTACCTATGCTCCTTTTATTAAGAAGCAGATCTTTTTTCTTTTTGATGTTTTTCTTTGAATCTCTGTGTTTTGTACCAAGTGACTTCTTGATTGAAGAGCACCCGTTTCGTTTCAAGATATGTGGCATAGACCACTAAGATGATCCATAGTTGGGAGTAAGTGAAATACATGAATAGGATGATCCAGAAGTTTTTCCATGTCAGCTGATTCTTCTCAAAGCTCAGCGCTAAGGTCACTTCTGTTACGAATAATAAAAAGCCGAGAATGAGTAATAAGTAAGACACGATGCCGACTGACAGATTCAAGTCCCAAAATAAATTCATGATGAATAAAGTGTGGGAAACGATAACCCCTCCGAAAAATAAAAGGTATGTGAAAAGAAAATAGACAAGGTCAATGGCGACCTTCTTCTTTTTTAACCGATGAAAGTTAAGAAGGTACTTTAATATTACATACTCATTCCCTCTTGCCCAGCGTGTTCTTTGTTTCCACCAAACTTTTATGTTCTCTGGTTCTTGTTCCCATGTAATAGCAGCCGGGAAGAAACGGATGTGGTAACCTAAATCATACACTCGGAAGCTGAGTTCTGTATCTTCAGAGAGAGCTTTTTCGTCCCAGCCTCCTAACCTGTCTAAAATGGAAAGCCTGATCGCGAAATTTGTCCCTGGAATTGTAGACATCTTAAACCAGAACCAGCGTCCTGCCTGAGCCAACCACTGGAATGTTATCGTTTCAATGTTAATTAACCGGGTCATCAAGTTGCGGTTACTGTTTGTAACGCGGAATTTCCCGACGACAGCACCTGCTTTCGGGTCATTCTGCAGCCCTAAAGTGAGGTAGCGGACGGCGTCAGCTTCTGGAGTGTTGTCCGCATCATATACGATGATCACTTCTCCAGAAGCAGCCTTTAATCCTTGATTCAACGCTCCTGATTTGCCTTTGCCAGCATGGGGAGGTTTCGTATGGACGACTTTGATATTAGCGTGTTTATCTGCATAAGCATCAGCGATTTTTCCTGTATTATCACTCGAATTATCATTAATCACAATGACTTCCAATTTATCAAGAGGGTAATTCAAACGAAGCATAGCATCCAGAGTATCCTCAATGACAACTTCTTCGTCATGGGCAGGAATGAGGACACTCACTGAAGGTGAGCCATTTGCGGCCTTCTTCCATTTGTCTGCGGTCTTTTTGTAACTCTGAGCATGGAGATACCCGCCCTGCATGAGAAACATGTGATAAAATAACATCAACCAAATCAGGAATAGTGAAATGTATAAAAATAGGTCAGCCAACTTCATCCCTCCGTTCTTCTTTAGCCAAGCGTCTATAAGAGACAATCGTATAACTGAAGAAGACAATTACGGCTAATGTTCCTGTTCCTACCATAGCCCATGTAATTTTATCTATAATATTCCTGATGAAGTAGGTGAAGCTTATCTTAGATGTTGTAATTGAGGCAATCCGGGTTTGATTGACCGATACTTTTTCTCCTGAACTTTTAATGGAAACATCAGATGTATTCACTGTAGTGTTCTCTTCTTTCAAATCAATCCAGTCAATTGGAAATTTCTCTAAACGATTGACAAGTTTCTTAAAACCCTCAACTCCAAGATATGGATGATAAAAAACCGATAAAATTCCATCTCTAACGATCAATTGCTCCTCAGCGGTGTCGATGATTTCTTCTATCGCATCAGGGTTTTCAGGTTGGACATAACCTAAAGTCTCGGGTAAAAGTGTCATCCCACCTAAGAAAGATGGTTGTGTTATATAAGGGGCACCATCCATGATCTCCCAATCCTTGTCACTCAATTGCACTTGTCCGACATAGTGTGAGAAATGTTTTGCGATGGTTTGGTATCCGTTTTGCGACATCGTGTAATGGGGGGCTTCGAATGCTAATGGTGTTATACCGAAACCGAGCATCTCACTCATCCCTTTATTCACTTTGTCAGTAATATATTGTCTTTCAAATTCTTCCAACGTTGCTAAATAGCTTTCATACTCCAGGTCAGTCTTAAAATCATGAGGATTCTTGATCGGCTGATTGTCATCCGCTTCTTTGTAAATTGGCGTATTGTTCTCGACATCCCAAAATTCGAAACCTTCCCCTGTTTCTGTTGATCGGTATTGATGTGTGTATCCGTGTAATACAACAGATCCGCCATTTTTCTGCATATACTTCAGAACATCAAGTACCTCGGGGTGGTCCGACATATGGACATTGGCACCTGTTTCAGGATTGACATATACAGGGATGACAGCAACCATGAATGGAATGTTTTTGTCTATCAGCACATCTGCTACTTCTTTTAATTTCACCGGATCTACAAGTGGATGAACATCTTCCAACCTCATATACCCAGGATTATCATTTGTATGAGCTGTCTCGAATACTTCGTGCAACACTTCCCCTAATAAGAGGGAGAAAGGCGAAATTAATAGTTTTGAACCTACATAGTAAACCTTATTTTTTTTAGTGATTAATGGATATTCTATATGTCCAGCTTTAGCCCATGCTAAGACTTCCGCTGTTTTGTCTGCTTTGATATTAAAGACATTATGAATCTCCGTTTCTATTTTTTCTTCGGGTTTGGCGGTCAAGTATAATTCGTTGAAGTTTTCCAGTCCCATGGGTGTGGCAAAATTGTACCGGGAGCCAAATTGTTCTGTATTATGTCCGAACGCAACGATTTTACCTTCGTATGTTTGTATCGCTTTCACTAAAGCATCTGGCAGTTTCTGTTGTTTACCTCCGTGATAGAACAGATGAGTGATTTCCTCAGTATCTTCGGATGAAAAATCCACATCGCGCACATATTCAATGTCCGTTGTGAAATGACTGAGAAGTAAGTCCAATCTTTTGTGATTCTCTTCTACTGGGTTTTTTTCAGAGTAAACGACTAGAACCTTTGATGATTCACCACCACTATTTGCAAAAATGGATGTGGGAAGACAGAAACCAATAAGAGTAAGGAAAGAGATAAGTAGCAACAATTTCTTCACCGGTTCTCCTCCTTTATTTGATCGATTATATTGTTCTTAATAAAGAACATCAGGGTATGAAATTTTATTCATCGTTCCTCATGCCTGTTTCTTAATGTAATGAGATAAGAAAAAACAATCATAAGTACTGCTAATAAGCCCCCTATAATCAATGAGGTGCTTTGAAAGTTAAGGGTTAATAAATTGCTCGGCTTAATGATTTGTAAAGAAGCGGTTTTCGGTTCTACACGGAGCATTTTTTCATGATTGTCGTTAAGGGCAGGATAGCTTTGCTTTCCTTGATCATTAAGGTCCACCCACTCTAAATCAGATATGCTCAAAAGCTGGTCCAATAATTTTTCTAAGCCTTCAGGTCCGAGGTAAGGATGATAAAAGACACTCATGACACTATCTCTATTCAACATTAAGTTTTCAGCACGTTCCATAATCTGGTCAATGGATGATTCATTACCTTCTTCGATGTATCGTAAGGTTTCTGGTATTAATTCCATTCCATTGATAAATGAGGGTTTGGTCAGGAAAGGGGCTTCTTTCATTACTTCCCAATTTTGGTCGCTGAGCTGAAGTTGACCGACATAAGTAGAAAAATGTTTCGAAACTTCCTTGTAACCACTATGTGACATCGTATAGTGGGGAGCTTCGAAAGCTTTTGGTTCTAGTCCGTTTTCATGGAGTTCTTCTATCCCTTGTGAAATTCGTTGATTAATATACTGATCACTATCTTTTAGTAAAAAACTAGGGATAGCAGTATCTAAAAACTCGAATCCATCGCCGGATTTCCCTTTTCCTGACTGATCGGTGTATCCATGTAATACAAGACTGCCGCCTTTTAGCTGTATCTTTTGCAGTAGTTCTACTAATGCAGGGGAATCAGAAAGTTTATATTCCTCTCCTGTAGCGGGGTTAAAGTAAACGGGGGTAACAGAGACCATGAAAGGTATTTCTCTAGTGATCAGGAGGTCCATGCATTGTTCAAGCAAATCGACATCTGTAAGTGGATTCACATCTTCTAATCTTATAGCTGCAGGATGGGATTCTTTGTGTTCAATCTGTAAGATGTCATGTAAAACTTCTCCAAGCAGGATGGAGTCATGAATAGCAAGCTCATGATCAGCGTAATAGTAATGTTTCTGGTCTTGTATAAAGAGTGGATACCTATTTTCGGCTCCTGTGGAAGCTATCCATTCTTTAGTCGTCTCACTCCCTTTAACATCTACTATTTGATGTGCAATTGGGAGACTTATTGCCTTATCATTTGAAGGTAAGAGCAATTCCTGAACTGTGGCCAGCCCATTTATTTTAACGAATTCAAAGCCTGTCAGCTGCTCATGATTTTTACCGAATACTATCTTTTCCCCTTCGAAACCATTGATGAGTTTTGTAGATTTCTCTGGGAGGTCTTCTTCTGCTTCACCGAAATAAATGAGATGGGTAACATTTCTGACGTCCTTCTCAGATAACTCATTTGTACTTTTGAAGGCAAGGTTGGTTGTGAAATGACTGATCACCATATCCAGGCTTTGTAAATTCTCGCTCATTTCATTGGGAGGCCCAGGGTGGATGACCAGAACATTGGGAGGACTATCACTCCCTGCATTAACTTCGGACTCAAATGGGTGGCTGATTAGCATGAAAGAACATAAGGTGAAAATAGCGCTAAGGATTGTTAGTTTTCTGATAATCATTTTCGCCCTCCTTAGTAAGATGAGTTCTTTAAAATACGTCATTAATTCTTTATAAAGAACGATACAGCACAGTAGCTTGAAAAACAAGTAATATACCATCATAATTTAGAATATTATCGCAGATAGTGGAAGGAATAGGTAAAATACTGTGTATAAATTCATGAAAAGTGGAGGTTTATTATCTATTTCCAAGCCATTTCAATAGATTTTATAACAAATAGAATTGTAATGGTGTGAGGTTCTTTATATAATAGAAAAAGATTGTTAGAAAAAAATTGGAGTGAAGGATCGATGAGTCGTTCAACAAAACATAAGAAGAAAAAAGGAAGCTTGTGGAAGATCCCCCTTCTCTTGCTCTCTCTCATATTGATATCAGGCGGCATATATGCCTACACCGTGTATAGCGGTGCGAAGAGTACAGTGGAAGACAAAATGCACCGGGAAGTAGCCTCGATCGATCATGAACTGACTGAGAAGAAGCGTAAAGAACAGGAGCCATTGAATATATTGCTTATGGGAGTGGATGAAAGAGATGGAGATCAGGGACGTTCGGATGCCTTGATGGTCCTCTCTGTAGATCCTAACAACAATCGCAGCCAGATTGTAAGTATCCCGAGAGATACAAGGACCCAGATGGTCGGAGATTCCTCACAATCCGGCAACCTGGACAAGATTAATCACGCTTATGCCTTCGGTGGCACAGATATGGCGATTCAAACCGTCGAGAACTTCCTTGATGTGGATCTTGATTATTATGTGAGCATCAATATGGAAGGACTTGCTGAGATGGTAGATGCTGTCGGCGGCATCACCATCAATAATGATATCGACTGGGAGGGGAAAGACGGCTTCCATTACAAAAAAGGTGAACTCACTATGGATGGCGACGAAACCCTCGGCTACGTGCGGATGCGCTACGAAGACCCGAACGGAGATTTTGGACGTAATGAACGGCAACGAAAAGTCATTGAAGGAATTATCAATAAAGGAGCCAATGTCGGTTCCATCAATAAAATCGGTAACGTAATGGATGTTCTCGGTAAAAATGTCACGACAAACATGGATTTCGGGACGATGCAGGATCTGATGGTGAATTACCGGAGCGCAAGAGAGAATTTGACCACATATCAAATGACAGGAACCGGAACGAAGATCGGTGGCATCTACTACCTGAAAGTATCAGATCAAGAGGTTCGCGATGTTCATGACATGATTTCAGAGTATAATTCATAATCAAAAGGCCGTCTCTCAAGGAGGCGGCTTTTTGTCATTTCACAATTTGAATCATACCAGCTTGTAAAACACCTTCCTCCACTTAATAATCCTTATTTCCTGAGGTATACCAAATTTCTGGAACGATTGAAAAGGGAGAGATACTTATTAAAAACCGTCCAAGGAATAGTCCTTGGACGGTTTTTCTATGGTGCATCAAACGAAGATGAACCAGAGTACGGATGTCACGATGATTGCTGTCATCCCTTGAAGCAATGTACCCATTGTTTGAGCCTTATAGGCTTGCGTGATAGACATGCCGCTGAACTCTTTGACAACCCAGAAATAACTATCATTTACATGAGAAACGACCATTGCACCTGCACCGACAGCCATGACGACAAGTGCTAATGGAACAGCCCCTTCAATACCGATTTGCGGCAACAGAGGAGCAATCAGTGTTGATGTAATGACAATTGCCGCTGTTGATGATCCTTGAGCACTTTTCAAAGCTGCTGCGATTACGAAGGGTATGAAGATGAAGAGAGCCCCTACGGCAACTTCATTCTCTGCGATTCCTTTTATTAGGTCAGCAATACTAGTAGAGCTGATGACTGAACCGAACGCTCCACCTGCACCTGTAATCAATAGAATAGGAGCGGCTTCTTTGATTCCGATTCCTACCCATTGAGTGAGTGTTTCTTCGTCGAATTTCGGTAATAATGCGAACGCGAATAACACACCGACCAAAAGCGCAACAACAGGTGAACCCAGGAATAAGAAAAAGGAGAAGACAGGTCCCTCCCAGCCAGCAAATGTGATGACTGAGCTGAAACCGATAAGCAAAATCGGGACAAGGATCGGTGCGAATGATTTAGCAGCGGATGGCATGTCGCCGAAACTGCTCACGACTTCATCGTAATCATACACTTTATCGTCTTCGCTGCTTTCGACATGAATTTTTGTTCCAGCTTTGACAGCCCAAAGGTAACCGACTAAAATAGCTGGAATGGCAACGATGAAACCAAATAAGATGACCGTACCAAGATAGTTCTGTGCACCGATATTTCCTGCAGCTGCAATTGGACCGGGAGTAGGCGGGACGAGCGTGTGTGTTGCGAATAAACCTGTGGAAAGAGCGATGGCCATTGATGCTACTGTCACTTTCGTTTTGTTCGCAAGCGCTTTCTTTAATGATGATAAAATAACGTATCCTGAATCGCAGAATACGGGAATGCTGACAATACTTCCGATAGCACTCATTGCGAGCTGCGGGCGTTTTTCACCGACAATCCGGAGTACGACTTCAGCCATACGTAAGGCTGCTCCTGATTTTTCTAAAATGACTCCGATGATCGTTCCGAAAACAATGACGAGACCGATTCCTCCCATCAATCCTCCGAAGCCGCCATTGACAGCTTCTACAACATCCGTAAGTGGCATACCAGCTAATATTCCGATAGCGAAGGCGGCTATCAATAACGATAGAAAGGGGTGAAGATTGAACTTCGCTGTTGCTACAATAACAAACAAAACACCTAAAACTATGATTAAAATAAGACCGAATCCATCCATACTTTCACTCCTTCATTAGTAGAGGATCAAACGAGCAACTTGCTTCGTTGCCTGAAATAAATAATCTTCTGCATTTTCCAAGCATTCTTCTAACGATTTGGGACCTGGAACGATGGAAAAACAACTGGTGAAAAGTTGATTCAATTGCTCAAATTCACCGTCTATGCCGCCTGATAATAATAGGGCAGGTTTTCCATATTGTTGAGCTAATTCAGCTACATGTCCAGGAGCTTTTCCATACAGCGTCTGCTCATCACTTTGGCCTTCCCCCGTGATGACACAGTCAACATTCTGGACGGCTTCACTTAGTTGAATGGCCTCAGCAACAAGTTTTGCTCCAGATTCGAGTTTTGCTCCGATAGCAAGAAAAGCGAAGCCGAGACCACCTGCCGCACCAGAACCTGGATAATCTATTAAACTTTGGCCGATCGCTTCCTCTATAAGTTTTCCATAGGTGTGTAAGGATTGGTCATAAGAGACGATCTGTTCTTTTGTTGCTCCTTTTTGATGGGCATAAATGTGACTGGCTCCCCACGGACCTGTCAAAGGATTGTCAACATCGGAAGCGATACGGATCGTAGTTTCTGCTAAACGTGGATCGATGGAAGATAAATCGATGTGTTCGATATTTGACACATCTATGCCGAATTTTCCAACTTGTTGGCCATTGTTATCAAGCGTCTTCATACCAAGAGCTTGTAACATACCAAGTCCACCATCGTTCGTAGAGCTGCCGCCAATGGCGATCATCAAGTCACGATGTCCACGGTCGAGCGCATGTTGAATAGCTTCGCCAATTCCGTAGGTAGTCGTGTGGTCAGGATTCCTTTTACCTGGTGGGACAAGCGGTAAGCCAGCAATATTAGCTCCCTCGATGACAGCACGAGTTGCATCGAGGGCGAGATACCAGCTTTTAGATTTTTCCCCTAGAGGTCCCGTACAATCAAAAGTTACTTTCTCGTGCTCAGTGGCTTTTGCTAAAGCCTCAAGTGTTCCTTCCCCACCATCAGCCATCGGTTTTACGATCGCTTCCACTTGGGCATCGACCTCTTGAAAGGCTCGCCACATGATTTCTGAGACTCTTTTAGAGGAAAGACTTCCTTTGAAGGAGTCGGGTGCAAATAAAATCCTCATTTTATGGTCCCTCCTTATTTTGTCTTACTTTTATTCAAACGAAAATCAAGAGATAAAACAATTGATAACACGTACAAAAATTCATAATTATGTAAGCGCATTCTTGTGCAAATGCACAAGTCAATTGTTAATCAAAATACTTTGCAAGATGACGGCATCTTTGAATTTTCTTGGGTCAAGCCCGACTTTTTTACTTAATTGATCAAGGCGGTAAAGGAGTGTGTTGCGATGAATGTGGAGTTTT
Organism: Halobacillus litoralis; assembly: GCF_004101865.1. Classification (NCBI taxonomy): domain Bacteria; kingdom Bacillati; phylum Bacillota; class Bacilli; order Caryophanales; family Bacillaceae; genus Halobacillus; species Halobacillus litoralis. The sequence continues at coordinate 3,210,583 of NZ_CP026118.1, forward strand.
TCTGCAGTGCGGTTCATCTTCAAATCACATTCAAAATAGCAATGAAGAGTGTCTACATAGGGGCTTTCTATTTTCTTAAGGCGATGAGCGTATAGCTTTGTGACATCTTGGTATGTTTTTCCATCGATATGGTGCAGAAGCCGATCCATCTTCAGGAATTCACTGTAGACAGGTTTGCCTTTTTCTCCTGAGAGTTGTATAGCTTCCTGAGCCTGCTTAAATGAAGCGCGGATGCCGCGAATCGCATACCCGGGCTCTCCAATACCCATATAATCTCGGTCGGGACACGAGGGAAGGGAGTGATTGTAAGGCAATGGAACAACGACCATGTTTTCCTGGTATGGCAATACGAATAGTGGCTCGATATTTTCTGCCTCTGCTATTTTACGAATGGACTCGGCCAATTCAAAGGGGGATTCTGTTTGAAAAAGAATGACTTGCCAAGTTTTCTTGATATCGATCTTTAATGTGTACTGCGCTTCTTTTTCTAACTCTACTACATCAATATCGTCTGGTTGAAGCAGTTGGTGCAGCCAATGGCTCCATTGCCTCTCTTGATAGAAGGCTTGCCTTTGGATGTACATTTGTTCTAAAGCTATTTCCACGGAACCTTGTGTCATTCCAGCTGCTTGATAAACCTTGTCCGGTTCTCCAGTCAGCCCAACGACTCCTGCCAGCTCTCCACGGTGAAAAATTGGGAGGTTGACTCCAGGTTTAGTATTGGAAAAAAGCTCGGTATCTTTTGGGCTGATTTTTTGAGGCTCCAATGTTTTTATGACCTGTTGAGCGCCTCCATGTAATTGATCGATACGGGAGGTATCTGTGCTGGCGACAATCTTTCCAAATGAATCCATCAGATTGATGGGGACATTTATGTATTTGGATAAGCGGTTAATTATTTCATGACCGAGCTGGGAAGTTAATTCCATGATGGGAGGCTCCTTTTATATTTTGCTTTATTTTACCCGAAGATGAAGATTGATGAAGGACAGAAACTATGGGTGAACATCAAATGGCATCTATCAAAAAAGGACAAGTTCTCAAATGGAAAACCTGTCCTTTTTATAGTTTCAAGCCGCTTCTGCTTTTGAATCTGCGCAATAATGTATGACTTTCGACACGGGTGATGCCCTCAAGAGCGTACAGTTCATTGTTGATGAATGACTCCAGCTCTTTGAAATCCTTTACGAGGACGTGCATATGTAAAGTGCTCGGTCCTGTCATTTGGTAACAACTTGCCACATATGGATTGTTGGCAAGGTTTTCAGCGACTTCTACGAGTGAACGCGGTTCACAGTCAACTTCGAAAAATGCGGAGACCTGTTTGCCCACTTTTTCACTGTTTACAACAGCTGTGAATTTTTCAATGACTCCACACTCGATTAATTGATTGACACGTGAACGGACAGCTACTCTGGATAGGCCTAAGGTCTTGCCTATATCTGTATAAGAGAGACGCCCGTCCTCAATGAGCAGCTCAAGTATTTTCTTGTCTACATCATCTATTTTCAAGGTTGAATCCTCTTGCATTCCATCACCGCCTCAATTATTTCTGTAAGCCCTAAGAATTTTACCACTAAAATAGTCCCCTATCAAATATAGATCTCATAATTAATAGAAAAATTAAAAAATTTGCACTTTTTCCTGACTAAGGGTTTCAATTTTCTGAATATTACATTATACTCATTTACAAAGAAAAACGATTGTTAATTAAATTTATGAATTTGATTAACTTTCGAAATGTAAATGGTTATACTCATTTGTTTTTGGTGTTGGATTAAGATGAAACGCTTTCAAATGATTCCATTTGTTTAGGAGGGAAGACATGCTAGGTTTGATCGTTAAGCGTTTATTTCAGTTGGTCTTATTGTTATTTGGTATTTCATTTCTTGTATTCATGAGTATGCATTTAGCTCCAGGTGACCCAGCAACTATCATAGGCGGCCCGACAGCCACCGACTCTGATTTAGCGGCTATAAGGGCTGAATTAGGCTTGAATCAACCGGTGATGCTTCAATTTTTCGATTACATACGAGGGGTTGTACAAGGAGATCTTGGTTATTCTTTTCAAAATAACCAATCCGTTTCAGAGGCGATTGTCACCCGCTTCCCGCAAACATTGAACCTGGCTGTAGCAAGTATGCTGGTAGCGATTTTGATTGGAGTTCCAGCTGGAATCATATCAGCCATTAAACAGAATTCCTGGTTTGATGTATCAAGTACAACTGTCGCTTTGGCGGGAATATCGATTCCGAACTTTTGGCTGGGGGCCATGTTGATTCTCATCTTCTCCGTAGAACTTCAGTGGTTACCAGTTGGCGGTCTCAGTGCTCCGTTTTGGACTATAGAAGGAATGAAGCAGTTGATTCTTCCGGCGATTACGCTGGGAACAGCATCAGCAGCCATGATTGCAAGAATGAGCCGTTCAGCTATGTTGGAAGTCATTCGTGCCGACTATATAAGGACAGCGAGAGCGAAAGGGGTCAAGAAAAATACCGTTGTTTGGGTTCATGCCTTGAGAAATGCCATGATTCCCGTAATCACGGTGATTGGGTTGAACTTCGGTTTTCTTTTGGGAGGAACCATCATTACTGAACAAGTATTTGCGATCAACGGTGTGGGGCGATTAATGATCGATGCTATTGCTGCGCGGGACTTTCCGGTTGTCCAAGGGACTGTCCTTTTAGTCGCTACGCTGTTTGTTGTTGTCAATCTGTTAGTTGATATCATCTATGCTTTCGTTGATCCGAGAATCAGCTATGACTAAGGAGAGGAGGGGAAGATATTGGCGGGCTCAAGTACTTTAACAAGACAACAAACGAATGCGAACAAGATAGAAAGTAAAAAGGAAAGAATGTTAGTTAAAACAGTGAAACGTTTATTGAAAAATAAACTGGCTGTGTTTGGGTTATTCATTATTGTGATCCAGGTGATACTAGCAGCATTCGCTCCCTGGTTTGCTGCCTATGATCCTATCAAACAGGATTTGACCAACGCGGAACTTGGAATCGGTGTTGAAGGGCACTGGTTAGGTACAGACAATTATGGGCGGGATGTTTGGTCAAGACTTGTCTTCGGAGCTAGAATTTCTTTACTCGTTGGAATTGGGTCTGTGGGATTGGGTTTGATTGGCGGTATAACACTCGGGTTGATATCTGGTTATTTTAAAAAGCTTGATGGAATTATAATGAGGTTCGTAGATTTATTGTTCGCCTTTCCAGGTATTTTGTTAGCCATGCTCATCATCGCTATGCTTGGGACCAGTCTAATCAATGTTGTAATCGCAATCAGCATATGGTCGATCCCGACTTGCGCAAGAATTGTCAGAGGGAGTGTTTTGTCGATTAAAAAACAAGAGTATATCTTAGCGATGAGATCTCTTGGGGCTGGTAACACTCGTATTCTCGTCAAACATGTGCTGCCGAATTGCACTGCGCCGATTATCGTATTCGCGACTATGCGTATGGCTACAGCAATTCTATCAACAGCCGCTTTAAGTTTCCTGGGTTTAGGCGCACAGCCTCCCACTGCTGAATGGGGGGCGATGATCGCTGCAGGACAGGATTATATGTTTACATCACCACATCTTACCATCGTACCGGGAATTGCGATTATGTTAGTCGTTTTCGCTTTCAATGTTGTCGGTGATGGGCTAAGGGATGCGCTCGATCCAAATATGGAGCTAGATCAATAATATTAGGAGGAATGACATTGAAAAAAATTCGTTTGTATGGATTGTCGATTTTCGTAGTGGTCATGATGGTTTTGGCAGGGTGTAGTGATGAGTCTGGTACAGAGGCTGATCAAGGTGAAGGAAGTTCTGGTGCTGATGCCACTCAGGAGATCACGTATGCTACAACCTCTGATGTTGTAGGATTGTCACCGATAGATACCAATGATTCTGTTTCCTCCGCCATGATAGAGCAAGTCTATGAAACTCTTTTTATTCGTGATCCAGAAACAATGGAAATTAAACCACACTTGGCAGAATCTTATGAGAATCCTGATGACCTTACATGGGAAATCAAATTGAAAGAAGATATAACTTTCCATGATGGCACACCTTTTAATGCAGAAGCTGTGAAATATACGTTCGAAGAGTTCAAAAATGAAGAAAGAGCGGCTCCGAGGGCTTCACTAATGGAACCTGTGGAATCGATTGAAGTGAAAGATGAGTATACAGTGGTTTTGAAAACAGCTGAGCCTTATGGTCCGTTACTGGCGGCATTATCTCATACAAATGCTTCCATTGTGAGTCCTGAAGCTGATAAAGCCGGAAATTTAAATGAAAACCCAGTTGGAACAGGACCTTTCGTCTTTGAAGAATGGGTTCAGGGAGACCATGTTTCTTTGAAAAAGAATGAAGATTATTGGCAAGGAGCACCACAGTTAGAAAGTGTTACGATGAAAGTTGTCCCAGAATATTCCACAGCTGTTTCTATGCTGCAGACAGGGGAAGTCCAGTTTATCGATGCGATACCGACTGAACAGCTTCCACGCCTGGAGTCCATGGATAATGTGGAAATCCAGCAAAAAGAAGGCACCCCTGTTTATTACTTAGGTTTTAATATGAATAAAGAACCTTTCAACGATATCAATTTCCGCAAGGCTGTCTCTTATGCTGTCGATCGTGAGGCATATGTCCAGCAATTGAATGGATTGGGTGTGAAAAATAATAGCATCATCGGACCAAAAGTGTTCGGCTATGATGAATCCGCTTCTGAAGAAGGTTATTCTTACGATCCAGAGAAAGCGAAGCAATTGATTGAGGAAAATGGCTATGAAGGAAAAGAAATCACCTTGCTTGCAGCCAACCGCGATATGTATATGAAGATGGCTGAAATTGTCCAGGCCCAACTGACGGATGCAGGTTTGAGTGTGAACATCGAAACGATGGAGTGGGGGACTTTCCTTGATACGACTGCTGAAGGTAATTTCGAAATGACATTCCTCGGCTGGTCGAACAGTACCGCAGATGGTAGCGAATTACTATACCCGAACCTTCATTCAGATAATATCGGATCTTCCAACCGTATGGGATATGACAATGGTGAGTTCGATCAACTTGTGAATGAATCGCGGATAACCGTCGATCAGGAAGTGCGCCAGGAAAAACTGAATGAGGCAAATATCATGGCGGTCAATGACGGGGTTTGGATTCCAATGCATCACGGTGTAGTGACAGCGGCATTTGATCAGTCTGTTAAAGGCTTAGAGCTTGATCCGACAGGACAATGGTCCCTTTATAATGTAAGCAGAGAGTAGGTGGAGAAATGGGTACTCTATTAGATGTCAACCATTTGGTGACCTCTTTCCGCACAGCTGAAGGCAAACTTCCAGCTGTGCGAGGGGTTTCCTTTTCTGTAGATAAAGGAGAGACCTTATGCATTGTCGGTGAATCGGGCTGTGGGAAAAGCATCACCACATTGTCAGTCATGGGGCTCCTTCCTGATAATGGAGAAATCACGCAAGGTTCCATTACTTTTCAAGGCGAAGAACTAACGAAAAAGAAGGAAGATGAAATGAGAAAGCATCGGGGTAATGACATTTCGATGATTTTTCAAGAACCGATGACAGCGTTGAACCCTGTGTTCACCGTCGGTTATCAAATCATGGAGCCATTGAACCTGCATACGAAATTAGGGAAAAAGGAAAAGAAAAGCCGCGCGATTGAACTATTAACTCAAGTCGGTCTATCCGATCCTGAAAAAGTATTGAAAAAATATCCGCATCAACTGAGTGGAGGAATGAGGCAGCGGGTGATGATTGCCATTGCTTTGGCTTGCAATCCTTCTTTACTTATTGCTGATGAACCAACCACTGCCCTTGATGTGACGATACAAGCTCAGATTTTGGAACTGATCGATGACTTGAAAGAAGATTTGGGGATGGGTGTTGTTATGGTCACTCATGATATGGGCGTAGTAGCAGAAGTGGCTGATCGAGTGATGGTTATGTATGCAGGAAATGTCGTAGAAACCGGCACTGTCGAAGAGATTTTTGAAACGCCTCAACACCCGTATACGAAAGGGCTGCTGGCCTCCGTACCGAATGTTGATGACGAGGGTCATAATCTTGAAGCAATCCCTGGATCACTTCCCAACCTGAATGAAAAGATTTCCGGATGCCGTTTTCATCCGCGGTGCCCATATGCTATGGATAAGTGCAAGATGGAAGAGCCGCCCTATTTTCAAAAAACGGATCAACATAAGTCTAAATGCTGGTTACACGAGGAGGTGGCTTCAAATGAATCCCGTCAAAAAGCCTATTCTTGAAGTCAATCAAGTGAGAAAGTATTTTCCTGTCAAAAGCGGCTTCCTTAAGCGCACAGTCTCGAATGTCCAGGCAGTAGAGAACGTTTCTGTCGATGTCATGGAAGGGGAGACCCTTGGGATTGTTGGGGAATCAGGGTGTGGAAAGTCCACTTTCGGCCGGACGATTCTTGGTTTAGAAAGTTTGACAGATGGTTCGATCAAGTTCCGTGGGGAAGAAATCGGCGGCTTGTCAGATCGAGAATTGAAAAAATATAAAAAAGAAATGCAAATGATTTTTCAAGACCCGTATGCTTCCTTGAATCCAAGACAGCGGATCGGCGATGCTCTTGAAGAGGCTTTTGTCATTCATACCAAGTTGAATAAGGCCGATAGAAAAGAGAGGGTCAAAAAGCTTTTAGTCGAGGTGGGTTTGAAAGAAGAACATGCGGAAAGATATCCGCACGAATTCAGTGGAGGGCAGAGGCAGAGGATCGGTATAGCAAGGGCCGTCTCCTTGAACCCTTCTCTGATTATATGTGATGAAGCGGTCTCAGCCCTTGATGTATCTGTCCAGGCTCAAATCATCCAGCTATTAAAGGAACTTCAAAAATCACACCAGCTCACATACTTATTCATTTCTCATGATTTAGGTGTTGTCAAGCATATATCCAACCGTGTGCTGGTGATGTATTTGGGGGCAACGGCAGAGTTAGCCTCATCAGATCAACTCTTCTCCAATCCTTTGCATCCATACACGAAGGCGCTTTTATCTGCCATTCCCCGACCTGTCGTAGGGAAGAAAAAAGAGCGGATCCGCCTAAGAGGTGAGCTGCCGAATGCGGCTGACTACCCTAGTGGTTGTCCTTTCCACACTCGCTGCCCTTTGGCCCACGAGCGCTGCCGACAGGAAATACCAGCTTGGAGGGAAGTGGAAGAAGGCCACTATGTCGCCTGTCATGAAGTATAAGCAAAAGGTAACATATCCGGAAGGCTTAGTTTCGAGCTTTTGTGTGTGAAAGATGGTGGGAGGGAAAACGGATCGCTTTCCGTGGGCATGTGGTGTGCTTCCTCAGGCTTCGCCTTCCGGGATCACACCGATCATGTTCATCCCACAGGAGTCTCACCGTTTTCCCTCTCACCATAATATTGGAAGAATCTCGAAACCACATCTGATTGGAGGGAACTTTTGAGAATGAAAAAGCTATCATCCCTTCCGACAAATAAAGTGCAGGTTACCCTAAAACGATTTCGAGAAATGAATATCGTAAGGGGCGGAGGGGAACGACGAGACTCCTGCGGGAAAAGAGTGCTTGGTGAGACCCCGGAAGGCATTATGCCTGAGGAGGCTCAGCGCGCTCCCGCGGAAAGCGAGTTGTTCCCAGCAGCCCCGAATCTCCTTTAAATCTCGAAATCAAGTCTTCATTAAACCTCTTGTGGAAAAGCAATAACAAAATTTAAAATAATAAAAATCAAAAAATGGAAAGGGAAGTTTATATGAAGCATTTAGATCATCTCTATAATCCATATCACACGCCAAGACATACGACCGTTGCACATAATGGCATGGTCGCGACCTCTCAGCCCCTAGCAGCCCAAGCAGGTCTGTCGATTTTACAAAAAGGCGGAAACGCAATTGATGCAGCCATTGCAACAGCAGCGACTTTGACTGTTGTCGAGCCGACCTCCAATGGAATAGGAAGCGATGCGTTTGCCCTCGTTTGGGTGAAAGATAAGCTTTATGGACTGAATGGGAGCGGACATTCTCCTTCATCCATTTCCATCGATGCGTTGAAAAAACAAGGTTATGAAGAAATACCGAAATACGGCTTCACGCCTGTCACTGTCCCCGGGGCCCCTGGTACATGGGCGGAGCTTTCCAATCGTTTCGGAAAACTTCCATTCAAAGAATTGCTCGCTCCTGCTATAAAGTACGCAGAAGAAGGGTTCCCGATTTCTCCTGTGTTAGGGAAATTCTGGTCGATGGCTGCAAACAAGTTCAAGGAAGTACTCAGTGGTGAAGAATTCACTTCCTGGTTCGATACGTTCGCCCCGAATGGGAAAGCGCCAAAAATCGGAGAAGTGTGGAAATCAGAGGGCCATGCAAGTACATTGAAAAAAATCGCTGAAACGAAAGGTGAAGCTTTCTACAATGGTGAGCTTGCGGCAGCGATCGACCAATTTTCTAAAAAACATAATGGATACATATCGAAAAAAGATTTAGCTGATTATAAACCGGAATGGGTGGAGCCGATTTCTGTGGACTATAAAGGTTACAACGTTTGGGAGATCCCACCGAACGGCCAGGGCATCGTTGCTCTATCCGCGCTCAATATGTTGAAGGGATTCGACTATATGGATAAAGAATCTGTCGATACGTATCATAAACAGATCGAAGCGATGAAATTAGCGTTTGCTGATGGGGAAAAATATGTAGCGGATGAAAAACATATGAGTGTAAAAGCTGAAGAATTATTGAATGAAGACTATGCCACAGAACGAAGAGGGTTGATTGGAGAAGAAGCACTGACGCCGGAGGCAGGAACACCGCCTAGTGGTGGGACGGTCTATTTAGCGACGGCTGATGATGAAGGTAACATGGTTTCTTTCATCCAAAGCAACTACATGGGTTTTGGGTCCGGGTTGGTCGTGCCAGGTACCGGAATTGCACTGCAGAACAGAGGGCACAACTTTTCCCTTGATCCCGATCATGCCAATGCACTCGCCGGTGGAAAACGTTCTTATCACACCATTATCCCTGGCTTTCTGACAAAAGGTGACCAACCGGTCGGCCCGTTCGGAGTCATGGGAGGGTTTATGCAGCCACAGGGTCATGTACAAGTAGCTATGAATACGGTCGATTTTCACTTGAATCCACAGGCGGCTCTGGATGCTCCAAGGTGGCAGTGGATGAAAGACAAAAGTGTATGGGTAGAGCCGCATTTTCCGAAACACGTAGCAGAAGCTTTAGCTAGAAAAGGCCATAAAATTGAAGTACAGTTGGAGACGGGTGCATTCGGCAGAGGGCAAATCATATGGCGCGACCCTGATACGGGGACTTTGTATGGCGGAACAGAATCGAGAACAGATGGCACCATCGCTGCTTTTTAGGAGTGCATGGCGGATTGGAAAGGAGATGAGCGAATGCAGCAATGGAACCTCTTTATCGCTTTTTTTCGAGTGGGAATGCTTGGCTATGGAGGAGGTCCATCGTCCATTCCGCTCGTACATAAAGAAGTCGTAGACAAATACGAATGGCTGAGTGACGATGATTTCAGTGACGTCCTGGCTTTGGGAAATTCACTTCCTGGACCGATCGCGACGAAAATGGCCGGGTACATCGGCTATCGTGTGTCGGGAGTCATCGGAATGCTGAACGCAATTTTAGCGACGATTTTACCAACGATCATCATTATGATCGTCTTGATCACCTCTTTGAACAGTTTTCGAGAACAGCCTTGGGTGAATGGGATGACTAATGCTGTCGTCCCTGTGGTCGGTGTAATGTTAGCTAAGCTTACCTATGATTTTTTCAAAAAAGCAAAGGTGAATATGGGATGGATGGTTACAGCGATCCTCGGATTAGGATCGCTTGCGCTTATGGAATGGGGAAATGTCCATCCCGGCATCCTCATTTTTGCATTATTATTATACGCCCTGGTGAGTCCGTCCAAAAAAGTGGAATCCTCTAAACCGAAGGAGGCATCCTCATCATGATATGGAAAATATTTGTCGCCTTTTTCATTCCAGGTGTCCTTGGTTATGGGGGAGGACCTGCTTCTATTCCATTAGTGGAAAATGAAGTGGTGGATCGTTTCGGGTGGATGACAGTGACCGAATTCAGTGAAATGCTGGCAATGGCCAACGCTCTCCCGGGCCCGATCGCTACAAAAATGGCCGGGTTCATCGGCTATCAGCAAGCAGGTGTTTTAGGAGCTGTAGTTGGAGTGTTTGCAACCGTCGCGCCGTCTTTGATTCTGATGATCCTGCTGCTCAGTCTGCTAGCAAAATTCAAGAATTCACCGAAAGTGAAGAAAATGACCAACTTGATCCGTCCAGCCATCGCTGTCTTACTCGGCCTTATGGCTTTTCAGTTTTTCAGAACTTCGTATGACTCGAGTGGTGTTTGGCAGACCGGCTTTTTGATTGTTGTAAGTTTTATATTACTGGAAAAAGTGAAAGTGCACCCTGCGTTCGTTATTTTAGGATCGCTCATTTATGGAGCAGTTTTTCTTGGCCATACTTGATCGTTTTTTTGAAGCTGGAACAAAACGATAACTGCCACTGGAAAAGAGGAACAATAGGGTGGAATGGATCAGATGTTGTTGGAGCAGCATTTGCATTAATAGATTCACAAAGAAAACCCGGACGAATTCGTTGGCCACTGAAAAACCTTTTCAATCAAGAGCAGCTGTTAACGTTTGTTGTTGCTTTTTACGAATCGCTTGTCGGTGGATGCTTGTCGCGGGCACGGCCTCAGCTAACTTGGTCAAGAAGACCACTTGACCAAGTGGATCTTCGGCTCGCGCTGTTCCCGCAGGCGTCACCACCGAACGCTCATCGTGGAAGCAACGAGGCGCTTCTAAAAGAATGATTGGCCCGTTGGCGATATTCACTCTCCCTATAAAACGAATATTAATGCTCTTGGAGGAGTACGAACCCGAATATTTCATCGCAATAAAGAAGCCGAGTTGAACGAGAAAATCGTCCTACACGGCTTTTTCTTTGCTTGATAATTCAGAATGTTGCAGTTCTTCAGTAGACTCCGAATTCGTTCGGGTTTTCTAGCGAAAAAATACTTTTGTCACAGTCTTTTGAAATGTTTGGCCAGGTTCATATTGAAAATTGCGTTTTAAAAGGAGGCAAGATGTTATGAAAACATTATTACTGACAGGGTTTGAACCTTTTTTAGATTTTGCTGTCAATCCAACCAAAGAAATTGTGGAAACATTAAATGGAGAGATGATAAACGATTACCTTATCAATGGGAAGATTCTAGCTGTGGATTACAATGAATCCGGAGAGGAAATGGTCAGCTTCATAGAGAAGGTACAACCAGATGCTGTTCTATCTTTAGGTCTTGCAGCAGGGAGGCATAAAGTCACCCCGGAGCGGATCGCCATAAACTGCAATGCCAGTAAAGAAAATGATAATGAAGGAAATACTCCTGATGGTGATCCGATCATAGCAGGAGGACCCGATGGAGTGTTTTCCACTTTACCGATCAAAGTATTGGTCGAAGGGTTAAACAATAAAGGGTATCCTGCTGAGATTTCAAATACCGCCGGAACTTATTTGTGTAACCATGTAATGTATCAAGCAATCTACAACTTTAGAAAATTGGATGAGGATGTTCCTGCAGGATTTATCCATCTCCCTGCTTCACATGAGTTGGCGATCCAGCATGGAAATCTGCCCAGCTGGTCGCAAACAGATTTAACGGAAGCGGTCAGGGAAATGATCAAAGTCCTTTAATATATGTAAAAAAATGGATTGCTTGAGGTGGAAAATACTGGTTCACTTGAGGGAGAAATACATATCAAGTGTATATTCTGGGTACGCGCTGACCGATTTGGCAAGTGATCTCATAGTGGATGGTGTCGAGTTGGTCAGCTACTTCCTGGAGAGAGATATGGCCTTGATTCGGATCTCCGAAGAAAGTGTATTCAGTATCTTGCATTTCTTCCATTATGGAAGTCACGTCGATCATCGTTTGGTCCATACACACTTTTCCGACAATAGGAGCTTTTTGTCCAACTACAATGACGTTCCCTCGATTGGACAGGGCACGGGGAAGGCCATCCCCGTATCCGATAGGGACGGTAGCCACTGTAGATGGTTTTGCAGGTTGATAGGATCTCCCATAACTGATCGGTTCGCCGGGAAGGACTGTTTTAATCATGACAGGTTTGGTTTTCAGACTCATCACTTGCTGCAATGGAAGCATTTCTATCATATGCTCTGCTGGGTGAAGCCCATATAAACTGATTCCTACTCTGACCATGTCCATATGCATGTGTGGAAAAGCGATGGTTGCTGCACTATTACAGCAGTGTTTGACCGGAACCGCGCCATACTGCTTTTCAATCTCCTCAATCACATTCAAAAAGTCATGAAATTGCTGTTCTGTATAAGCAGGGTCTTCGTTATCGGCATCGGAAAAGTGTGTGAATACTCCTTCCACATGCACGAAAGAAGAAGTGTTTTTCTCTAGCAATAAGAGAACGTCTTGGGGATGCTTAAGGCCGATCCTGTGCATGCCACTGTCGATTTTAATATGAATGTTCACCCTTTTTTTCATAGATTCCGCAACATGGACGACCTCTCTGAGCACTTCCTCTGTAAAAACGGTCAAAGTAAGCTCATGTTCGGCAGCTTCCCGAACAGCTTCTTTAGGTGTATAGCCAAAGATAAGGATAGGCACCTCAAATCCCGCCTGCCTCAGTTGAATAGCTTCCTCCACTAAGGCGACCCCCAGCCGGTCTGCGCCTGTTTCCATCATCACCTTTGCAGATTCAATGAGCCCATGCCCATACGCATCCGCTTTTACAACTGCCATCAGCTGACAATCCTTATTTATGTAATGCTTTAATGCTTTCACATTATGTGTGAGTGCCTTTAACGACACCTCCGCCCACGTCGGACGATAGTTTTTCATGATGAAAACGCCCCTTTCTTAAAAGCCCTTGTTAAATTTTCGTTCTCTGTGAATTCATTTCATTCCAAGAAACCCCTCAACATTAAAGATCAGCGTTCATCAATAGTTGAGTTCGCTATGTGTGAGGACATGGAATCCCTAGGAAAGTGTACCTTCTCTTTCTTTTCATGAGATTAATGCCTCAATAGTACGGTGGCATTCCACCAATGGTAGCAGACTGGTCAAATGCAGAGATGCACTATGGTAGGGGCGGAGGGAAACGGTGAGACTCCTGTGGGATACACGGGTTAGATGAGACCCGGAAGGCGTAGGCCTGAGGAGGCTCAGCGCACGCCCACGGAAAGCGAATCGTTTCCCGCAGCCCTAATTCACAATAAAATTTAGAAATCGTGCCTTCAAGAGGCCAGCTATTAAAAATCCTTAGAAAAACAGCTCCTCCATAAAGATGGAGGAGCTGCATGAATCAAACGTGTGCAAGAGATTGAAGCGCCTCACGAACCGGCTGATACTCATAACCAAGATCACGGGCAACAGCTTCATAAGTCAAATGACCATTCACTGTATTGACGCCTGCTTCAATCGCCTTATTATCCTCGACAGCTTTATTCACTCCTTTGGAAGCGATTTGCAAAGCATAAGGAATCGTGACATTTGTAAGGGCGATTGTAGATGTACGTGGAACAGCGCCAGGAATATTAGCTACGGCATAATGCAGGACGCCGTGTTTTTCATAAATAGGATCGTCATGTGTTGTAATATGATCGACCGTTTCAAAGTTTCCACCCTGGTCGATGGCTACGTCCACGATGACAGAGCCTGCTTTCATTTCTTTCACCATATCTTCTGTGACCAGTTTCGGTGCTTTAGCTCCTGGAATGAGTACGGCACCGACGACAAGGTCTGCCTCTTTAACAGATTCAGCGATGTTGAATGGGTTGGACATCAATGTTTGGACATCTGCACCGAACTGATCGTCCAGTTCACGGAGACGGTTCGGGTTCAAGTCCAAAATGGTGACGTGAGCACCAAGACCGATGGCGATCTTCGCTGCATTGGTTCCGACGATTCCTCCACCAATGATGACGACTTTTCCACGGGAAACTCCTGGAACACCACTTAATAAAATTCCTTTTCCCCCAAAAGATTTTTCAAGATATTGCGCACCAACCTGTGTAGCCATACGACCTGCGACTTCACTCATAGGTGTGAGGAGTGGCAATTTGTTATCAACGGTTACCGTTTCATATGCGATAGCTGTGACGCCGTTTTCCACTAACGCTTTTGTCAGTTCAGGTTCGGCGGCCAAGTGAAGGTATGTGAACAGAATGAGTCCTTTGCGGAAATAAGCGTATTCCGACGGAAGGGGTTCTTTTACTTTCATCACCATTTCAGAATTTGACCAGATATCGGAAGCGGTTTCAACAGTTTCAGCACCAGCGTTTTGATATTCCTCGTCGGTAAAGTTACTGCCGAAGCCTGCTTGAGTTTCGATTCGGATTGTGTGGCCAGCTTTAATGAGATTGACGACACCAGAAGGCGTAATCGCTACGCGGTTTTCATTGTTTTTTATTTCTTTCGGAATTCCGATGATCATGGGGAACGTCCACCTTTCAAATTGTTTGTACGAAAAGTATAGCCCGCCGTGGGAAATTTTTGTTTAGGTGAAAACGAAAAAATACACAGGGGGATTTGTGAAATTTCACAAACCCTCCTGCTCGCTTTCGTAGATCATTAAATCCAGGTAAAGCATCGTTTTTTGATTCGTATCCTTGAAGTCGATGTTGCCAATCTCTTTAATGCGTTTCAAACGATAGTTCAATGTGTTTGTATGAATGTGCATATGGGCAGCCGCTTGATGGACATTGCTGTTTTTATCTAAAAAGACTTTCAATGTCTCCAGCAGCATGGAATTATTCCGGTCATCGTAGGCTTTGATATGGAGAAGGGCATCGTTTTTATAGTTTTCCCGTTTTTGCAGAGCTGCCAACTCATTGATGAACTGATAAACCCCGAGGTCTTGATAGTTGTCGGCATTCTGTAGGCCATCCGGAAATTGTTCTTTCAATTCCAATACTTTCAAGGCCTGCTTATAGCTGTCACTGATCATTAGGGGAGAATCATAGATTAATCCGAAAGCCCCTTTCAAGTCTTCGAAATGCAGCCGTTCCTTCATCTTTTGGGTGAATTCACGAATGAAGGCTTGATTCATTTCGTTCGCATCTTCCTGGTTATCCGTCCTGACCAGAAGAATCAGCTGCTGATCGTCGAAAATCCGGCTGACAATCCTTGATTGATGGAGGGTCTCAGTCAAATAATAGGCATGGCGTTCAACAGCCTGACTCATTTCTTCTGTGAATTCAAAGACAGCTACGCAAAGCTGGCCTTGTAAATTCATATGAAACTTCTTGCCGAGCCGCTTGATTTCAGACTGATTTTGCAGAGCTCCCGTCAACAGCTGCCAGAAAAACTCCTTACGATTTTCTTCGGTTTTCTTCTTTTTTGCCTGTTGGCGAAGCAAGTGGTGGCTGACCAATTGAGAGGCTTCCTTCATCTCTGCTAAATGGTCGGAGTTCACAGCCAAGCCGTTCGTTTGCGCCCAAATGAAACCGAGGATTTCATTGTTTTTCCGAACTGATATAGCTAAACGGTTGCCAAGTCCGATGTCTTCGATCTTTTCGACAACTTGGGGCTGATCACCCTCGAACAGTTTGGACATGATTCCGTGTTTCCACAAGCCGTTGATGACATGTTCAGGAACCTTCCGTCTCATAATTGTGGCTGTGCGCGCTTTATCTACATTTGTTTCATGCTTGCTGTAGGAAACGATCCGGTGGTTGGCATCTTCAATGGTAACCGGACATCCCAGGCACTCCGCAATGCTGTCAGCCAGACCTTCAGGGGAATCTATGGAATCTTTATAAGCATATGTTAGACGTGATGAATGTTTCATAACGGTACTCCTTATTAAGTGTATATTCCTATACTATCATTGATCATTACATAGAAGCATCCATTTTTCCTATTGATGTATTCGTCTGATTGAACGAATATAGGGAAGGGGATTTGTGGAATCTACCAAACCGGAGAAAGCGCATTCATGATACGCTGGATTCGCTCCTTTCATATGAAAGCGTTTTACGAAGAGCAAGAGAGCAGCACACACCACAGACATGAGGAGGATTTTCGAATGAAAAAGATACTTAGAATCGCGAGCGCATTTATAGGAATCATTGTCGGTGCTGGATTTGCATCAGGGCAGGAAATTTTGCAATATTTTACGAGTTTCGGATATATGGGAACCATTGGAACGGTTATCGCAACGGCATTGTTTGCCTACATGGGGATGATGCTCGTCAAGCTCGGAACCAGGACAAAAGCTACTTCACATAAAGAGGCAGTCTATCGAGTTAGTGGGAACAAATACCTTGGCATGATCGTCGACTATGTCATCATTTTCACATTATTCGGTGTTGGTGTCGTCATGATTGCAGGAGCAGGATCCATTCCCAGCCAGCAATTCGGTTTAACCCCACTAGTCGGGATCATTTTCATGAGTGTCATCGTTATCGCGACTATTATGATGAATGTTGATAAAGTGGTGAATATTATCGGAAGTATCACACCTTTTTTAATCATAACGGTACTTATCATTTCTGTTTACAGTCTGCTGACAATGGATCAGACCTTCAGTCAGCTGAACCCTGTAGCGGTGGAGCAGCCATCTGTGCTCTCCAACTGGTTTATATCTGCAATCAATTACGTTTCTTTTAATGTTGCGGTAGGTGCTTCCATGGCTCTGCTTATGGGAGGAAGTGAAAAAGATGAAAGAGTAGCTTCATTAGGGGGACTGCTTGGTGGACTCGGTTTAGGTATCATGATCGTTTTGAGTCACCTGGCGATTTTCTCGAAAGTTGATACGGTAGCAGCCTTTGATATGCCGATTCTTGCCCTTGTCGATGAACTATCACCAGTCCTTGCCACTTTCTATTCCATTGTGCTGTTCGGGATGGTCTTCAACACAGCAGTCAGCATGTTCTTCTCCTTTGCTGCCCGCTTTACCACCGTCGGCACAAGCAAACATAAGAAGTTTGTGCTTATAACCGGTCTCGTGGCCTTTGGGCTCAGCTTTGTTGGGTTTACAGAACTAGTAGCGTTTACCTATCGTTTAATCGGATTCATGGGGCTTTTCCTCATTTTTGCTATCATTACGGCACCATTCCGTTTGAAAGGCGAAAAGCGCAAAGAAGAACGATTATCTGCATAAATTCGGAAGCTGCCTTGATTAAAAAGGCAGCTTCTATTTTTGTGATTACCATATGTTTCCACCTTACTTCCACCTCAAGCCATCCAAATTCTGGATGGCTTGAGGTGGAAACAATCACCAAATCAGTGATTAAGCCGAACTTCAGTGATATCATGCCGCACTATTCAATAATTCACCCATTCTTCGCAGAAATCTTGCTGAACCATTTCATAATCATGCCTAACCTATTGATAATCTGTCCAAACTCACGCACAAAAGAAAAAACCCGCGCTAAGGCGGGTTTTTTCCATTCAGTTTAAAAGAATGGAGGCTCTCTCGTGACAAGCGGCTTGTAGAATGCCGTCCTTCTTGTCAGGATCAGCTTCTCTTGATCGAGCCACCAATCCGTTTTCATTGTATGGAACGCGTTGATCAATACTGTTTCTTCCGTTTCAGATGCAATGACTGTTTCATCTTCGGTGTAGTTCTGGTCCAGGTTGTAGATCGCGCTTCTTCCTCTATACTGCGTATCCGTGCCGACAAAGTTAGCGACGATCGTGTACGCTTGAGCCCCTTTGGCCACAGCGTCCCAGGTGGAAACGGTACCGTTCGGATATGGTTTTGCGAACATCTCCTGATTCATTGATAATTCAGTTCCGTATTTGCCGTTCCAGCTTGTCGGAATACAAATCATATCCGCTCTTTTGACAGCGAGCACGCTTGCGACTTCTGGAAAAAGAGCATCAGAGCCGATCATCATTCCAATTCTGCCGAAACCGTTCACAGGTGTAATCGATATCTTATCCCCTGGGGTCGCCCACTTTTCATCCCATTCGTCCAAATGGATCTTTCTGTGTTTGCCGATGACTTCCCCTTCAGGGTTGATCAAGATGGCTGAATTGTAGTAATGAGGCAATTCCTTTTCGGCAAAGCCGAATACGATATGGGCATCCATTTCCTGGGCGATTCGCTTCATTTCTTTCACAGTTGAACCGTCATCTGTTTCTGCGTACTCATGGATATCCTGTTTTTCCTCGTTTTCACTGGGCCAATCAGGGATAGTTCTGGAAGGACGATTAAATGAACGCCTTCGTCTACTTTCTTTTCAATCAGCTGTTTCACTTTTTTTAAGTTCGCTTCTTTGTTCCCTACTTCTGGTTCATATTGAATAGCAGCGGCTTTGACATGCCTGGACTGGGTATTTTTTGTATAATCCCATGGACCAAGAAATAGCATCAGGTCCTTATAAGAATCCATCCGTCTTTGGAGAAGCCGGTCTTTTCCAGGGTTATCGTATTGAGAGGGATCGATTTCACTATATAAAATGTAATCATCCGTTCCATCCTCTGCCCGTGAGACAGGAGCTTCTGCCAATTTCTCACCATGTGGCGACCAGACAGCGCTCGCCCCGATCATTTGGAAATCCTCTTCTTTATCTGTGCGGTTCGCGCTGACTACATATAGACCGTTCATTTCTGACCAATGCTGCAGCATGGAAATCGACGCACTGGATGAGTTCGTAGGGAAACACAAGATGTCTGCCCCGTTGACTGCTGCAAGGCGTGCCGACTCTAAATAGGTGGAATCCTGGCAAATGATCATCGAGATGTTACCGATTTCTGTTTCGTATACAGGGCAGCCGATGTCACCCCAGCAGGACCAATAATTCTCGACGACCCACTGGTGGATTTTCCTGTACTTGCCGATATATCCATCAGGCCCGACAAGTGCGGAGGAGTTGTAATAAAGTCCTGTTTCCAGATCTTCTTCGGCCATCCCGACGACGATATAGCATCCGTATTCTTTGGCCACTTCGGAAAAATGGTCTGTCGTAAGGCCTGGAATGGTATCCACATAAGTGCTGATAGCAGAGCGGTCCAGGTAGTGATAGCCAGTCGTCGACATTTCAGGAGTTACAATCAGCTTTGCTCCATTTTCAGCAGCTTGTCGGACGAGGGACTTGAGTTCACGTATATTTGCATTTCGGCGGTTAAGTTTTGGATTGTATTGGATGGATGCGACTTTGAAAGGGTGTTGTCTGTTCATAGATCGATGGAGCACCTCCTGTATAATACTAGCTATCTCTAACATACCTGATTTCCATTCATGTTGACTAGTCTTAGGCTGTTTTGCGTAATGTCATGTTTTCAGGACTTTGTATGTTGAAGCAAAAATTATACAAGTCTGCCTGCTGAAAATATTGAAAGACGTGTCAAGGAACTGATAGTATGCGCCGGGTTCACTACTGATTTTCGACAGAACTGGACAATTTTTTGAAATAATATTACAGAATACAAAACTATTCATTGACATAAAAATTCAGAGAATCTATAATTAAAACAAGAAATCATTGGGAGGAAATCAATGAGTTATGTGATTGGTGTCGATGGTGGTGGGACGAAGACGACCTGTCTTTTTCTTGAAGCCGATCGTAACGAAATGCCGGAGAAACCGATGGTCGTAACGGGCGAGGGCACGAATCCTCATGTCATTGGTTTTCAAGAGGCGGGTGTTCGTCTTGAAGCACTCATAAGAAAAGGGATGCAGCAATATTCCATCGCTCCTTCTGAACTGACCGGTGTCGGATTAGGTCTTGCAGGTATTGGGCGTGCTGAAGATGAAACAGAAATGTCCAGGATAGTGGGGACAATTTTTTTAAACCTTAAATTGTCTGAAAATTGTAATTTATTTGTCGGATCAGATAGTTTAGCTGCATGGAGGGGGTCCCTTTTACCGAATACATATGAAGGAATTCTCGTCGTTGCAGGAACAGGATCGAATGCTATTGGAGTCAATCAATCAGGGAAGATTCATCGATGTGGCGGATGGGGGCATTTGCTAGGAGATGAAGGCAGCGGATATTATTTATCTTTGAAAGCGCTATCATCAATAGCGAAGGCAGCAGATGGACGCGGGCCGGAAACGATAATCACCGAACTGGTTTTGCAAAAGTTGAAGCTGGAAGACCCCAGGCAGCTAGTCCGGTACATATACAGTCGAACTCATGAAAAACATGAAATCGCCCGCTTAGCTGAAAGTGTCATCAAAGCCTCTGAGCAAAAAGATGAAGTGGCCGTGAAAATCCTCACGGAAGCAGCAGAGGAGCTGGTGCTTCATGTCGAAACTCTAGCAGTGAATGGGTTTGCCCCAACAACCCCTGTGACAGCAGCGGGATCCATCTTTAAACATTCTGCGATAATTAAAGAATATTTCATCGACCAGATCCACCAAAGAAATTTAGGAGTTTTCACAGAGCCCTATGCCCCTCCGGAGTTCGGGGCGGCGTTGCTGGCACAGATAAGGAAAGAAGGTGGTGTAGAAAATGACTGATTCATTGGCATATTTAACGACAGAACAAAGGAACGATCGTACGAAAAAGATGGACCAAATGACGACGGCAGAAATCCTGGCTGTCATGAACGAAGAGGATTACAAGGTGGCGGAAGCTGTCAAACGAGTACTGCCATCTGTGACAGTGGCCGTTAAGCAAATTACCAAAGCACTGAAAGATGGCGGCCGATTATTTTATGTAGGTGCAGGAACTAGTGGCCGGATCGGTATTCTCGATGCCTCCGAATGTCCGCCGACGTTCATGGCAGATCCGGATATGGTTCAGGCAGTGATGGCCGGTGGAGGAGAGGCATTCACAAAAGCCAGGGAAAATTCCGAAGATGACGAAAAACAAGGTGAATTGGATCTGCAGCAAAAAAAGGTTACACCTGAAGATGTGATTGTCGGAATTACAGCAAGCGGTCGTACCCCTTATCCAATCGGGGCTTTGAAATATGGTCGTCGGAAAGGGGCCTACACTATTTCCCTTTCATGTAACCATAAATCTGAAATCAGTTCTTTCGCTGAGTGTCCGATCGAAGTCATTGTCGGACCGGAAGTGCTGACAGGATCGACACGGTTGAAGTCAGCGACTGCTCACAAGATGGTCTTGAACATGATGAGTACGACAGCGATGGTCCAGCTTGGAAAGGTATATGAGAATTTGATGGTCGATGTTCATGCTAGCAACTATAAATTACGCGAGCGGGCAAAAAGCATCCTCATGGAATGCACGGACGCAAGTTATGAAGAAGCTGAACAAGCGCTGCAGGAAGCGGATTTGCAGGTTAAGCCTGCGATTGTGATGTTAAAGCGTAATGTATCTTATGAGAAAGCAGCAGAGCTTTTGGAAAAAAGTGATGGCCAGCTTCGTATGGCAATAGAATTACAATCTTGATTTGAATACCACACGATGGTTTCAAATAAATTTTTCAATCAAAAGGGGGAGCTTATGTTGAGCATGTGGCGGAAAACATCTGCTTGGTTGATGTTGGGGATCCTGTTCACATTCGTTTTGTTAGCAGGTTGTGCTCCGGGAGCGGGTACGGATGAAACGGATAGTGAAGGAACAGAGGACGAGACGACTTCGGATGAAAATTCAGATTCAGGAGAATCAGGTGAAATCTCAGGGGAACTGGAAATCCAGTACTTTGTCGGAGGGTATGGAGACTCCTGGTGGAAAGAAGTCATTGGTGATTTTCAGGAAAAATATCCGGACGTGACGATTACCGAACATGCAGGTCCTAATATTAATGAGGAAATGCGGTCCCGCTGGGTATCCGATGACCCACCAGATGTCGTTTACATCGATGGTGCAGGGTCCAGTGAAACGCAAATGGTGGAAGACGGTCAGTTGATGAATTTGACTGAATGGATGGATGGTGTCGAGCTTGAAGATGGTTCTGCTTTAAGTGAAAGCTTCATTGTCGACCCGGCGACATACGATGGGGAGATTTACAGTCTGCCATTGGTATTCGATACATGGGGAACTTGGTATGACAACGCATGGTTCGAGGAAAATGATTGGGAAGTTCCGACCGATTTTCCAAGCTTTATGGATACTATGAGTCAAATCAAAGAAGATGAAGGTATTGAACCTTTCGTAACGACAGGTCAATACCCATACTACTTCTTACGCGGTGCACTCTATCCAGCATTCGGTGCTGCAGGTGGCGACGAATTATTGAATGATGTCATCACAGGCGCTGAAGGAGCCTGGACGAGTGAGCCTGTCCTTAATGTTATGAAAAAAGTCGAGAAGATGCAGCAGGAAGGGATGATTGATTCTGGTTTCGGTGCATTGAACCATACACAATCTCAAATGAACTTCCTACTCCATGATAATGCATTTATTCCAGTCGGATTCTGGCTCCCGAATGAAATGGCGAATGATACGCCTGAAGATTTCGAATATGGTTTCATCCCTTCCCCAATGCAGGATGAAGGCGAACCATATGCTATTGTTCCAGACCTTCGCCCACTAGCGATTGCAGAACAAGCGGAGAACCCGGAAGCGGCGAAAGCCTTTGTTGAATTCGTCTTTACAAAAGAATATGCGAAAAGCTTTTCTGAACATACCGGTGCGATCATGAATTTACAAGGTGTCGACTTGTCTTCAAGTGAGGACGTACCTCCATTCTTGATTGAAGCAAACGACATGATCAATGATCCAGAGCAGGTGCAGATTCACCAGAAACCTCACCCGATGAGTTCAGAATTAGAAACTCCAATCAGCAACTCACTCGTTTCTCTGATGCTTGGAAATATTACAGCAGAAGAATTCGTTGAAGAAGCTGAACAAGCAGCGGCTGAATACCGCAATAGCAAGGAGTAAGAATGTTGTGGAATGTGGAGGCGCTGAGTTCGTCTTCGCATTCCACTTTTTCTTACAAAAGCAGCGTAATTTGTCATTTTAGAAAGGTAAGCGTCGTTTTTTTCGACACAGAACCGGAGATTGAAATCGGCGTAGCAGATGTAACCAGGAGAGAAATCAGCTCCGTCCTAATGCTTGTCGTGTCTCCCAGGACGCTTGCACTTTAGAATCGTCCAGTTCCAGCGCCTAGCCCCTCGAGGTCATAAGCAAGCCCTTTGCTGTGGCAAAAACGCCACTTCAGAGGTTTGCTTATGCTTGTCGGGGCTGCCCAAGGCGCTTGCACATTAGAAATAAGAAAGAGGTGTTTTTATGGTCCAGTCGAGTCGGCAAAGAAATTTATTTTTAGCTTTTTGTCTCGTCCCGACGTTTATATTATTTGCAGTATTCACACTGTACCCATTATTCAACGGGCTTTATTATTCTTTCTTCAAATGGTCGGGGGCGTCATCCCTGGCAGAGTTCGTCGGGTTAGAGAATTACCGTCGTCTGTTCAGTGACGGCATTATCCCCAGAACTATCCTCCACGACTATTTCCTTGTAGTGACAAAAGTCATCGGCATCATGATCTTATCTACATTTTTCGCGGTGGCTTTGACACAAATGAAGATCAAAGAAGCTCCATTCTATCGGATCGTCTTCTTTTTCCCGAATATCATGTCGGTCGTCGTCATCGGTATTCTATGGATGTTCATCTATAACCCGAGTCTTGGTCTGGTCAATTCTGGTTTGGAACTGATTGGGCTTGAGAATTGGACACGACCATGGCTCGGAAGTGAGAAATGGGCGCTGCCAAGTCTTGTTTTACCATCAGTCTGGGCAGGAATCGGTTTATTCATGCTCATGTTGATGGGCGGGATATCGAATATATCGAAGAGTTATTATGAAGCGGCTGAAATCGATGGGGCGACAGAGTGGCAGCAGTTTTGGAAAGTGACACTGCCACTCATATGGCCGCAAATCAAAATATCGATTCTGTACATTATCATTACGACTTTGAACGGGTCTTTCATCATCGTCCAGGTTATGACAAAAGGTGGACCGAATAATTCGACACACGTGATGGGGTCGTATTTATATGAGCAGGCGTTCGTAAAATACAACTTCGGTTATGGCGCAACAATCGGTGTCATGATATTGATTTTATCGTTGATCACGGTATTGATCATGCAATTCTTAATGAGAAGAGAGAAAGTGGAGTATTAAAAGATAGGAGGGGAATACAGTGCAAAAAGGCAGTTTTTTCTCACGTTCAATCGTGCGTATTCCGTTGATTATTTGGTCACTGGCTGTTTTGTATCCGATTTTTTGGATGATTCTTGGTTCATTCAAGTCTAACGCGGAAATCTATGCGAACCCATGGGGACTCCCGGATTCGTTCAGCTTGTCCAATTTCGTCGATGCATGGAGCAACTACAATATTGATACGAGTGTTTTCAACAGTTTCATCGTGACAGGCCTCGGGGCGACGTTGACGCTGGCGATGGCTATTCCGACGTCTTATGCATTGGAGCGCATGAGGTTCCGGGGCAATCGCTTCTTGTTTACGTTGTATATTTCTGCGATGATGATTCCGATGGTTCTTGGTTGGATTCCGTTGTTCTTTTTACTTATGCAATTGAATTTATTAGACAACATTTTTGGACTCAGTATCGTATATGCCGTCAGCCAGCTGCCTTTCAGTATATTCGTACTGACGAGTTTCATGGCAACGATTCCAAAGTCTTTGGAAGAAGCGGCTGCAATTGATGGGATGACCCCTTACGGCATTTTGTGGAAAATCATCACCCCACTATCGACCACGGGTATTATCACCGTTACCATCATGAACATGATTCAATTTTGGAATGAATATTTCATGGCCTTGATTTTTTTACAATCCGAAGAAAATTACACGCTTGCTCTGGCGATCGATTATATCAGTAATGAAACCCAGTACACCAATTCATGGGGAACGTTATTCGCAAGTCTTGTCATCGCCATCATTCCGGTCATCATTTTGTACGCTATTTTCCAACGCCGGATTGTGAAAGGGATGACAGAAGGAGCTATTAAAGGATAAGAGTGGTGAGAAAAATGAAGAATTCACTGACTGGTGGACTTGTCATGCTGAATGAAATGAAAGACAAGCTGCCGCCATCTGAAAAAAAGATTGCTGGATTTATTTTGGATCAGCCTCATGAAGCGATTCACTGTACAGCCACTCAGTTGGGGGAATTGAGCTCAACGAGTAGTGCCGCGGTGATTCGCTTGTGTAAATCACTTGGTTTAAAAGGGCTGCAGGAATTGAAGCTGCGCATTTCAGGTGATTTGCAAAAGAAACCGGAAGCGCGGTTCCGTGACATACAACCAGGAGAAGCTTCTGACTCAATTGTTGAAAAAATGACGAATAACAGTTTGCAGGCGATTAAGGAAACGACGGAGCTTGTGGATTACCGAACACTGTCGAAAGCGGTTGAAGTGTTGAAACAGGCAGAGAAAATCCACTTTTTCGGGGTGGGAGCATCAGGGATCATCGCTCAAGATGCCCAGCAGAAATTTCTCCGTATGAATAAAGCGACATCCGCGTTTACGGATTTGCATAACGCCGCCATGAACATTGCAAATGTGGAAGAAAATGATGTCGTATTCGGCATTTCTTTTTCAGGCGAAACATTTGAGACAGCGAAGATTATGGAAATCGCTAAACGTAAAGGGGCGAAAACGATCAGCTTGACTCGTTATGGCCAATCATCGGTCACCGCCTATGCGGACATCCCATTATATATTTCCGCCTCCCGCGAAATTCCTGCGCCATTCAGAAGCGGGGCGACATCCTCAAGATTGGCGCAGCTACATATGATTGATATCCTTTTTGTCAATCTGGTTACAGAACAATGGGATGATGCTTCCGACTATTTTCATGAAATTACCGATGTCATGGATGTCTTAAAGGGGAAAAATTCACGTACGAAGTCTGCGAAATCATAGAAAGGAGCCACCACGATGGAACAATGGTTAAAGGAACTGTTGGAATTTTTACCAGAAAAAAGGGTGCTCACCTCACTTGCCGACCGACACAGTTACAGCTTTGATGCTTCCTTTGGCGAATATTTACCGGATGCCGTCGTCCAGGTGAAAGAAAAGCGGGAAGTGGCATCCGTATTGAAAATAGCGAATCGATTTCAAGTGCCTGTTTATCCACGCGGATCTGGTACATGTTTAAGTGGTGGGCCACTGCCTGTCCATGGCGGAATCGTACTGGATATGTCTCAGTGGCCTGCTGACATCAACCTCAGGCCACGCGATCTTACGGTAACGGTAGCACCTAGTGTGTTGACAGGTAATATCAACAAGGCTGCCGAAGAGCACGGCTTGATGTATGCTCCAGACCCAAGCAGTGCCCATGTAGCCACGATTGGCGGAAACCTTGCTGAGAATTCCGGAGGTCCACGGGGATTGAAGTATGGGGTGACGAAAGACCACGTCCTCGGCCTTGAGATTGTCACACCTGAAGGCGAAATCATCCAGACTGGTGGTCAGACGATAAAAAATGTCACGGGGATAGACTTGACGAAGCTGATCGTCGGGTCTGAAGGGACGCTGGGAGTGATCGTTGAAGCGACACTGAAATTGATGCCGAAACCACCAGCTGTCCAAACGATGATGGTCGCCTTTGATGGTGTACGAAAGGCTGGAGAAGCGATTTCCCAGACCCTTACATCAGGGATACTTCCTGCGAAAATGGAGTTCATGGACCAGGCTTGTATTGTTGCTGTTGAGAACTTCCAGCCAGTAGGTTTACCTGTCGATGCTGCTGCTGTCATAATTATCGAGCTTGACGGGCACCCGGAAACATTGCGGATTGAACGTAAATTGATAGAAGAAATCATGCAAGAGGTCGGTGCTGAAGAAGTAATCATTCCTAAAAGTGATGAGGAGGCTGCCCGTTTATGGCATGCCAGAAAACAAGTATCACCAGCCATTGCAAAAATCAAGCCGACGAAAGTTTCCGAAGATGCCACTGTTCCCCGCAGCAAAATCCCGGACTTTATGGACCGCCTTCAAGACATTAAGGAGAAATACAATGTCGAGGTCGTCGCATTCGGCCATGCCGGGGACGGTAATTTACACCCGAATGTACTCTGTGACAAACGTGATGTTGAAGAAATGAAGCGGGTAGAACTTGCTGTTGAAGAGATGTTCCAGGCGGCACTCGATTTAGGTGGAACGCTATCAGGAGAACATGGCATCGGGACTATGAAAGCACCATTCATGGAACTTGAACTTGGTGAAATCGGCCTCGAGATGATGAAGCGGATCAAAGATAGCTGGGACCCTAATGGAATTATGAATCCAGGTAAAATTTTTCCGGAAAAAGGGCAGAAGTTGGTGCTTCATAAATGAGTGGACTTCTGAAGGAAAAGTTGAATTATGATAAGACGTTCGATTGCGTCCAATGCGGTTATTGTCTGCCAGCCTGTCCGACTTATGAAACGATGGAAAAAGAAACCCACTCCCCGCGCGGCCGCATCAATCTTGTGAAAATGGTCGCAGAAGGGAAAGCGACCGTGGAAGATTTGAAAGAACCGATTGAGAAATGCCTCGGCTGTATGGCTTGTACAACAGTGTGTCCGACTAATGTACAATATGGAGCGATTTTTGAGGGAGCGAAAGAGGTCATTGATGAAGAAGAAGCGAAATCGAAACCGAAACCGCGCAAATTAATGGAGGACTTTTTCTTTCAATCATTCTTCCCATCATCCAAATGGATGAAGTCTCTGGGGAATGCAACATGGATCTATCAAAATTCCGGTTTGCAAAAAGTGTCCCGGCGTTTTGGTCTGACCAAGCGCGCTCCACTCCACATCCATGAATTTGAAGCTGCTCTGCCGTCGATGCCTTCACCGAAAAAACGTAAGGACCGAGCCTCGCGTTATGTAAGAAAACGTCCTGCGGCAGCGAAAGTAGGCTTTTTCACAGGCTGTATCATGGATAGCGTCTTCTTTGAGTCGAATCAAAATACAATGGAATTACTGCTGAGGAGCGGAGCAGAAGTCGTTTTTCCTGAGGAGCAAACTTGTTGTGGCGCTCTGCATGCCCATTCAGGAAAAATCGATACTTCCATAGAACTTGCGAAGCAGAATATTGTAGCGTTCGAAGAAGAAAGTTTCGATTATATCGTCAATAATGCCGGGGGATGCGGGGCGCGTATGATTGAATATGATGCCCTTTTTGAAAGCGGGACGGAATGGCATGAGCGTGCATTGCACTTCGTATCCAAAGTGAAAGACATTTCGGAGGTATTGGTGGAAATGGATGGTCTCGTCTTTGAAAAAGAGTTGCAGCGGACTGTCACTTATCAGCCTTCCTGTCACTTGAGAAATGTCCAGAAAGTAGAGAATGAACCCCTCGAGTTGATCCGTCAAATTCCCGGACTGACTTTAAAGGAACTTGACCGGCCTGAATTCTGCTGTGGATCTGCTGGTGTCTATAACATCGTCAACTATGAAGATGCGATGGATATTTTAGACGTGAAAATGAAGGACGTTTGTGGAAAGAACCCAGCTGGCGTAGTGACCTCAAACCCTGGATGCTTATTGCAGATGAAGCTGGGGATTGAGCGTGAAGGCTTGAGTAGGGAAATAGATTCGGTCCACCTTGTCGATTTGCTGATGGAAGCAGAACCTAGACCGAAATAATAGGAAGGCGATCTCTGATTGAAGGGATCGCTTTTTTCTTGCGCACAATGGGGGCACCGGCGTGAGAGCAATGAAATCGGGGAGAGCGCGAAAACCTTGGAGCAGCCGCAAAAAAATACCCTGCTCCAGTACGACCCCGCAATGCGCTCTTCAGCCAACTTACCTTGTCATCAGTACGAAACGTTCTATGCTAAAATAGCCATAACAAATGCTGAAAAAAATGAGGGATAAGCTTTGAGCAAACCGAACATTCTTGTCATAGAAGACGAAAAGAAAATCGCACGTGTATTAGAACTTGAGCTCACGTATGAGGGGTATCAGGTTGCAAAAGCGCATGACGGACTGGATGGCATGCAGCTTTTCAGGGAACAAAAGTGGGATCTGGTTTTGCTTGATGTCATGCTGCCTGGTTTGAGTGGAACAGATGTATTGCGCAGAATCCGATCAGGAGATGAGCAAACACCAGTAATTATGCTGACGGCAAAAGATGCGGTTGAGGATAAGGTGACAGGTCTCGACCTTGGGGCGAATGATTATGTGACAAAGCCGTTCGAGTTTGAGGAATTACTGGCTAGAATCCGTGTTGCTTTACGGACAAATCCTGAGCAGAAAGAAGGCATGAAGGTGGCCAATCTTCATGTGAATACGGGAACTCATGAAGTCCATCGCGGAGATGACTCTATTGAGCTGACCGCCAAAGAGTTTTCATTACTTGTATATTTGCTGAAAAATA
This sequence comes from Halobacillus litoralis, assembly GCF_004101865.1. NCBI lineage: Bacteria > Bacillati > Bacillota > Bacilli > Caryophanales > Bacillaceae > Halobacillus > Halobacillus litoralis. The sequence goes on from NZ_CP026118.1 coordinate 3,239,850, forward strand.
AGCGGCAGGTGCTGAATCGCGATCAACTTCTAGATGGGGTTTGGGGCTATGATTACTATGGTGACACGAACATTGTGGATGTGTATGTCAGGTATTTACGGAATAAAATCGATAAGCACTATGAGCCGAAGCTGATTCATACAGTGAGAGGCGTCGGCTATGTGCTGAAGGATCCGCAATGAAACTGAGTAATAAAATTCATGTGTACACGACAGCGCTATTCATAGTTCTCCTCCTTTTAGTCAGTGGAGCGGTCTATTTTTCATTTAGTCATATCATTTATGAGAGTGATCTAGAGCAAACCCGGGAGGAAGCGGAGCGCATCGTCTCAGGGGTGACTGAAAATCAAACGACGGTTCCTTCTTCTGAGCTGTTGCGTGCTTACGTACCGGCGAATGGAATGATTCGGATTGTCCGGCAAAATGGACAAGCTGAAAGTATTGCAGAAGGAAATCAACAATATCTGCTGGAGCAGGCTTACGATTTTCACCCACAAGAACAAGCGGAAATAGAAAGCTATGAGGGGACTCCCCATAGTTTCGTTTCTATCCCGATCATTTGGTCGGAAGGTGAAGTGGCCGCTTTGCAGTTGACACAAAGTTTAGAAACGTCAGCGGAGAATCTCGATATTCTGCGGCTGGTTCTGGTCATAGTTACGGTTTTGGCGATTCTTCCCCTCTTCATTTCTGCCCGCCTTCTCAGCAATTTGATCACAAAGCCGATTGCTTCATTAATCGATACGATGCAGCAAATCCGGGGGAGTGGAAGGTTTAAACGTATTGACACGCAAGGGAAGTCAAAGGATGAGTTGCACCAAATGGCGAATGCGTTCAATGATATGATTGATCAGTTAGAAGAGAATTATCATAAACAGGAACAATTCGTTTCAAATGCTTCCCATGAGTTGAAAACCCCGTTGACTGTCATCGAATCTTATTCCAGTCTTTTGAAACGACGCGGAAAACAGGATGAAGAGCTTTTTCAGGAATCAGTTGATGCGATTCACTCAGAAGCAAAGCGGATGCGTGATTTGACGCAACAGTTGCTTTTATTAGCTAAACAGGAAGAACATTGGAACGTGACCATAGTATCGAAACAGTTGCTTCCATTATTACACTCGACGGTTTCATCCTTTGAAAAAGCTTACCACCGGGATGTAATTACAAAGGCAGCAGTGGATGTAACCATCGACACAGATGAGCAAAAACTGAAGCAGCTTATTTATATTTTTATGGATAATGCGCGAAAATACAGCGAGGATCAAATTGAAGTCAGCCTCGTATCCACTGCAGAGAAGGCTGAGATTCAGATTGTAGATCATGGAATCGGGATGGAAGCTGAGGAGTTAGAAAAAGTTTTTGACCGTTTCTATCAAGTGGAAGAGTCAAGAACTGATGGATATGGGCTCGGTTTATCGATGGCGAAAGAACTGGCTAAAGCGATAGGCGCAGAAATAAGCTTGAAAAGTCAAATAGGCCAAGGGACGGTTGTGACCATCTCCTTGCCGATTACTCAGTGAAATCTCATTTTCATCAATTAAGATGAAAAGAGAGGAGTGAGGAAATGTCGAAGTCTCTTAAATTAATCATTTCAACTGTTGGACTCTTCGTTTTGGTTATCATCGGTTGGCAGATCGTCGACGAAACATTGAATGCCCAACCGCTAAGCAAAGAGCAGGCAATGGACAAAATACAAGGGCAATACCATGGCACGATTACAGACTTCGTATCGATGGATGACCATTATTTGGCGACCATCGAACTTGAAAAAGGATTGTATGAAATTGCTGTTTTGAAAGACAACGGCCAAATAGCGGATATGAAGCGAATTGAAGAGGGGGCTGAGGAAGACGACAACTCCCCAGAACCGCCCCGGGATGAGAAGACGGATTCTGAAAAACCGATAACAGAAGAACAAGCACGTGAATCAGCATTGAAGGAAGTTGATGGTACAGTGGATGATGTTGATTTTGAAACAGAGGACGAGGTCTCTTTCTATCTCGTCGAAGTAGAAAAAGAAGACGAAAGTGAAGCAACGATACAAGTTCATGCCATCACCGGCGAAATCATGACTGTTAGTTGGGATGATTGATTTCTCATCAAATTCTCATTTTCCTCACCATTTGTTCTCATCTTTGATGGCTATAGTGGAAGTAGAACAACAAGAGGAGGAATAAATGATGAAGAAAAAATTGATGATCGCAGGGATTACAGGAGTTGTCACATTAGGAGGAGCTTTTGGCGTGAGTGCCGTAGCAGGTGATAATCAATGGAAGTCTGAAGAAGTGAAAGTCTCCCAAAAGGAAGCGGAATCGATTGCGACAGATGAAGTGAAAAAACTTACGATTAATAAAGTCGAAAAAGATAACGACGATAATCAATACTATTATGAAATCGATGGAAAAACAGAGGATGGAAAAGAAGTCGAAGTTGACGTTGATGCAATTACGGGGGAAGTAATCAAAGTCGACCGTGATGAAGAGGAAAAGTCTGATGATGATTCAGATCAACAAGCTGCCGAAAATCTGAAAGTGCCAAAAGAAGAAGCAGAGAAAATCGCTAAGGAAAAATCAGCTGGAGAGATTGTAGAAGTGGAAGTCGACGATGGGAATTATGAAATTGAATTGAAAGACGATACGCATGAATATGATGTAACTGTGAACGGTCAAACAGGTGAAGTCATTGAGTCTGAAAAAGAAAAAGAATAATTTGTTTTTAAAAAAACCCGTGCTAACGGGTTTTTTATATTTGGAAAAATATGGTTGACTTGAGGTGTAAAAATATGGAACTGAACGCTAAAAGAAAAACTCGTCTATGGCGAGTTTTAGGGGCTTTCCACTAAGGAAAAACCGATATATGAGAGCGCAGATTCAAGGTTGGAAGCTGTTTTTGTCTTCAAATTCGTCAGAGCAATATTTTCCACTTCTCGTTGAGCGATTTCAGGTGTAATGCCGGTTATGATTGTTTCGATCCCCATCAACTGTAGAGATTGAACCAGTTTACCAAATACTTGTGGGAAATTGTTTCCCCTGATCACCAACCCTGAAAGATCGATGATAAAGTATTCGATATCATTTTCTGTTCCGTAAGTGAGAACATTGTCAAGAATCTTTTCAGCCCGGCGTTCGTCGATAATTCCTTGTATCGTTAAAATTGAAACACCCTTTGTTATGGGGATGATAGGAACATTGAGTAAGGCCATATTATATTGGGTTTGATCAAGTTCTATCATATGGGAGAGCACACCGGCAATTGATTTCAGAAAATCGATATCTTCTTCTGTGAATTCTTTTTCTTCTTTATCCATCACGCATAAAGTCCCGAAGACATGACCGTTCAAATCGGTTAATGAAACTCCCAGGAAACCCTTCACCTGGAGCTGTGACGATACTTCAAGCTCTCTGGTAAGTTCATCTTTCATGAGATTTGTCGTCGTCAGTGAACTTTCTTTATTACTGATGATCAAACGGCAGTAAGTACCGCCATATTCCACCGAATAGCCCTCTGGAATGATTTCTTCTTTTTTGTTATACGAGCTGAGGACTGTCATCGCAGTTTCCCCTCTTTTGGTGACGTACGCGGTTTGGACGTTCAGCCGTTTAGCGATCACTTCAAAGACTTTATAGGAAGCTGTTTTCAGCGAATGGAATTCCTTAGTATCCAATTGGTATTCATTTGACATTTCAAACCTTTCCCTTCTTTAGATTAGGAGTCTTGTCCTATCCTCTTCTACTACCCTGCCATACAAATTTAAAACATCATTTTTGCGAAAATTTAACATGAAATAAGAGGAAAAAGGACTAATATGCCGGAAATGTTAGCCAGGCTTCGGAAATCACATTAAAATTCATTAATTTGCCCGAAAAGAGCTAAAAACACATTATTCAGAAAATTTTAATTAGTAGTAAAATTTGAGATAATAGAGTTCAGATAATAAAAGGGGGAAAATGAATGAAAGCGAAATGGTACTTATTTATCATGGTTATAGTACTCGGCATGTTGCTGGCTGGTTGTGGCAGCGAAGACGAAGGTGCGTCAGGCTCTGGTGATTCAGGTTCAGACGATTCTGGAGAAACCTACACGGTCGCAACGGATAACAACTTTGTGCCTTTTGAATTTATGAATGAAGAGACAGGTGAAATGGAAGGGTTCGACATCGACCTTATCAAAGCGATCGCAGATGAAGCTGGTTTCAATATCAATATTGAATCGATGAAGTTTGATGGAGTGGTCGCTGGTATGCAATCCGGTCGGTATGATATCGGAATCGCCGGTATGACTATCACTGATGAACGTAAAGAAACCATTGATTTTTCTGATCCATATTATGATGCCGGTTTGATGCTTGCTGTAAGTGAAGATAATGAAGAAATCAAATCCGAAGAGGACTTAGCAGGTAAAAAGGTAGGAACCCGCTCTGGTACGACAAGTGAATCCTATATCACAGATAATCATCCAGATGCGGAATTGGTCACATTCCCTGGAATCGTCGAAGCGTACATGGATCTTGAATCCGGCCGTTTAGATGCTGTCATGTATGATGTGCCGAACGTTCAATATTATGTAACTAACGATTCTAATGGTTTGAAGACGGCTGGCGACATTTTGCAAGGTGAGCAATATGGAATCGCATTTCCGAAGGATTCTGAGCTTGTGGAAGATGTGAACGAAGCGCTTCAAACGTTGATTGACAACGGCACGTATGATGATATTTATGAAGAATGGTTCGGTGAGCGTAAGCACGGGACAGAATCATCAGAATAATAGGAAGGACAAGCAAGAATAGCTGATCAGGGAGAGCGTAGCAAGTGGTTGGCTTGTTACGCTTTTTCACCTGTCTTTGCCTTCTGAACATACGGCTCCAGCGTCCAGACACTTGAATCATCAGACAATCGATTCCTCTTGCCATTCATCGTTTTTCTTATGCTCCTCGTGTCTACATAGGACGTTTTTAGCTTTTTAAATGACATGAATCGTACAACTCAAAACACAAGGAGCGATTACACATATGGAGTTTATTACGGAATCCCACTATTATCGTGTCATGCCTTTCTTACTTGAAGGTTTGGTATGGACGTTACTAATCACTTTTGTAGGGTTGATCATCGGTTTTGTCCTTGGGGCGATTTTCGGTTTTGCACGATTATCGAAAAATAAGCTTGTATACGGACTGGCCACAGTGTATGTAGAAGCTGTCCGAGGAACACCGATTTTGGCTCAGATCTTATTCATTTATTTTGGTTTATCCGACTTGATGGGAATCAATATTGATAAAATCACAGCTTCCATCATCGCCATTGCTATTAACGCAGGGGCGTACATTGCAGAAATCGTGCGTGGAGCTGTTTACTCGATTGATAAAGGGCAGGAAGAAGCAGGTCGTTCGATTGGACTCACTCGAAATCAGACCATGCGTTATATCATCTGGCCTCAGGCTTTCCGACGAATGATTCCACCGCTTGGGAACCAGTTCGTCATCAGCTTGAAGGATACATCACTTTTCTCAGTCATCGCTGTAGGGGAATTGCTTTACATGGGTCAGCAGTACTACGGTATGACCTTCCAAGCATTCCAGGCGCTGACGATGGTATGCATCATGTACTTGATCATCACAGTACCAACAGCGGTTTACTTGAGAAGAGTTGAAAGGAGACTGGATGTATAATGATTACTGTCAGAGACTTACACAAATCATTCGGTTCCAATGAAGTTTTGAAAGGAATCGATGCAGAAATCAAAGAACAAGAAGTGGTCTGTGTCATCGGTCCTTCCGGTTCAGGTAAAAGTACATTTTTACGCTGCCTGAACCTGCTGGAAGAAGTAACATCAGGAGAAGTACTGATTGAAGGCGACAATTTGACTGATAAGAAAATCAATATTAATGAAGTTCGTTCCCGTGTCGGAATGGTGTTTCAGCATTTTAATCTTTTTCCTCATAGAACGGTGCTTGAGAATATCACAATCGGTCCAATTAAGGTAAAAGGAATGAAGAAAAAGGAGGCGGAGAAAGTAGCCCGTCCCCTGTTGGATAAAGTCGGTCTAAGTGATAAAGCTGATGCGTATCCTGAAAGTTTATCAGGTGGCCAGAAGCAGCGTGTGGCGATTGCCCGGTCCCTTGCGATGGAGCCGAGAATCATGTTATTCGATGAGCCGACCTCAGCGCTTGACCCGGAACTTGTCGGTGATGTCCTCGCTGTCATGAAAGACTTGGCGCAGGAAGGGATGACAATGGTTGTCGTAACCCACGAGATGGGCTTCGCGCGGGAAGTAGGGGATCGGGTGCTTTTCATGGATGAAGGGGTCATCATGGAGGAAGATGTGCCCGAGAACCTGTTCGGTAACCCGCGAAACCCTAGAACGAAGGAATTTTTGAGCAAAGTATTATAATAGATAAGCTGCGAGGGGGATTTCACTCCTCCAGCTTTTTTTATTTAATCCGAAAGAATGGATGTCCTCTATGAATCTATAAAGAAAAACACGTCATGGCGGAGTCTACTGAAGAACTGTAACATCCTGAATTATCAAGCAAAGAAAAAACCGAGTAGGACGATTTCTCGTTCAACTCGGCTTCTTTATTGCGATGAAATATTCGGACTCGTACTCCTCCAAGAGCATTAATATTCGTTTTATAGGGAGAGTGAATATCGCCAACGGGCCAATCATTCTTTTAGAAGCGCCTCGTTGCTTCCACGATGAGCGTTCGGTGGTGACGCATGCGGGCACAGCGCGAGCCGAAGATCCACTTGGTCAAGTGATCTTCTTGACCAAGTTAGCTGAGGCCGTGCCCGTGGCAAGCATCCACTGACAAGTGATTCGTGAGAAGCAACAACAAACGTTAACAGCTACTCTTGATTGAAAAGGTTTTTCAGTGGCCTATCATGGCGACGGGTTTTTCTCACATTCAGAATAAATTATACGATGTCACAAAATAAAGGAAAATGATGATTAATGAAGGAGCTGCATAATACAAGCTGTTTTCCTTCGGCTTCCGATTCAAAGTGAAGACGGTCAATACCAGCATGACTATACTTAGTAAAGCAATCGGGAGGTGGGAAGAAGTCAGTGCACTCAGGATCGCCCCTTTTTGGTAAAACACATCTGTCACAGCAAGTAATTGCAGGTTGAATAGGTTACTCCCCAGAATCGATCCTACGGCCATGCCATAATTAGCCAGCTTAAAAGCGACTAATACAGTGACGAGTTCTGGCAACGAGGTAGAGGCGGCAATGAGAAAACTACCAACGAAGCTTGAACTCATGCCTGTTTGCTGTGCCAGTTGATCGCCGAAGATCGATAAGGCACTCCCTGCGCCGAAAACCACAAGTGCACATATGGCAAACCCAATGCTTGCTGCTCTCAAAGAATAATCTCTTCCAGTCGCCGCTGCTTCATCCATTTCTTCTTCTTCCCCTTTATTGAAGAACTTCATCGTCACGATATAGAGCGCAACGAGAACGAACATTTCGATTCCAATATTGAAAAGAGAAGCATTAAAATTGAATAGTAATGATGCTGCTATGACTAATGTGAAGACGATCCCTGCAATCGCTGACGGCAGGTGTTGGCGGCGGTCGACCGAATTGAACATCCGTTTCCTTCGGTAAAACATATCGACAACAGCCAAAATCAATAGGTTGAAGACATTACTTCCAAGCATATTCCCTACAGCGATATCGGGATTATCGATATATACGGCAGTCAAACTTGTGGTCAATTCCGGCAGTGATGTAGCGCCGGCAATCAGAAATGTTCCTACGACAGCCCCGCTCAAAGCAGACTTTCTGCTAATGACATCACCGAAACGGTTCAGTTGAATAGCTGCTAAGACGACGACGAATGCGGATAGGGCGAACAAAATAAAAACCATGGTAGATCTCCTCCTGTGGATGTCGAGCCAGATCCCAAATAAAAAAGACCTTGGCCCTGTATTAGGCCAAGGTCTTGCGGACTATGGTCATAGTTTGATGAACCAGGTGGACGAACACCGGAATGACGATTCATCAACCGCTTTATGCGGTCGCTACTCCCCTTGTTAATTTAAATATAGCTTATGGGACGTGTCCCGTCAATTGACAAGTTTGTGAACGGAGAATCTGTCTGAACACTCGCATAATTGAGCTGATGAAAGAGGACTTTTATCCGATTCAGGGGTAAATCTGTCAGACTGCTAGTTTATCCTGTCCGAAAAAACATATGACCTGTCCAAGCGAGATAGTCTTACCGAAATGAAAGATAATCAATCATAAAAATGAGACCACGAACAAGTCGTGGCCTCATTTCTTCACAGATTAATAGTTTACTGCATCATAAGAGTTGATCAAGCCATGTTCAAAGTAGTAGCCTGTACCGCTGATCGGGTCAGCTGTTTGCTCGATGGCAGCACGGATGTTGCTGTTCGAACGTCCCTGGGAAGCCAACAGCCCAGCAAGACCGGCTACGTGTGGAGATGCCATCGACGTTCCGGACATATAAGCGTATCCATTATTAGGGACGGTAGAAGCGATGTCGACACCAGGAGCCGTTACATCCACCCATGTTCCGTAGTTGGAGAAAGAAGCCCTGCTATTGTTCTGATTGACGGCACCTACGGCGATGACATTATCGTAGGAAGCTGGTTCGAAAGTTGTGGAGACTCCATCATTACCAGCAGCAGCGACTACAACAGAGCCCTTACTCCAGGCATAGTTGACGGCATCCTCTAACGTTTGTGTATCACAGTTACAACCTAATGAAAGATTGATGACTTCAGCGCCGGCATCAGCTGAATAACGGATGGCATCAGCGATATCATACAAGGAACCATTGCCGCTTGCATCAAGAGCTCGTACGGCTAAGATATTAGTGTTCGGTGCCATTCCGGCCACTCCTGCACCATTATTCGTTTCCGCAGCTGCTGTACCTGCGACGTGTGTGCCGTGATTGTTCTCATCCATTGGATCATAATCGTTGTCGACGAAATCGTAACCTTTGATCGTCTTGTCATTCAAGTCAGGGTGATTGTAATCGACACCAGAGTCAATGATCGCGATTTCCTGACTGCTGCTGCCGCGAGTAATATCCCAAGCAGCTGGAGTGTCTGTGTTTTGTGGTCCATATTGGTAATTGCTATAGTAAGTATCATTTGGTGACCATGTTGCATCGAAAACGTAGTTCGGCTCTGCGTATTCTACATTTGGATTTTTGTTAAGAGCCTTAACGACTGCTTCTACATTTCCGACCTTAAGTACTTTAACCTTTGAATCAACGACTGCGCTACTTACTTCTGATTTTTCTGCTTTCGCACCGAACTTCTCCATTTGCTTAGCGTTCAGGGACTTACCTTGTTTGTACTTGACTACGACTTCTCCTTTTACATACTCTCCTTTGTCCTCCTGGACGTTTACCTTGTTAAGCGATTCTGGCTGAGAATCTGCAAAGACAGACCCCGTAGTCGGCATGATGACAAGGGACGCGGCGAGGGACAATGTGGCTAACTTTTTGAACTTCAAAAATAATTCCTCCTTTAAAAGATATACTCTAGTAATTCGGAGAAATCTGACGAAATCCTGCGAAATGAGGGTTGGGATAGAGGAGGTAGTTTTTAAGTCTTTAAGAGTGTTTTTTACATAGAAGTTGCGCAAGTCCCAATATTTTGAAAATTGAACTCTGTGTGCTCTGAAAATAATGTTTTTGTAATTTTTGTAATAAAAGATAAAGCATGGGCAAAAAACATTAATTTGATAGGTCATTTGATTCGATGGGCCTGTCATAAAGGATGTAAATACTACCATTTTCGACGATTTGGGAGCAAATCAGGGTTTCGCCTATATGTGTGTGGGAAGTAAGGATAGAAAGCCATTCCAATTTTTCGATTTTTCAATATGGCAATTCGTAAAGGGTGGTGAAGATGTCTGAGAAAAAGAACACGGAACAAAATAAGGACCCATCTATGATTGACCAAATCGAAGGGGGTGTTAAAAAGTCAGCAAGAGTTATCCGGAAAGGCATGCCCAGACTTACTAGAATTGTTCGCAAATCGGATGATCCCTTAGAGGCTAAAGAACATGCGAAGGATGAAATGGATGATGCGACTGGTGATTTCATCCGAGAACAATTCAAAAACCAATTGCAGTCGCAAGCCGGGAAAATGAAAGAAAACTTACAGGAAAAAGCAGACGCCAATGCTGAACAGGCTCATTCCAAAGCGGAAGAGGCGAAACAAAAAGTGCAGGATCGGCTTCTGAAGCTACGGGAGAAGATGTCTTCTCTCAAGGAATCCGGAAGTGAGATCCAAGAATCTTTGAACAACAACAGCCAATCCGGAAATCACCGGATCAAGGGCATCCAGGATATCAAAGGTGTTCAGGACATCAAAGGGGTCTCAAACATCAAGAGCTCTTCGCAAATAAAAGGACCTAAAGATGTGAAAGGCCTTTCTGACATTAAAACCTATCATTCTTAACAAAGGAGATGTGAAAGAAAATGGCAATTCAAAAGTCTACAGACAGTTCAAGTCTAGCAGAAGTGGTCGACCGTATTTTAGACAAGGGGATCGTCATTGATGCCTTTGCTCGTGTATCGGTAGTCGGAATCGAATTAATAACCGTAGAAGCACGAGTAGTCATCGCCAGTGTTGATACATGGTTGCGTTATGCAGAAGCTGTCGGGTTACTGCGCGATGAGGTAGAAGATGAAGGTCTTGGTAATCGAATCGGCGAACAAGATTCCTCACCTAATCAACGAGGAGAATTCAGTATATAAGAATAAGAGGGTTGGGCATAATCCAACCCTCCTTCTGTAGTGAAAGAGAGGTCGGTGAAGTTATGAAAGTATTAAATGAAGTCTCGCAATTTTTCAATGAAAACATAGCCCCCCCTCACAAAATCATTTCGGCACGTAAGAAAGAGGGAGAGTGGCGTGTACTTGTAGAAGTGATCGAGGAAAAAGAATACATGAAAAAGTATGCCCGTGACCAGATGGTCGGCCTGTACGAAGCCTTTCTCGACGAAAATCATGAAATTACCGGCTTCTCAAGGTTGAGCATGCGTTACCGGAGCGATATCGAAGAACATGAGGAACAGTGACCGGAGGGATGGACAATGTCGAAATTAACACAGACGAAATCTGATTCTTCAACGACAGCGCGTGTCTACGACCATCCCTTTTTCAAAAGTTTAATTAAACGGTCTTTACGCTATTTATCAGCTGGTTACCCGGTTCATTACACTGGTCCCTCTGGAATTGGAAAAACGACACTCGCTTTACATGTGGCTAAGTTGAGGAAGAGACCTGTGACATTGATAAGCGGGAATCAGGATTTGAAAAACGAGGATTTGATTGGAGCCCATAAAGGATACATTCGGAAAAAACTAAACGATAACTTTGTAAAGACAGTTAGAAAAATCGAGGAAAATGTATCAGAGGATTGGGTTGAAGGTCATTTATATGAAGCTGTCAAGTACGGCCATACGTTAGTCTATGATGAGTTCACAAGATCACGGCCAGATACGAACAACTTGTTTTTGTCTGTGATTGAGGAAAAACTCCTTCCTTTATATGGAGCAAAAAAGAAAAATTCTCATATCGAGGTTCACCCTGATTTTTCTATCATCTTCACAAGCAATCCGACAGAATATGTCGGTGTTTTTGAGACACAGGATGCGCTGCTGGATCGGATGATCACCCTCCCTTTCGAGGGTATGGAGGAAGAGGCTGAAGTCGCTGTGGTCGTGGAGCGAACTGATATTGATAAGGCGAATGCAGAGAAAATTGTGAGATTCATCCGTCAGGTTAATGAACGCTCCAACAACGATAAAGCGAAGCTGAGCTTGCGTTCTTCTATAATTATCGCTGATATCGCCAACAAGAATAACTACCCTGTCGATGGGGAGAATGAAGATTTTCAAAACCTCTGTATGGATCTTACTTATTTCCATATGGATGTGAGTACAGATGAACAGACAGATGTCCAAGAGATGATACTAGAAGAATGCAGGAAGATATAGGAGGAAAAGCTTATGTCAGAAGAAATAGGTGTATATGTTTTTTGTTGTATCCAAACAGACGATGCAAAGAGCTTCGGAACTGTGGAGTTCGAAGGGCAATCGAGAGAAACCTTCACCATTCATTATAAAGATGCAGCAATGGTGGCCATCGAAGCCCCGATAAAGATTTATCATCCCAAAAAGCAAAACCTGATGATGCACCAAAAAGTCATTTCTGACGTGATGGAAAAAGAAAGCTCTGTAGTACCGATCAGCTTCGGTAACGTCTTCAATAGTAAGGAAGACACTAAGGTCCTGATCGAAAACCTGTATCCACAACTATCCTCTTTATTCGGTGAAGTGAGGAATAAGATTGAAATCGGTTTGAAGGTTGTCGGCAAAAAGGAATGGTTGGAAGAGCAAATCCATCAGAATGATAAAGTGGTCAAACAAAAAGAAACGGTCGCTAACAAGTCAGAAGCAGCTGGCTACTTCGACCGGATTCAATTAGGGGAAATGGCACGCGACTTCTTCACGAGATTACAGCAGGATGTGGAAGAAAGTATCCATTTACCCCTTTCGAAAATAGCTGAAGCGTCTAAATCGAATGAAACACTCGGAGAAAAAATGCTTTTGAACGGTGCATATTTGATTGATAAGGGACAGGAAGAAGCTTTTGACGAACGTGTGAACCAGCTGCACGAACGATGGAAGGATTATGTTGATTTCAAATATACTGGCCCATGGCCAGCGTATAACTTCATCAACATCAAATTGAAAGTTGAAGCTTCATGATTCATAAACTGTTCACTTCACCAATCAATCTCATTGTCAAAGTCGGTGAACATGTGAAAGAAGAAGTGGATAAAGAAATGTATGACCTTGAACATATCCAGAAAAAGCTGGTTCAATTGCAAATGATGTATGAACTGGAAGAAATCTCGGAAGAAGCTTATACAGCTCAAGAAGAGGAGCTGCTCCAAAGGTATGAAATTGCGAAGAAACTTGAAATGGAGCAGTGGGAGAATATGACGAAACGGTAAAGGAATAGGGGATTTATAAATGAAGGAACTTTATTACTTGTATGGTGTGGCTTTAAAGGAAGAAGTACAGCCAGCTTCACTCTCGGAAATGACAGGGATCGATGGAGAGCATGAATTACATGTGTGGGAGTATGGAAAATGCGCAGCCATTGTCAGTGTGGTGGAAGAGGCAGAGTATGGCGAAGAAGTGCTTGAACAGAAGACTCAGCAAATGGATTGGGTACAGGATAAAGCATTTCTTCATCACGAGATTCTGATGAAGCTTAAAGATCAAGCAACACTAGTTCCAATGAAATTCTGTACGATTTTTCAAAACACTTCGAACTTGGAGGCGAAGATCCGCCCTTGCGAAAGCGAATGGGTGAAACTATTAGAAGAGCTTTCCGGAAAAGAAGAATGGAATGTGAAAATCTATAATAACCCTGTGCTTTTGAAAGAGGAAATCGCTGCTAATCATCCCTCCATTCAAAAGAAAAAAGAAGAAATTTCTCAAATGTCTAAAGGGATGCAATATTTACAACAGAAAAAGCTGGATCAATTGATAGACGAACAAGTGACACAAGAGCAGCAATCCTTCTCCAAACGCCTTCATGACGATTGGAAGGACCTGTGTAAGGACGATGTCGTCAAAAAGGTATGGAATAAAAGTGTCACAGGCAAAGATGAAGAGATGTGTTGGAATAGTGCCTATTTAATAGAAAAGGAGAAAGTGGAACCTTTTCTTGAACAGGTGACAGCTGCAAATGAGGAAGGGGAAGCTGGCGGTTGGAAGATTGAGGTGACCGGTCCCTGGCCTGCTTATCATTTTTCATCCCTATCCAAAAGTGAGGTGTGAGGAATGTCACGAAGAGAAGAGTATGAGAATAGGGACATCGCTTTAATAGATATTTTAGATACGGTTTTGGATAAGGGTGTCGCCATCAAAGGTGATATTGTCATCTCTATCGCCGGTATCGACCTCGTTTATTTGGACTTGAAGCTTCTGGTCTCTGCTGTGGAGACTCTCGTCCAATCAAAAGAAGACGAATGGGTCGAATCGATACGTTCAGAAAATATGGATAAAGAAAAGGAGGCGCTTGCTCATGCCACAGAGCGATCTTGAAAAGCAGCCGATTCGTAGTGGCCGGATACAATTGGACCCTGAAGGAGCAGAACAAGGACTTGCTCAACTTGTTTTAACTGTCATCGAATTATTGAGGCAGTTAGTCGAACGCCATGCGATTCGACGTGTGGACGGCGGTACGTTGACAGAAGAACAGATTGAACAGCTTGGTGTCGCCCTCATGAACCTGGATGTGAAAATGGACGAGCTGAAAGAAATTTTCGACCTTGATGATGAAGATTTGAATATCGACCTTGGTCCATTGGGGAACTTATTGTAAGGAGGTAAGAGAATGTCTATCGAACATCCTACACAATCCAACAGCATCGTGGATGTATTAGAAACAGTTTTGGACAAAGGGGTCGTCATCGCTGGAGATATCAGAGTAGGGCTCGCGGATGTCGAGTTACTTACAATTAAAATCCGTTTGATTGTTGCATCGGTCGACAAAGCGAAAGAAATCGGCATGGATTGGTGGGAAACAGACCCATACTTGAATTCGAAAGCGGCAGAATCAAACACAGAAGCGTTAGAAAAAGAGAACGAGCAATTGCAAAAGAGAATCGAACAATTAGAACAAAATATGAGAAATGTGGCTGCCCAACAGCCGAATAAGGAGTGAAGGAAATGACAAAAAGCAAAACGGTATTAAGTAATGATAATAGAAAAGAAATGGTAGAAGGCAATAAGAAAGGAAAGATTACAGGTGCGGTCATCGGGGGAATCGCTGGAGCTGCAGCGGGATTAATGTTTTCTCCTAAGAAGTTGAACAGCGAGAAACAGGCTCAGCTGAAAGATAAAGCGAACCAAGCTGGAGAATCGCTGAGAGGTCTGAAGGATAAAACAAAGGAAAAATCCGGAGAATCGTTGAAAGGGCTGAAGGATAAAACAAAAGAAAAATCCGGAAAATTGGCAAGCAATTTGAAAAAGAATAAGAACGATAAGCAGGAAGAAAATGAAGAGACGACATCCCAGGAGGCGGCAGACCTTCCCCCACAGCAATTGGAAAGCTCTGAGAAAGAAGCGTCAGCTACTAGTGAAAACAAAAAGGCGCCATCTACACAAACAGAAGAACCTGTAACTGAGATTTCCAGTGATGATGATACAACTCGATAAAGAGGATTGGTGAAAGGAGCTGAAAAAATGGATAACTTACTGAAAAATTTCGTGAAGGCAGCTAATCAACATGACTTTTCGCTGGATATCACTTTGAATGTTGATGGTGCATTAATCACAGGAAAAACGGTTTCCGCGCAAAAATACCTTGAGTATTTGAGCAATAATTTCGAAGATGGTAACGAGATTTCTCAAACCCTTAGCGAGCAGCTCGCTGAAGCGAGTCAAAGAGAGTACGACCATGATGATGTCCAGTATATCCACCTCGAAAATGCCCAAGTCTATAATGGTGACAGTCAACCGACACCTTCAGAAGGAGATTTCTATTGGCGCGGAAAACTGCAAGAGATCGATGGATTCTTCTTAGGGAAAATCGATGCCAAAACAGAATGAATCGGATATATATTAATCAGGATTTATAGAACTATATCAGTCTATAATCCTGTTTTTTTTATCACCACCAACTGAAAGTTACAAATTCCGTAACCTTTTTTAACAATTTATTAAAAAAAGGTTACGGAACATGGGAGAGAGAGAAATGTGTTATAATTAGCGAGGTTTAATTATAATAAAATAGTAAGGAATGATAGAAATGGCTAGAGAAAGAATAGAGTCTATATACTTTTTACGTCTTTTTGCCATGATGATGGTCGTGTTGGTCCATGTAACAGCGGCCTTTCATTCTGTACTGCCTTACGGAAGCGATGCATTTGCGAAATACCATTTCATCAATCGCATCATAAGAGTAGAAGCAGGCATTTTCATCATGATCACAGCAATGGTGTTTTTTTATAAATATATGGAACAAAAAATGGATGGAGCAGAATTGAAGGCCTATTATAAAAAGAGAGCCGTTTATATTGTCGTGCCTTATCTTGTGTGGGCTGTCTTTTATGAAGCTTTATCCATATATACAGGAGCGGTCTCGCTGAATTTCAGTGAAATCGGATTGCGCATTTTGCAAGGGCAGTCGTTTTATCAACTTCACTTCATCTTTTTAATTGTGCAATTTTATTTATTTTTTCCTATTATTCTATTTGTCGCTCAGAAGGTCCCGTTTTTCAAAAAGTACATGTGGTTATTCGGGATAGGTATTGAAATTGGATATTATTTCTTGAATCGTGAATTTCAACTGATTCCATTCAGTTCTTTCTTGAGTGCTCTTGGACCTTATTTATTAGGAGCATGGATCGGCACCTATTATAAGGAGCAGAAGGCGAAAATCTTCAATAAATCTACGTTGTTTTGGACGGTTTCAGCCATTGCCACAGGGATCACTACCGTTTATTTACATTACCATTTATACACGGTTAATTCGTTATATCTCCCTGGCTGGACTTATTTGATCATTAATATGATTTATATCATGACAAGTAGTTATTTGATGTTCCGATTGACTGAAATCATCTGCAATAAATGGCCGAAACTCATACCCAATGTGCAGAATATCGCCATCTATTCCTTCGGGTTTTACTTGCTGCACCCTTTCATATTGAAAGTGGTTGCGCAATTCATCCCACTTTCTGGAGGGTATTGGTTCCATGCGGGAATCATACTCAGGTTCTTAAGCACACTGGCCCTTTGCTATCTAACCATCTGGCTGACTCACCGTTACTTTCCTATGCCAGGCTTGCTGTTCGGGAAGTTGCCTAAAAGGGCACCAAGGTTCCTCGGGCTTCCCCGTCAGAAGGAAGAATATAGTGACAAAGGTGCATCCGCCTAATAAGCTTGAGTTTTATATGAAGCACACTCTTTTGTTCGACAGAGTGTGCTTCTTTTTCATGGACAAAGATATATAGAATCTGTTTCTTTACCCTATATGCCTGCCAGGTCAACAAACATGTCCCTTTTACTAAAATCTGTTAAAAATTATCTTACATTTCAGATAAATTCGACAATTTCATTGATGAATAGATGTAAACTGTTGTATAATACCACCATATGTAAACGCATTCATATATCAAGGGAAATATTGAGGAGGGATTTTGTGAGTGGGATTTGGTTAGCAGTTGTCGGAGGCATTGTCTTTTTTCTTGGTTATAAGTATTATTCAAAGTTCATTGCAGAAAAGATTTATCGTCTGGATCCGAATTATGTGACTCCGGCTCATCAGTACAAAGATGGAGTGGATTTTGTACCAACGAATAAATTTGTCTTATGGGGCCACCATTTCACGTCAGTGGCCGGAGCGGCTCCGATTGTCGGACCTGCCATTGCGGTTTATTGGGGGTGGCTGCCAGCTGTTTTGTGGGTGCTGCTCGGTACCGTTTTTGCAGCAGGAGTCCATGATTTCGGCACGCTCGTTTTATCTGTACGCAACAAAGGCCAGTCGATAGGAACATTGGCAAGTAAATTGATCGGTCAAAAGGCGAAGGTTTTGTTTTTATTCATCATTTTACTGCTCGTCTTGATGGTCAACGCCGTGTTTGCCTGGGTCATTGCCAATTTATTCATCTCCTTTCCAGCGAGTGTATTATCTGTTTTCATTCAAATTCCATTGGCGGTTTGGATCGGATACCGTGTGTATAAAAAGCAGGGGAATATGCTTCTTCCATCCGTTGTAGCACTTGCTGTCATGTATTTGGCTGCCATCGTTGCCAGTAAAGTACCGGCCCTGCAAATCGACTTAGTCCGCTATTTCGGTGGAGAAGGGGCGACGACTCTTTTCGGATTGAACGCCACATCGATGGCATTCTTCGTCTGGATCATCGTTTTAATGGCTTATGTGTATATTGCTTCAACATTACCTGTCTGGAAGCTATTGCAGCCGCGTGATTATATCAATTCCCATCAACTCGTTGTCGGACTTGGACTATTGTATTTAGGATTGCTGTTTACCAATCCAGAAATCACAGCACCTGTAACTAATACTTCAGCAGATACTTCCTGGTTCCCATTATTGTTCATTACCATTGCTTGTGGTGCTATTTCCGGGTTCCACGGACTCGTTTCATCTGGAACGACTTCAAAGCAATTGAATAATGAATCCGAAGCTCGATTTGTCGGTTATTTAGGGTCTGTTGGCGAAGGTGCACTTGCTCTAGTTGCCATCATTGCCGTCGTCACGTTCTTCCCGACAGCAGGTGAATTCACAGCGACGTACAGTGGATTTGCCGAAGCGAGTAACGCAGGATTGGGTGTATTCATCCAGGGTGCTGGGCAACTGGCAACCGGTTTAGGTATTCCAGCTACAGTAGCAGCTACAATCGTATCTGTTATTGTCGTCAGTTTTGCCGCGACAACACTGGACTCTTCTGTTCGTTTGATGCGCTACATCATTGCAGAGCTTGGAACAGAGTACAAAATCAAACCACTTACAAAAATGCACGTTGCGACAACGGTTGCAGTCGTGTCCAGTGCTGCACTGACGTTGATTCCTCAGGGTCCAAAAGGTTTTGGTTCCGGTGGGTACCTGCTCTGGCCACTGTTCGGAACTTCGAATCAGCTGTTAGCCGGAATCAGTTTGCTGCTCGTTTCTATTTGGCTGAAACAACAGGGACGCAATTACCTGCCGACAATCATTCCGATGGTATTTCTTATGTTCATGACACTATGGGCGATGATCAGTCAGGTATTGACGGAATGGGCGCCTTGGGCTGAGGGCAGTGATTGGATGTTGTTCAGTTTCGGTGCTATCATTCTTGTCTTCACGCTTTGGATACTGATTACTGCTATTTCCGCTATCACAGGAAATGAAAAGAACTCCATTGATAAAAGCGCCTGACTTAGCTGACATCTCCCGCACCAACAGCTATTCTGAAGTGATCAAGAGTTGTGTGGAACATTCCAGAGGAAGTCGTGCAATATGTGCGGCTTTCTTTTTACATCAAGAGGAGGGGTGCGATGTTTGAAATCATGATCATCAGACCGGAAAAAGAAATCGGCATGGGATGTTGCGGGGGAGTTTGCAGCGATCCTGACGGGCTAGTTCATATGGAGGAGGAATTCAAGCACCATGATGAGGACCGCAGAAGGTTAGGGGTACTTTACCAAAAGACGATGGAAGAGTATGAGGATGTTCATATAAGCTACCTTGATCCAAGGAATTTATTAGCAATAGCTGCCTACTTTTTCAAGCATATAAAAAGAGGGAATGTACCTTTATTGAAAGCCTTGCATTCTATGTTGTTCCATATGAAATACTACGCGGTTTTCATAGACGGAAAATATGTCAAAAATGAGAGCGAATATAAGTTAATGTTACAAACATGAGGAGGTGGGAAGGCATGGAGAAAAAATTTTCACTGAAGCGATTATTTGAGATGTATGATGAAGTCCTCAGCCTTCCTCATAAACAAGAAATCGCCCGTGAGTTGCGGGATGAGGATGATCTCTTTTTACTTCTTGTTTATTCAGACATGCTGGGAATTCCAAACCCGGCCTTTTATTATACACTTGAACTGTACCCTTACATCATTGAAAAATTTCACGACTGGCATTTGCGTATGGGGATGGAGAAATCTCCTCTTGATGGAATCCGGTGCTGTTAAAGGAGGAATAAGGACATGAAAGATTTGCAGCAGAATAAAATCATTTTCGTCGGAGGCAAAGGGGGCGTAGGGAAATCTACATCCTCCGCAGCACTGGCTGTCGCTTACGCTAAAGAAGGTTACCGGACGTTGGTGATCTCAACAGACCCTGCGCACAACCTAGGTGATATTTTCCATAAAAAAGTCGGTCATGATAAAACAGTGCTGATGGACAATTTATGGGGGATTGAAATCGATCCACATCACGAATCAAAAAGATACATTGCAGGTGTGAAGGACAACTTGGAAGGCCTAGTCAAATCAAAAATGGTAGAAGAAGTGCATAGACAGATTGATATGGCCAGTGCTTCCCCTGGTGCTGACGAAGCTGCTTTATTCGACCGTCTCATCTCGATTATCTTAGAAGAAGCGGATCATTTTGATAAGATCGTCTTTGACACCGCACCGACAGGCCATACCATACGTTTGTTGACTCTGCCTGAGTTGATGAGTGTCTGGATTGATGGGATGTTGGAGCGGCGCAAGAAAATCAATGATAATTATACCCAGCTGCTTAATGATGGGGATCCGATTGACGATCCGATCTATGACGTTCTGCAAAAAAGGAAAGAAAAGTTTGCAGCAGTCAGGGAAATCATATTGGATGAGAAGCGAACAGGCTTTGTCTTTGTACTTATTCCAGAGCGTCTGCCGATTTTGGAAACGGATCAGGCGATCAGACAATTGGGTCAACATGATTTACATGTACAGACTCTTATAGTGAATAAAGTACTTCCCGATCATGCGGATGGGGTATTTTTGGAAAAAAGAAGAAAGCAAGAAAAAACCTATTTGAATGAAATTGATCATACCTTTTCAAAACAGCAGTTAGTCAAGGTGCCTTTATTTGAAGAAGATGTGTCAGATATGAACAAGCTTGAAGGATTTGCTAACCATATACGTGAGGCTGTCATTTCAACTGAAAATCGATGATAGAGGAGATCTGGGTCAATATCCCGGGTCTTCTTTTTTGTAGAGTATTGTATAAGTATGTGAATGTCCAAGGTGTTTGTACTTTTTAAGAAATTGAGTGAGTAAAAATACCTATTGTAAAGAAATTTCAAACTAATTAGGTCTTTATAATCAAAATGTTTTTTTCATTATAATTTCTCTGTATGGTTTGAAAACACGGCCGATATAAAGGTAGTCCATAGAGTGTGGAACGAATAAAAACTTGGAGGTGGCCTATATCCTTATTATCGATGAAAAAATCATTTCGCCTATTCTAGTACAAATGGCCTTCAATCATCACATACCAATTTACTACACTGATGATGAAAGATCATTAGCCCTGACACAAAGCACGAAATTATTGACGAACTCTGAAAGCTGCTTGAGTCTTCTTGAGAGAAAAGCGCCTGATCACGCTCATTCAAAAGCTTCACAGCTAGTAAAGAATAAAGCAAGGTTCAGAGAAATATCTGCATCCATTAATCAAGATTATTTTTTTCGACTTCTTAGCTTAGACGAATTGCTGCACTTAGAAAAAGATACCGTTCCATTTCCAGTAGTGATTAAACCTAACAAAGGTTATTCGAGTGTAGGTGTCTACATAGTGAAAAATGAACATGAATGGGAGCAAGCTGTGCAAGGTCTTTATTCTGATCTGCTCCTTTCTGAAGGAATGTATTCCGACACTGTGATTGATAGTGAGCAAATCATCATTGAAGAATGGATTGATGGCACGGAGTTTGCTTTGGATTGTTATTTTGATGATGCAGGTGAACCAGTCATCCTCAATGCATTGAAAAGACGATTTCTTGATGACCAGGATACTTCTGATCGTATTTATTTTACATCCGCCCAGGTTATTGATGAAATACATGCCGATGCAGTCAAGTACTTGCGTTCATTAAATAAACGTTTGAACTTTACGAATTATCCTTTCCATATAGAAATAAGAAAATCAACGAAGGGAATCGTACCAATTGAAATGAATCCTCTTCGCTTTGCTGGCGCAGGGACGACAGACGTCAGTTATTATGCTTATGACATCAATGCAGCGGAAGCATATTTTTTGAATGAACAGCCGGATTGGAAACCACTTATAGAGCGTAATGATCCAGCTATATATGGCTTCTTTTGCGCAGAAGTTCCGACACAGATAAGTAAAAGTCTTATTGAAGATATTCACCATGAGCAACTGAAGCAGGAGTTTAGTGAAGTCCTGGAATACAGGGTGATTGACTCAGCAAGTGATCGTGCCTTTGCAGTAATTTTCTTTAAGACCACTAGCCTGGCAGAACTCGATTACCTGGTGAATTTAGATTTAGAGTCTTATATAGAACTGAAAAAAGTAAAGGAGACCATCAAGTGAAAAAAGACCAATTCAATCCGAAAAAATCATTGCGAGCTCAACTTTTCTTGAATTTCATCATTCCCATCATCATCTTAGGGGTGTTAGTCTTTGCATTTGTCGAAGTACTTTCTTCTCATATCGTAGATGAATATGTGCTACCTCAATTTGAACAAATATTAGAAACGAATGGGGAAGAACTTATTCGTTCGATCGATGAGGAGGCAGTCGAAGCGGCAATACAAAACCCTGAGGAAAACCATTCAGGGTTAGTCAATACACTGGATACTTTCATGGAAGGGAAAGAGCGTCTGGAATATGCATATATCCTTACCAAAGAGGCTGATACGGATTATATCGTGAGCTTGAGTGGCAGTGAAGATATGATGGTGGAATCTCCATTTACCGACGAACAGAACCAGTCCTTCAATAATGGGGAAGTTGTCATCACCTCTATTTATGAAGATGAGTGGGGTGTCCATAAATCGATTTTTATTCCCCTTGATAATACGGATGCGATTATCGGTGTCGATATGAGCACTCAGTTCGTGAAAGATTTACAAAACAATATCCATTTGTTTTTGGCAGTATTCTTAGTAGTTGCCCTAGTCCTTGGGGTATTGTTCGCCTATCTATTCGGAACTCGTCTGAATAAATCTGTTCAATCATTATTGTCTTCCGTTAAACGAATTACGGATGGTGATTTAACAGAGGAAATTGAAACGAAACGAAAAGATGAAATCGGTCAATTGGCTCGCTCCATGAATCAAATGGTCGGAAGCCTCCGTTCATTAGTGAACCGTGTATCCAGAGCGACAGATGATGTTTCAGCTCAAAGTGAAGAGTTGACCCAGGCAGCAAATGAAGTGAAAGAGGGGAGTGAGCAAGTGGCTTCAACAATGCAGGAGCTTTCTTCAGGATCGGAATCTCAAGCGAATAGCTCCAGTCACCTCTCTGAAATGATGGAAGACTTCGTTAATAAGATCGAAGAGGCTAATGAAGGCGGCCAAGAAGTATCTTCAACCTCCAAGGAAGTTCTTTCTATGACAGATGAGGGGCGGACATTGATGCAAACCTCTGTCTCTCAAATGAACAATATCAATCACATTGTCAAAGAAGCTGTAGATAAAGTGAAAGGGCTGGACCGTCAATCGAAAGAAATCAACAAGCTGGTCCAGGTCATTCAGGATATTGCGGAACAAACCAACCTATTGTCACTGAATGCGGCCATTGAAGCAGCGCGGGCTGGAGAACATGGAAAAGGATTTGCCGTTGTTGCTGATGAGGTCCGTAAACTTGCCGAGCAGGTGTCAACATCGATTGTTGATATTACGACCATTGTGGAAAAAATTCAAACAGAATCAAGCAGTGTTGCCAACTCGCTGGAAACAGGATATGAAGAAGTCAATGAAGGGTCTAAGCAGATTGAAGTGACCGGACGGACTTTCGATGACATTCACACATCCGTATCTGATATGGCAGGGAGAGTCCAACAAATCTCTTCCCACTTATCAAATGTCGCAAGAAGTAGTCAACAGATGAATACATCGATTGAAGAAATCGCCTCCGTCTCAGAAGAATCTGCGGCAGGTGTGCAACAAGTAGCTGCCTCTTCACAACAAACGAGCAGTTCGATGGAAGAAGTTTCTGTCAGCGCCCGTCAATTGTCGGAACTGGCAGAAGAATTGAATGAACAAGTAAGAGAATTTAAAGTTTAATAGAAACAAAGTAACGGACCTCAAGTCATCCAATATCTGGATGACTTGAGGTCCTATTTTTTTACATTGGTAATTCTTTTTAACCTATAAAAATAAACTTTTGTAGGATAAAAGTAAACAGTATTTACAAAGATTTAACAATTTGATAGATTTTCTTAACATTCCATACTAAAATGAAGAGAAGAAAAGAAATAAGCTCGATCATTTTAGGAGGCACCACTAGATGTTCAAAAGTGTTTTTCGTACAATTCCTTTGTTTATATCGTTTATAATTTTACTCAGTTTCCTATACATTGTTACAAGTACCGCCGTTTCAGGTGATTTGAATACGGTCATTGATGTCATCCAAGTTCATACAAGTATTATAGGTGGCATGATTTTTCTTCTTTCCCTTTCGTTATGGGCAGGAGCCATTTACTTTTTGGAGAAAAAAGGGTGGATGATGCCATTATACGAATCTAAAATCTATCGCGTATTGACGGCGTTCCTTATTGCGTTCCTGATAGGATCCATAGGAGCTTATGTGTTCCTGGCATATCATATAGATATAGAACAAATCGGGAAGACGACGGAATGGATCCAGGAATATCTGAATCGTTTCATATTTACTGCTTTTCTGTTGTCTCTCATCACTCTTGTAATCATTCTGCTTGTTGGGGAAGTTTATATGGGGGCAGGGGTGGCACTTTTCACTTACTTTATTTTAGCCATGGTCAATTATTATAAGCAGGAATATCGTAATGAGCCGCTGTTCCCTAATGATTTTATTCAAGTGGGACAGATGAAAGATGTTATACCTTTGATCTCTGATTCGATTTCTCTCCCCATTACCCTGGGAATAGCCATCGCGGCGATATTAGCAATAGCGGTATGGTTTAAGATGCCTAAGATCAAGCTGGGTTGGATATCAAGGTTGGTTATTCTCCTCCCTTTAGGCTTTGTCCTTTATTCATTCCTTTTTTACGAAGATACCTTTGCAGAATCTTTTTATGAAGAATACACAAGCTTCATGCCATGGAACCAGAATAATAATTATTACTACAATGGACCGGTTTTGGGAATGGTTTCAAATATCAAGCTGGATGTTGTACAAGAACCAGACCGATATAATGAAAAAGTTCTGGAAGCGTCTGTTGTTCAAGCAGAAGAATTGACTGTTGAGAATTCTCCAGCTGAGGAGGAAACGGTTAAGCCTAATATTGTATTTTTACTGAATGAGACTTTTTGGGATCCCACACGTTTGGATGTCCATTTTTCGGAAGACCCTATGCCTAACGTTAGAAAACTGATGGATGAATATCCTTCGGGTACCTTTTTTAGTCCAGTATTTGGAGGGGAGACCGCTAATACTGAATTTGAATTGTTAACAAGTTATTCAATGAATTATATCAACCCTGGTGGAAATCCTTTCAACCATATTCTTGCCAATGATCAATACCCGTCTGTCGTCTCCCACTTGAATAATGAAGGTTATTATAGTGAAGCCATTCACCCCAATAGTGGAAATTTATATCGGCGCCAACGGGTTTATCCTAATTTAGGGTTCGATTCCTGGAAGTTTCTTGAGGATATGACCTACACGGAAAAAGATAATAGTGAATTCGTTTCCGACCAATCGGTGGTGAATGAATTATTAGATACGATCGAGCAACAGGAAGACCCATCCTTTATTCATGCTGTAACGATTGCCAACCATTTACCATATCCGGAAGATAAATATGAAGGTGGCAGCACGATTGATGTTAAAGGAGAATCACTTTCTGAAGACTCTGAAAGGATGCTGGAGGTTTATTCAGAAGGAATCAAACGTTCTGATGCCACATTGGACCGATTGAATGAAGAAATTCAGGCGCTCGATGAGCCTACGCTTATCGTTTTTTATGGTGATCACTTACCTTCATTAGGATCAAACTTGAAAGCTTATAGAGAGGCTGGTTTCGGTACAGAAGAAGACCAGCAGACAAAAGCTGAGTTTTATGAAACCCCACTGTTGGTATTATCGAACTTTGATACAGGTTTAGACGAAGATTTAGGTACGCTGAGTCCGATTTACTTGGCACCGATGATTTCTGAGGCGCTGGGGTTGGACTCTCCACCTTTTTATGACTTCATGAATGAAATGAAGGAAGAGATACCTGCTTTCCGGAACAGGATTTATATGGAGGATGAGGGGCAAACAGTAGAATCTTCCGATCAGTTACCATCCTCCACCCAGGCAGTATTATCTGACTATCACCAATTCCAGTTTGATGTTTTATCAGGGAAACAGCATGTCATTGATCAACTTTACAACACTCAACAGTAAGGAGAAAGCCCGCTCTGTCAACCATAATCGGTTTGACAGAGCGGGCTTTTTTGTGAGCTATGATGTTGTTTTAGTTCCATATTATTCCACCTCAAGTCATCCAAATATTGGATGACTTGAGGTGGAAGATAAAGGAATGTTTGAAACTTTACCGTCTAGCTAGTAAAGTATATGTCAAATAACATCTAACTAAGAAAGTTTTACTGATGATCAGGGAGAGCTTTTCTAAATATATTTCAGATGAGGAGATTGATATGGGCAGGAATTCAAGAAAAATGGAGATTCTTACGGCTGCATCTAAAATAGTCAGTGACCGTGGTATATTCAATTTGACGTTAGAAGCAGTGGCTGAAGAAGCTGGTATCAGCAAAGGTGGCCTACTTTATCACTATCCGTCCAAAGAAGCTTTAGTACAAGGAATGGTCGAGCACCTGGCGAAGAACTATCGGGAGAAAATCGAGAATAATGTGGAAGAGGACGCTGGTGAGAATGGAAAATGGACGAGATCCTTTTTAGAAGTGACATTCAACCAGAGTTATGAAAATAAAGATATGAATGCCGGTTTGCTCGCTGCGAAAGCTGTTAATTCAGATTTGCTTGAACCGATCAGGGATGCCTATAAGTATTGGCAGACGAATATCGAAAACGATGGTCTGGATCCAGTGAAGGCGACCATCATTCGCCTGGCGATTGATGGTGTCTGGCTGTCGGAGTTGTTTGATATCTACCAAATCGAAGATGAAAAGAAAGCAGAAGTATACCGCCGCTTAAAAGCATGGGCAGAAGAATAAAGATGTTTATAATGAGTGCGCTCACCCTAATACTAGGGATGAGCGTTTTTTTAATGCTAATCCTGTTGTCGCCTATATTTTCCCACCTCAGGTAATCCGATATTTACCACCTCAAGTCAACCAGTTTATTCCAAGTCACTCTATCAAATAAAAAATCCAATTTGTTTAGTTTTTTCTGTACAGCCTGTAAGTGTTGGTCTTATAGGGTTAACTAGGAAATGATGCATTGACCCGACGTGTTTCTCATAGAAAACCCCCTTTACCCCTCTTGAAACATAACCGTCTGGATGGTACAGTTTTAAACGTACTAAAAACCGTCTGGATGGTATAGTTACTAAGCCGACTCAGCAGACGTATAGTTCGATATCGGAAAGTGAATAGTAAAATACGGCATTTATAAATAGAAGAAATCAACTAAGGAGGAAAAAACTATGAATCAAAAAGTTTTATTAACAGCAGCCGTTACAGGTGCTGGAGATACTGTGAAGAAGAATGAACATGTACCGGTGACACCAAAGGAAATCGCCGACGCGGCAATTGAATCAGCTAAAGCAGGAGCGACCGTGGCCCACGTCCATGCCCGTGACCCTAAGACAGGCGGCATCAGCCATAACGTCGACCATTATCGTGAAATCGTCGATCGTATCCGTGAGTCTGAAACAGATGTAATCATTAATATCACATCAGGTGGCGGCGGTGACTTTATTCCAAGCCTGGCCACACCAGCTGCTGGTGGAGATGGAACGGATATGCAGACACCTGCAGAGCGTCATCAGCCTGTCGGGGAATTGCTTCCTGAAATGTGCACCCTCGATTGTGGAAGCACGAACTTTGGCAACATGATTTACATGAGCCCGACCGATTGGCTTCGTGACCAAGCGAAAATGGTCCAGGAAAGTGGCGTCAAACCGGAACTTGAGTGTTTTGATACCGGCCACATCCGCTTTGCCAATCAATTGATTAAAGAAGGATTGATCGATGGAGATCCGATGTTCCAATTTTGCCTTGGTATCCCTTGGGGAGCAGAAGCAGATGCGGAAACGATTCTTTATATGAAAAACCGTCTGCCAGAGAACGCGCATTGGTCAGCTTTTGGAATCGGACGTATGCAAATGCCGATCGCTACACAGTCTGCCATGCTTGGTGGAAATGTCCGCGTAGGGTTGGAAGACAATATTTATTTGAAAAAAGGTGTAATGGCAAGAAACGATCAGTTAGTGGATAAGGCAGTGAACATGCTGCACGGAAATGGCATGGAAGCTATGACTCCGCAAGAAGCACGAGAGAAATTCCAACTGAGAAACCCGCACCAAGGAGGTAAGTGATCGATGAAAAAAGTCACTGTTGTAGGCACAGGAGTCATCGGAAATGGATGGATCGCCCGCTTTTTAGCACAAGGATTGGATGTCATAGCTTTTGATCCAGCAGAAGGGGCAGAAAAAAGAACACGACAAGCAATTGACCACGCCTGGTCTTCTTTGGAAGAACGAGGACTGGCAGAGGGAGTTTCCAAAGATCGTTTGACATTCATGGATACTATCGAGGGTGCTGTACGTGAGGCAGACTATATTCAGGAAAACGTTCCGGAGCGTGAAGAGCTGAAGAAGAGTGTCCTGCAGTCGATCGATGAGCATGCGAAGCCTGAGGCGATCATCGGTTCAAGTACCTCCGGGATTAAACCGACCATCTTGCAGGAAGGCATGGCCCACCCTGAGCGCTTTTTCGTAGCTCACCCTTTTAACCCGGTATACCTTTTGCCATTAGTAGAAATCGTAGGAGGACAAGACACGGATGCTGCTGTGATTGAAAAAGGTCATCAATTCTTTGAATCCATTGAAATGAAACCATTGATCATCCAGAAGGAAGTCGATGGCCATGTAGCTGACCGTTTAATGGAAGCTTTGTGGCGCGAAGCCCTTCATCTTGTCAATGATGGAGTTGCGACAACCGAAGAAGTAGACGCAGCTATCGTTTATGGTGCTGGTTTACGTTGGGCTCAAATGGGACCATTCCTTACTTTCCATTTAGCAGGTGGAGAACAAGGAATGCGTCATATGCTGGAACAATTCGGACCTGCTTTGAAATTACCTTGGACAAAGCTTGAAGCACCTGAATTGACAGATGAACTGAAAGAACGTGTCATTTCTGGCTGTGAAAATCATGCTGGAGATCAAACCGTTGCCGATCTGGAACAAAAGCGTAATGAATTTCTCGTTAAATTGCTCGATCTAGTTGAGGAATACTGGCCGGAAACGAACACTTCCGCTGCCAAATAAAGGAGAGATGATGATGACTAATCAAAGCTTTGAATATAACGACCAAGTCAGAAGTGAATGGGTGGATTATAACGGTCATATGAATGATGCCGCCTACGCTGCTGTTTTCAGTCATGCAGTGGATGAATTTATGAATCATATCGGTTTGGATGCATCGGCTCGTGAGTCTTTTGCTTATACGATTTTTACATTGGAGACTCATCTTTGTTACTTGAAGGAAGCTCATGAACACGAAGGTCTCCAAGTATCTGTTCAACTTCTCGATGCAGATAAAAAGCGTATGCATGTCTTTTTTGTGATGAAAAATGACAAGGACGAAGCATTAGCTACGAGTGAACAAATGTTGATGGGGATGAGTACCGAAGAAGGCCGCCCGGCTCCATTTCCTGAAGCAGTTGCTGACTTTATTGAAAAACTACGACAAGCGCATGAACATTTAGAAACACCGAAGCAAGCGGGACGTCAAATCGGCATCAGACGCTAAGTTCACTTGTTACGGAAAAGAAAGGGAGAATGTTTATGAATAAGATCGAAGTGAACCAAATGACTAAAATCTTCGGCTCTCATCCTAAACAGGGTGTCAAAATGCTGGAAGATGGAAAATCGAAGGATCAAATATTAGAAGAGGCTGGTTTGACAGTAGGTGTCAATCAGGCCTCCTTCGCGGTAGAACCTGGTGAATTTTTTGTCATCATGGGGTTGTCGGGAAGCGGGAAGTCGACATTGATCCGTCTCGTCAATCGATTGATCGAACCGACCTCTGGGGAAGTTTATATCGACGGGGAAGACATTACGAAAATGAGCCAGGGGACTCTTATAGAGACTAGAAGAAAAAAACTTGGCATGGTCTTCCAAAAATTCGGTTTATTTCCCCATAGGACGGTTTTAGCCAATGTCGGTTACGGCCTGGAGATACAAGGCATCAACAAACAGGAACGTGAGGAAAAAGCTCGCAAATCGATTGAAGATGTCGGGTTGAAAGGCTATGAAGCTAGTTATCCCGATCAATTGAGTGGAGGAATGCAGCAGCGTGTCGGCTTAGCACGTGCGCTTGCCAATGACACGGATATTTTATTGATGGACGAAGCCTTCAGTGCCTTGGATCCGTTGATTCGAAAAGAGATGCAAGACGAACTCCTTCATTTACAGAAAAAGTTAGGAAAAACGATATTGTTCATCACCCATGATTTGGATGAAGCTTTGAAGCTCGGTGACCGCATTGCCATCATGAAAGACGGAAGAATCGTCCAGGTAGGCACTTCTGAAGAAATTTTAGAAAAACCGGCCGACGATTATGTTTCAAGTTTTGTGAAAGATGTGGACCGATCGAAAGTATTAGAAGCCCATCATGTCATGAAAAAACCTGAAGTTTTGACCACTTATAAAGATGGTCCGCATGTGGCTGTACGCAAGATGGAAGAAGCGGGTGTCTCCAGTATCTTTGTTGTTGATAAGGAAGACAACTACAAAGGTGTGTTGACCATTGACGACGCAATAGATGCTTATAATAAAAAGATTGCATTGGAAGAAGTGGTGCGGGAAGGTGCTCACATTACTGGAAAAGATACGCCGTTGAAAGATTTGCTGGGGATAGCTGCTGATACGAAATATCCGATTGTCGTGGCAGAAGATGGGAAGCTCGTCGGCATCATTTCCCGTGTTTCCATTCTTTCTGGCCTCGTACTCGGTAAAGAGAAAGAGGAGGTGACAACATGAATTACTTCTATTTTCCATTAGAAGAATGGACCAATACTTTTGTTAATAATTGGCTCCTTCCTGTGCTTGGTGGTTTCTTCAATCAAATCAGTGTCGTCCTCGATACCTTTATTACGGCAGTAACAGACCTGCTGATCGCCATTCCTCCTGAAATCATTGCTCTCTTTCTTATCTTGTTATCCTGGAGAGTTGCAGGCAAAGGCATTGCCCTGTTTACATTGATTGGCTGTCTTTATCTAGGATCGGTCAACCTTTGGGATGGAGCGATGCAGACAGTGGCTGTCGTCATTGTTTCTACATTATTATCCATCATAGTCGGGATACCGATGGGGATTTTGAGTGCAACCAATAAAATGGTTGATAGAATCGTCCGTCCCATTCTGGATTTCATGCAGACACTACCAAGCTTCGTCTACTTGATTCCAGCGATTTTACTTTTCGGACTGGGAGGCGTGCCGGCTGTAATTTCTACATTCGTATTTGCCACCCCGCCGGCTGTAAGGATGACAAGTTTAGGAATCAAACAGGTACCAGCAGATGTCGTGGAAGCATCCCGCGCATTCGGGTCTACGAAGAAGCAGCTTTTGTTCAAGGTGCAACTGCCAATGGCTGTGCCAACGATTATGGCAGGTGTCAACCAAACGATCATGCTGGCTCTGTCGATGGCCGTCATTGCGTCAATGATCGGGGCTCCGGGACTTGGATCCACCGTGCTTTCAGGCATCTCGACAGTCAATGTCGGACTTGGTCTGACAGGTGGACTTGGAATAGTCGTATTAGCAATTGTGCTTGACCGTATTACGCAAGGGTTTGGACAAAAAGTATAAATTAAGGAGAGGTTTAGTATGAAAAAAGTATTATTCGGCTTAATGACTGCTTTATTTTTAGTATTAGTGATCGGTTGCTCTGCAGAGGGAGAAGAAAGCAGTGGGGAATCGAACTCAGAAGGGGAACAAGCTTCTGAAAGTAAGGATGAGACGATCAAGTTTGGTGTTACGCCTTGGACGAGTACAGTCCCACCTACAAAAATCGCTAGTCTGATTTTACAGGATATGGGCTACAAAGTAGAAGAAACAGAGACGAACGTCGGCGGTGTCTTCATGGGATTATCCCGTGGTGACCTGGATGTCTTCATGGATGCCTGGTTCCCGATGCACGAAGTCCACATGGAAAAATTCGGTGACAAGTTAGAACGTACGGCTGTAAGCTACCCGAAAGCAGAGACAGGCTGGGTCGTTCCTGCTTACATGGAAGACGTAAATTCCATTTCTGATTTGAAAGGCATGGAAGACGAGTTCGGTAATGAAATGTTCGGCATTGAAGAAGGAGCAAGCGCTACAAAAGAATCCAATGAGCTAATTAAGGCTTATGATTTGGACATGAAGCAAGTGAATTCTTCTGAAGGTGGTATGATGGCTCAAGCCATTCGTTTGATGGAACAGGAGAAGCCGGTTGTGTTCTTCGGCTGGCGTCCACACACGATGTTCAATAAACATGATTTGAAGATCCTTTCCAATGATCAAGGTTTCTTTGAATCTTCTTCTGTTGAAGTTGTAACAAACAGTAACTTGAGTGAAAGAGCTCCAGAAGCTTACGAATTCTTGAGTAATTGGAACATCTCGATCGACGAGGTAGAGAAAATGATCGTTGAAATCGAGGAAAACGGCAAGGACCCGGAAAAAGTGGCGCGTGAATGGATTGAGAACAACCAGGATAAAGTCGCTGAAATGAAGGGCGAATAACTAGGAGAGAAGGGATCTGTACATAGCTGCAGGTCTCTTTTTTCTACAGGAGGAATGTTGTTTGAAAGCGATTATCGTAGAAAAAGATGTAGCATGTGAAGTATCTGATGGAACCACCTTATTTGCGAATGTTTATCGCCCTTCTGAAGAAGGCACCTTTCCTGTCTTACTTACAAGACTACCATATGACAAAAATTTGCCGGAGTTTTCCCACCGGTTTATCGATCCTATCCGTATTGCTCGTGAAGGTTACATTGTCATCATTCAAGATGTAAGGGGGAGGTTTACTTCAGAGGGGAACTTCCGCCCTTTTTTACAAGAAAAACAAGATGGGTATGATACCGTCGAGTGGGCAGCTCGCCTACCTTACAGCAATGGAAAAATAGGGATGTTCGGACTCTCTTATTATGGCTTCACTCAACTTTATGCGGCTGTAGAGAAACCGCCGTCCTTGAAGGCTCTTTTCCCGGTAATGACCGGAAGTGAACTTGATGAGGGGCTCATTTACAGAGGAGGAGCTTTGGAACTTGGGTTGTTCGCGACCTGGTTGTTAGAGTCGATTGCACCTGACTACTTGAGCAAAGCAGGCAGGACTCCAGAAGAAGTTCGATTGTTGGAAAATGCGCTTGAAGTGGTGTTAGAGTCGTTTGAACACAGCGCTTTGAAAGAATGGTCTTCCCTATTTCAATGTGAGCCTGCTTTAGAAGAGTTGTTTAATGAATATAGAAAAGAAGAAACGTTAATAGAGGCATCGATATCTTCACAGTTGGAAGAGATCGATTTACCTGCTTACCATATGGCAGGCTGGTATGATTGTTTCCTTGGTCCGACACTCAAAAATTATCAGCTTATGAAACAAGTGAATCCGAATCAACGATTGATCATCGGTCCGTGGGCACATGGTGACTTTTCTTCAGTGATCGGCGAGCGATCATTTGGACGTCATAGTGCAGGGTCTTCCATTGAAGGACGAGATGATCTTACATCACTGCATACCTCCTGGTTCGACTTTTGGCTGAAGGGAAGGAATCATCCCTTATTCGATGAGAAGCCGGTGAAAATATTTGTGATGGGGATGAATGAATGGCGTGGAGAAGAGGAGTGGCCTTTGAAGCGGGCGAGGTATACCCCCTTTTATTTAAGTGGGAATGGTAACTCCAATTTACAAGAAGGGCGATTGTATGATGATATTTCGCTTGTAGATGCCTGTGACCGGTTTGTCTATGACCCAGAAAATCCTGTGCCGACGCACGGTGGTGGGACATTGTTTTACCAGGGAAGGAATGTCGGACCGAGAATCCACCAGCCTTCGCAGACAAGGGAAGATGTGCTTGTCTATGCTACAGACCCTCTTAGGGAAAAAGTGGAGGTGACCGGAGAAATAAAGGTCTGCTTATGGGTATCCTCTGAAGCTGTTTCTACGGACTTTACAGCGAAGCTTTTGGATGTCGCTCCTGATGGGACGGCAGTTAACTTGACAGATGGAGTGTTTAGAATCCCTCATAGTGAGAATAAGCCGATGCGGATTGAGATTGATTTATGGGCCACGAGCAACGTCTTCCTCACCGGTCATTCGATTCAAATAGAAGTGTCGTCGAGTAACTTCCCTCGCTATGATGTCAACCCTAATACAGAAGGGACATTATCGGAGACTACTCAAACGAAGAAGGTCATTCAAGCGATTCACCAAGGAAAAGACTACCCATCCCACATCTTGTTGCCGATAATCCCAGATAACTGACTCAATAAATCAACCATTTTTTACCACCTCAAGTCATCCAGATTCTGGATGACTTGAGGTGGTTTTTTATTCCATCTACCTATCTTCCACTCCTTTTCCAAAAAAAGATGAAATGATTTGCTATTTTGCTTCGTCATATATGGTGAGAGACCAATAAGGAGGAACAAACGTGATCAAAGTAGACGAGTTATCTCACTCTTTTTATGTAGGAAAGAAAAATAAACGCCAGGAAGTCCCTGTTTTAAAAAGTATCAACCTGGAAATCCATGAAGGTGAAGTGGTATCCATTGTCGGGCGCAGTGGATCAGGAAAATCGACCTTGCTTAATCTGATGAGTGGATATATCAAACCGACAAGTGGTGATTTGCACATCAAAGAAACACGGGTGACAGATTTTACTGAAGCTAAGTGGGCCAGTTTTCGCTCAGATCATTTAGGGTTCATTTTTCAAAGCTTTCAATTGATTCCAAGTATGACAGCCTATCAAAATATCGAACTTCCATTAGTCATGAAAGGGATCGCTGAAAAAGAGCGGACTGTCCTTGTTGAACAGATGTTAGAGAAAGTGGGTTTAGCAGATTATAGCGATCACTATCCATCAGAGCTGTCAGGAGGTCAGCAGCAGCGTGTTTCAGTCGCAAGAGCATTAATCGTGAACCCGCCGATCATACTGGCTGATGAACCGACAGGAAGTCTTGATCAGGAAACAGAAGAAGAATTGCTTTCCTTCATAAAGCAGTTGAATAAAGAAGAAAACATCACATTTGTCATTATCACCCACGATGACGAAGTGGCTGATATTGCAGATCGGACAATTCGCTTGGAAGATGGATTCCTAGTGCCGAATGAAGAGGAGGCAGGACGATGAAGTGGAAAGACCGGCTGAATTTTATTAGACAAAATATGAAGAAAAACAAGTCTCGTGTATTCATGACGATTTTAGCAACAGCAATCGGCTGTGCCTTTCTGATTGTGCTTGCTTCTGTCGGCTTCGGGGCCCAGCGTTTCATCGTCAATGATATCATGCAAGACCGCAGTATTACGGAAATTCAAGTACAAGGCAAGCGGGCAGTTGAAGAGGGGGAGAACCCTGGGGTTACCAAGGCAGACATCGAGAAATTCGAAGAGATTGAGAATGTCAAAGCAGTCTCCCATAAAATCATGGTAGAAAACGAGACGACTGTTCAATATGAGGGATACTCCACCCAATCTTCCGCTCGTGCTGTCGATTTTTCTGCAGAGAAAAAAGCAGGACTGAATCTTTCATCGGGTGAAATGCCTGAGGCAGATAATGAGGTCATCGTAGGTTATCATTTGAATCAGTATTTGCATAAAGAAGAAGGGCTGACCGATGAAGAGCTGTACAACGAAGAAGGAGTCGTAAAAGAAAAGTATCAATTAGGAGAGAGTTTGCTGGGGAAGACCATACAAATGGAAGTCAGGCAATTTAAAGATGGAGAAATGGTCAGTGAAACATTTCCTTTAGAAGTTGTCGGCGTTGCAGAAGAACCTGCGAGGGATTGGCAGAAAGATCGAGACGTCTTCATTTCTTCAGCGATGCTTACCAATATTGAATCATTTACCGGAACCACGAATGGCCAAATGATCCGGCCTGAGATGAGCGAAGAAGAAATCAATTCCATCCAAGATGCTGAACAGGAACGGACCTATCAACAAGTGAATGTCATTGCTTCGAATATGGAACAAGTGGAATCCATTTCTCAAACACTGAAGGATGATGGCTACCACATTTATTCAGTGACTGAAGAGCTGGATCAAATCAATATCGTATTTGCAGTCGTGAAAACAGGTCTCGTCATTGTCGGTGCGATTGCTCTCTTGATCGCGTCGATCGGAATTTTCAATACGATGTCCATGGCTGTGACCGAACGGACACAAGATATCGGAATAATGAAAGCTATTGGCGGCCATCCGAAAATGATCCGCAGTATCTTCTTGATGGAAAGCGGTTATATCGGTTTAATGGGGGCGATAGTGGGTGTAATAGTCGCTTACCTTATAAGTTTCGCAATCAATCAGATATTGCCGATCGTCATCCAGCAAGTGTTCAATGAGTCTCCGGATACAGTGATCCAGCTTTCCTATATCCCGCCATATTTAGTACTGTTGTGTGTGGCGTTGAGTATTGGAGTAGCGATGCTTTCAGGTATGAAACCAGCCAAGAAAGCAACCAATATCGATGTCTTGCGCGCCCTGAGAAGAGATATATAAAGGGTATTTAACAAATACTACCACCTCAAGTGAACCATTATTTTCCACCTCAAGTCATCCAGATTCTGGATGACTTGAGGTGGATTTTTATTCCAACCCTCTTTCCCCTCGCTTTTTTTTGCATGTTAGAGGAATATTCGGTACCCTAGTAGAGTTGACGTTTACACAATTAGGAGAGGGATTTAAATGAGTAAGATTAAAAGAAACGACCCATGCCCGTGCGGAAGTGGAAAAAAATATAAGAAATGCTGTATGAATAAAAATGACGATGGGGCTTTTTCAACAAGTCTTCATGAAGAGTTGAATACCCACTATAGTCACTTTATGGCATATGTAAACCGTAATTATCCGAATTTGACGCCTGCCGAAAACAAGGAGAGCCAGGAAGAGGAAATTGAAGTCGCTTTCCGTTTGGTCCAGTCTGTTTTCATCGAGCAGCAGAAAAATAAACTCACCATTTACGAAGAATTTCTCGATAAGAAAAAAGAAGGAATTACGCGTCCAGCTACGTTGGCTTCGCTTGAAGACTGGAAGAGTCCGGTAGCTGGCGTATTTGAAATCAAACAACCTGCAACCGAACAAACGGTGATGGTTGAAGATGTGTGGAGCAATGAATCTTACGAAGTTAATCGTGATGGGATCCCGCTCAAAGAAGAAAACTATGCGTATATGCCTTATTGCATCGGTGTATTGCTTAAATGGGGCTCTGTTTATAACTTCATCCCGCTTGCCATCCCGAACTATGCTTCTTCTTATCAGTCTTTCCGTGAAAAAGTAAACCAGGATTACGACAACAGCTCATACACTTCTATGAAACAGTACATGCAAGCTACGTTGATTGAACAGCTGAAAGCCTGGTTGTACATGAACACTTCGGAAGACGCTGAGCCAACGAACACAGGAAAAACGAACGATGATGAGGTCGTCGAATTGTTAGACACTCAAATGGAGGATGAACTCACATCTTCTGACTCCTTTAGAAAATTGAAAAAAAGCTGGCAGGATTATAAAGAAGAACAGCAGCCAGCCTTCCGCAAGCCTGAAGTCGTGGCAGCTGCTTTAGAGCATATTTACCGCAGCACTACTTATTTCCGCGACGATGCTGAGAAAATAACGAAAAAAGAAGTAGCCACTAAATATGAGGTTAGTCCGAGCAGTATGAGTAATCGGATCAACAAACTTCAGGACTTTTTTGAAGAAAAATAACCAATTATCTGTAGAACGTCTCGTAAATAAACGGGCGTTCTTTTTCCATTATTAAAGTCTTTGCAAAATCTCTCTCCATAAGGTCTGATTCAAAAATTGGGTCAGGCTTTTCTTTTTTATCCTCTTGATGCATACCGTAAGAAGAGGGAGGGGGAAGAGATGAAGAGTAAGCAGACACCGAAATCTTTCCTGTTGATTCTTTTACTTGTGTTACTTGCATCTGTTGCGCTATTCATTTTTTATATCACACGCCCCAGCCATCAAGCAGAGAGCGTAGTGGAGGAATTCTACATCTATGAACAAAAAGCGCAATTCTCTGATTCCTGGGAACTGTTACATTCCCAAATGAAGGATAAATTCACAAAAGGTCATTACATACAGGACCGTGCTCATGTGTTTATGAATCATTTTGGTGTGGAGACATTTTCTTTTACAGTCAATGATGTAAAAAAGATGGATGAATGGTCGATGGAAAAAGGATCGAAGCCTTTGAAGGGCGTTTATTATATGACTGTTGTGCAAACATTCAAAGGGAAGTATGGACATTTCAGGCTCCATCAGGATGTATATGTAGCGAAGGAAAAGGAGAAGTGGAAAATTCTATGGGATTATCATAAGTGATGGGTACGAATATTCATGATAATAGCGGCCGCACATCGGGTCTGAAATAACGTAAAAAAGCACTTCCTCCTCGGGAAGTGCTTTTATGTGTGAGTGAAGTTTTCACATATTCAAAATGAATACTTTATCACGTGTCATAGACTCAATGCTGCGGCGAATGCCCTGGGAGCCAAGTCCAGAGTTTTTCGCACCGATGAAGGGGAAGTGGTCTGGTCCGCGTTCTGTTTTTGCATTGTACTGGACAGAGCCGACTTCCAGTTTGGAGCCGATATGCATCGCTTTTTTTACATCTTCTGTAAAAATACTCGCTTGAAGGCCGTACTGTGACTCGTTTGAAATAGCCACATAATCGTCTTCATTTTGTATACGGATGATCGGCAGCACAGGTCCGAATGGTTCTGTCCAGGCGATTTCCATGTCTGACGTTACGTTATCCAACAGGGTCGGATAGATCAAGTTGTCTTCACGTTTGTTTCCGACAACCAGTTCTGCTCCTTTTTCGATGGCGTCTATAATCAGGTTTTCGACTTTATCAGCTGCCTCATCGTTAATCAATGGAGTGATTGTTGCATTATCAGCAGGCGAACCCACAGAAAGCTGGTCCAT
Source organism: Halobacillus litoralis (assembly GCF_004101865.1). NCBI lineage: Bacteria > Bacillati > Bacillota > Bacilli > Caryophanales > Bacillaceae > Halobacillus > Halobacillus litoralis. Next base: position 3,278,852 of record NZ_CP026118.1, read on the forward strand.
CTCTTTTTTGATTTTCTCTGCCAATTCATCTGCTGCTGAATCAGCGACCAGCACTCGCTTGATGGCTGTACAACGCTGTCCGGAGTATGAGAAGGCACCGCCGACAATATTTTTCGCTGCCAGTTCAAGGTCCGCGTCTTCAAGCACGATGGCAGGGTCTTTCCCGCCCAATTCAAGAACGACAGGAATCATTTTCGCCTGTTGAGAAATGGATTGGCCGACTTCTGTGCTTCCTGTGAACGTTACCATATCGATTTTAGGATGAGTTACAATGAAGTCACCGATTTCTGACCCCTTACCGGTGACAAATTGGATGACTCCTTCGGGGAGGTCTGTTTCCAATAATGCTTTAATCATCAATTGCCCGCTAAGAGCACCTTGAGTCGCTGGCTTGAAAACGACAGAGTTCCCTGTAATCAAAGCGGGAGCAATTTTGGAAGCAGCTAAATTTACGGGATAGTTGAATGGGGAAATCGCCAGGACAACACCCAGGGGCTCCTGTTCAACCATGGCGATTTTATCTTTTGACCCGCCTTTGAATGAGTCCCCTTTCATCATGTCTCCATGATAACGGACGCCTTCTTCAGCTGTATAGCGGATCAAATCAGCTGTACGTACGACTTCTTTTTGCGCAGAAGCTAGTCCTTTCCCTACTTCTTCTGAAACCATTTGAGCGATTTCCTGCTGGTTTTCTACCAATTTATCAGCCCAATTGTGAAGGATCTCTGCACGTTTATATAATTCAGTTTCAGCCCATTGTGTTTGGGCGTCACTGGCGTTATGGATAGCTTCACTTACCTGTTTCTGTGACATGAGGTCCAAGTTGCCAAGCAGTTGGTTGCCTGTTACGGAATAAATTTCTTTTGTGTCTGTGTTTTTTACGTTTGCTATTGAAACGCTAATGATCAATCACTCCTTATTTGAATGTTCTTACAATTATAATAGGAGATGGGGTTGCATTCTCAAGTGTGATGACAGCGGTAACATTCATTGTTTAAGCGCTATCATTAGGCTTGTATCAAGAATAACTCCCTCATTCTTAAATTTGCTTGCTAATGGGAATATTTACATAAAAAAAGCTCTCCACCTAAAAGGGAGGCCGCTGAAAAAACCTTATCAATTCAGAGGAGCTGTTAAACGACCCCCCTCGTGATAATACTAGGTCAATGGAAGAGAAGCCGGATTGAATAAGTGATAAGTTTGACATATTCAGCGAAGGTCATCTTTTCTTCTCGTTCAGAAAGACCATCTTCTGGGTTGAAAAAGGAAGAAGCAAAAGAATAGGAAAGTTCGATCTCATCATTATAGATGTTTTCGAACGTCATTTTCGTCCGCCTTGAATGGTAATCGTTCGTTACTACTATCGCTGAAGTCCACTCGTTTTGATCCATGATTTCTTCTGAAAAAACTGCGTTCTCATATGTACTTTCCGCCTTATTCTCTTCGACAACCGCTCCCTCAGGTATACCTTGGGCAACAGCATCTTCTGATTGCGTGCCTGGTTCTGTGGCGTTTGTAAGGATCATATTGTCCGCAAGCCCCTCCTCATATAACTGAACTGCATGATCCAATCTGCTTGCATTTCCACTTAATACAATTATGGCATCTGCTTCTCCGGTTTCTTTTGGTGAATCCTCGACAACTAAGAATTCAGGACCTAGCATAAAAAGAGTGATAATGCCGATAATGAACAGGGTGAGGATGATAGAGGAGGTCAAAAGTATGCTTTTTTTAACTTTATTTATCGGTGTTTTCAAGAACTGGTCCCCCTTCTCTATATAATATTTGGTAAGTATGTATATATCTCCTCAGAAAAAAGCTAAACATCGAAGCTTTTTACTTGTATAATTTTGTCGAATCGAGTAACATATATTGTAAAAGTTTTATTTGAATTGTTTGTCAATTCAAGCTAAGATAAATTCAACGCAGTTGAAAATAATACGAGGAAGAGAAAGGGTAGAGAGATATGGTACAACCTGACGATCGCATTGCCACACCTGGTCAAATCGTAACCTTTGAGCGTAATGATATCACATTTACAGGGAAAGTCATCCCTAGTCAATGCCAACAGTCTGTCATCGTCGATTTGACGATTATGGATAACTTAGATGAAATCGATTTCGAATACGATAGGACGGTTGTCGCTCATACTAACTATCGTATTATAGAAGAATAATTTTCCGGTGCCCTCTCTTAACACTTAAGAGAGGGTTTTATTTTTATATAATCCATTATTACCTTCATAATACAACAGAGGAAAAACCTACCTATGTTTTCTTATATAGTAAATTCTGCTGTTTTCAATAGGTTGATTTTCTATTATATTATAGGATATAGGGATTTGGGACTGTGCTGTGCGCTTCTAATTAAATCAGTCATGAGAGGGTGAAGTGGATTGGCACACATGGAAAAATTAGTATTAGATGATGAAGAATTATCCATTCTGGCGAGATATAGTGTGCGAGTGGATCAAACGATTGTAGTGGAACCACTTAAAAGATTGACGGAAGATACGGTCAACCGTATTCTGGAGAAGAATTCCACGGTGAAGAAGGTTGGCATCCAGGCATCCGATCTTTCATCACCATTGACATTTGAAGGTCCTTATATGTTCAAAAGGGTAAATGGTATTTTAATATTCAATCGTACAGCATCTTAGAGTTACATACTTCAATTTCGAGAACTTCCGAGCTATGCGGGAAGTTCTTTTTTAGTTAGGTTATTTAGGAGGGGACACTTTAAGCAAGGATATATGTCGCTTTTCCGGAAAGATTCTCTTCCGAACATCGGTGTGTTGATTTTTGCCGCTGTTTCTCCCATAATCAAGCTAACGTTAAACCAGAACAACCACGGAACTGGGATTTTATCATGACGATAAGGGAAGAAGGATACTATGAGGAAAAAACTCGTAAGACTTCATCATTTACATGCTTTTATGGTCATCATTCTATTACTATCAGGCACGCTCCTCTATGTGACGCCGACAAGAACCTGGTTTAACCAAATCAGTTTTCCTCTTGTTACGTTCCATATTGTAATCGCTATCATTTATGTTGTTATTGTGATTTTCAGTCTACGTCCGCTCCTTCAATACATATCAAAAGCACCCCGCCTCAAAAAATTCAATGGTCGCCTTATGATCACAGCTGCGCTTTTATGGAGCGGGTCAGGAGTTATTATGTATTTTCAGGCATCTTTCCCAGTCAATGTCCGTAACCAAGCTGTTTTGATTCACGATTTGAGCACCTTATTAATGATGCCGTGGATATTCACACATACGATTGGTCATTTTTTTCAATTGAGAGTCAGTTGGCCGAAATGGTGGCGCACAAAATCTCCTTTACCCCCGGCGATTCAGGAAAATGTGTGGACACGCCGTGATTTTCTCAAATTTTCTGGGATCGGTCTTGTGTTCTTAGCCATCGGTTCTTCTATCAAATGGATGCTGCCTACGTTTTCCATTGCTACAGAAGAAAATAAAAGAAGGGGATATTTCAGGATTTACAATGTAACGAATGATTATCCTCGTTATGAAGAATCGCCCTGGAATTTGAAAATCGAAGGATTGGTCGATCGCTCAGCCGATTTGACGATGGAAGACCTTCGCCGTTTACCTGCAACGACTTTTGTCGATGATTTTCACTGTATCACAGGATGGAGTGTACACGGCGTTGAAATGAAGGGTGTAAAAGTGAAAGATTTGCTGGACGATTATGAGATTAAGCCTGGAGGAGAGTTTGTCACAGCTTATTCAGGAGACGGAGAATATTATGATTCTTTCAGAACGAGTCAACTGGTCGATGAAGGGGCCTTGCTTATTTACGAATTCGACGGCCGGCCATTGAAAAAAGCTCAAGGGTATCCTTGTCGTTTGTATCATCCATCGATGTATGGGTATAAGTCAGTGAAATGGGTGAACCGCTTGGAGTTCACCAAAGAAAGGGAGCTCGGTTACTGGCAGAAGAGTGGAGGTTATGATGTAGATGGGTATCTTTAAGCCGGCAAAAAAGTGGATTGTTCCGTTGCTGGCTGCTTTGATTGGAATAGGGGCAGGATTGATTTTTTTCCCTAGCGAGCAAGAGCATCATTACCGTAAATGGCAGTCTTTGTTAGGCGGACCACAAGGACATGCTTATGAAATATCCACCTTTTATTCACGTGACGAAGAGACAGCTTCAAAAAGCCGTGGCTACTGGTCAGACGCGCGGTCCAGCTACAATGTGCAAACACCTGTGTCTGATGAGAGCTCCTTTGAATTTGAAGTTTTTATAGAAGAAGAGACTTTTTATGTGAATAGCGGGGGAGAATGGAGTAAAGGGAACCGCCCCCACCGGGTTATTGATGAACTTCGTCCGTTGGATGACCCATTTTCCTGGGTCAGTTCATTAATAGAGGAGGCGGACAGTGTCGAGTATTCAAAAAAAGGTGGGACGGTCAGTTATAAGGCCCATTTCCAATCTATGAATGAAGTGGACTTCCGGGGCATTATGCTGAAGAAGCAAATCGACACGACCTTAACGATGTCATTGGTGGATGGAAATTGGGAGTCGCTCTCATTAAAAGCACAACCGGAAAGACCTGATGAGATCGGCGTCTTGCAATCCTATCCTGAGACTATTACATATGAAATGGAGTTTTCGGTATTTGACGGGGAGGTACCGGCCAAGCCTGAAGAAGCAATCGAAGCTGAACCACTTGATTGAACAAAAAAACCGCCCGCCGTATTTGGCGGACGGAAGTTTGATTATTGATTTTGATAAGCATCGTTTTGATCATCTGTACTCTCATAATCACTCGGAAGTTTAAATCCTAACTCCTGTTTCAGATTCCTTTTTACATTTTGTAAACTCTCTTCATCCGGAACGAAGTAATAGAGGCCATTCTCAAGGCGAGTGTTCTCCCCTTCAATCTCAAATGTCTCTGTATTGGATTCCTCTTTGGAGAACGCACGCTGTATGGCATAAAGCTCTCTAGGACTAAGGTTTGTGGAGACGTTTTTACCCAGAACATCGGCGATTTCCCCCGCTTTGAAAATAGTCCCCGCAGAAATGGCTTCATCAATACTCGCTTTAATGAACTGACGCTGCCTTTCATCTCTTGGATAAGTCAATGCGGCATCTCGTTTTCTCATACGGACGAAAGCTAATGCTTCCTCCCCGTCCATTTGCATCGGTCCTTCTTCAAATTCAATCTTCTCGTAGTAATCCACACTGCTCCGTTCCCAGAACCCTTCTTTGATGTCAACGGTCACCCCGCCTAACAAATCAACGACTTCAATGAATCCTTCAAAGTTTACAGTAGCATATTTATCTATGGGAATTTCCAAGTAGTCTTCAACCGTTTCAACAGCAAGCTTTTCTGCTCCGTAACCGGAAAGTTCTCCGAGTGTGTAGGAGGCATTAAGTTTATGCTTGCCTGCATATTCTTCCCCCACTTTATAGGATGGAAGTTCTACCCTCGTGTCTCGTGGAATGCTGGTCATCGTGATCTTATTTGTTTCAGGGTCAAGTGTCATCACGATTTGAGTATCTGCCCGTCCCGCTTTTCCATCTGTCGAATAGTCTTCAACCCCCATCAACAGGATGGATATCGGATCGTCACCGATATCTACCGCTTCTTCACGAAGATCGGATTTATCACCACGGCCCAATTCTTCATATGAGGCTGTATAGACTTGAGAGACGTAATAAAAGCCGCCTCCCATCATTAATGCGATTAAAAAGAGTAGAGCAGCAATTCTTCTTATTTTCTTCTTTTTTTTGCGTCTGCGCACGCGCACGATTCGTTTAGTCAAAAGTAACACCTCGATTTTCTAACCTCTCAATTTTCTATTGTACCACATATGAAAACACCCGAATGACTCACTCCATATGTCGGAAGATTCGTAAAATGTTTGTCATAATTAGTCATATTTACGTATGCTATTGGAACGATTTATCATTTTTTACAAAAAACAAATATAAACTCTATTCTGAATTTTGTACACTTAAATAGAGATACCCTTTGTACAACAATTTGAAGGAGGTAAAAAGATGCAGAAATTGTTTCATTCATTATTAATAATGGCCCTTGTGCTGGGCTATGTATTCGTCCCTTTTACCCCGGTAAAGGCGGAGAGTCCTGAAGACTTATTCATATCTGAATATGTCGAAGGATCTAGTTATAACAAAGCCGTAGAAATCTATAACGGCACCGGGGAGGAGGTAGATTTATCAAGCTACTCGCTGGAGCTATATTCGAATGGCAGTGAAACCGTTTCAAGAGAATTGGATTTATCTGGTTCTTTGGCTGATGGTGAAGTGCTGGTCATTGCTCATAGCAGTTCCGGAGAAAGTGTCTTGAATGTGGCTGACGTCTTAGATAGTATTGCCAATTTCAACGGTGATGATGTGCTTGTCCTTACTAATGAAGATAGTGCCATCGATTCAATCGGACAAATCGGAAGCACGGATGAATTCGGTAAGGACGTCACTCTTGTAAGACAAGCAGGTGTAATCTCTGGAGATACAGATCCGTCCGATTCTTTTGCCACTTCTGATGAGTGGGATACGTACGGCAAAGATACTTTCGAATATCTTGGCAGCTATGCGATGCCTGAGGAAGAGGAAGTGGAAGTCCAGACAATCGCTGATGCAAGACAGGCTGAAAAAGAGACAACGGTTGCTGTCGAGGGTATAGCGACTGCCTCTTTTGAAAGTGGAGGACAAACGAACCTTTACATACAAGATGAAACAGCAGGAATCATTGTCCGCGCACCTGGTCTTTCTGCAAGTGTTGGAGATCAAGTAATGGCCCAAGGTGAATTTAGTGATTACTACGGAATGGAACAAATCATCACTTCTTCAGCTAGTGTCGAGGTGACAGAAGCAGGTGTAGGTGTTCCGGCAGCACAATCTGTGAATTCCGGACAATTTTCTACAGCTCAAGGAGAGCAGATTGAAGGAGAGTTCGTGCAAGCGAGTCAAATGGAGATTACAGGTGTGAACGAGCACGGCGATTTCACCGCAGAAGATGAGCAAGGATCGTTCACAATTACACCAGGAGATGAAAGTCTGCTGGAAGTCGGCAAAACCTATGAGCAAATACAGGGAGTCGTGAACTATAGTTTTGAAGAGTACAAGCTGGTTCCGCGTTCTGAATCCGATATTATTGAAAAAGTATTTGCTGTGACGGCGAGTCCTGGAAGTGGTTCAGTCGTTCAGGGATCAGAAGTGACATTGCAGACCGCTGAACCTGAAGGAAAGATTCATTATACTGTAGACGGATCAGAACCGACAGTGGAAAGTACAGAATACACAGAACCGATCACCATTACAGAAGATACGACTGTTAAAGCTCTGGTAGCTCGTGATAATGGGGAGACGAGTGATGTAGCCACTTTTGAATATTCGGCCCTTAAGGCGTTGGATGATTTAGAGATCCACGACATTCAAGGAGCAGGCCACAGCTCTCCATATGAAGGAGAAACAGTGGAGAAGGTGGAAGGTGTCGTAACTAAGCTTGATGGTTCGAATGGATTTTACATGCAATCCTTAAGCGCAGACGATGACCTTGCTACATCAGAAGGTATTTATGTTTACAAAACTTCAGCAGGTGTTGAAGTCGGTGACGTCGTTAACGTTAATGGTGAAGTGACGGAATATCGTGAGGATGGTTATTACGATGCGGAAGATCTTCTGACTACACAAATCAGCGCCTCAGCGATTACTGTCGTTTCACAGGGAGAGGCGTTACCGGACCCTATCGTCATCGGTGCCGATCGTGAACAACCGACAGAAACCATCGAAAATGATGAAATGCAGTCCTTCGACCCGACAGAAGACGGTCTGGACTTTTATGAAAGCTTAGAAGGAATGCTGATTGAACTTCCAGAGCCGAAAGTTAGCGGACCTGTGAAATATGACGAGCTTCCTGTCTATGTAGAAACAAGTGAAGATCAGGATTTCACGAGAGCTGGTGGATTGCTGATTTCTCCAGATGACTACAACCCGGAACGTGTGCTCATTGATGTAGCGGGGATGGGTTTGAACGCCAAAACAGGTGACTACTTCAATGATTCCATCACAGGAGTTGTCAGTTACGATTATAGTAACTATAAAATCCGTGCAGCAGGTGACTTACCTGAATTGCAAGATGGAGGAACAGAAAGACAGTCAGCGAAATTGAAAGGCCTCAAGAAGAAAATGACGGTCGCTTCTTATAATGTGGAGAATTTCCACGCAGGTACGGACCCCGAAAAAGTAAACAAGATCGCCGAATCAATCGTAGAAAATTTAAACACCCCTGATGTCGTAGGTTTGGTCGAAGTCCAGGATAACAATGGACCGACTGATGACGGGACAGTGGAAGCGAATGAAAGCTATCAAACACTGATCGATGCCATTGCTGAAGCAGGTGGCCCTGAATATGCTTTCACAGATATTGCCCCTCAAGACAAAGTGGATGGCGGACAGCCGGGAGGGAACATCCGTGTCGGTTTCATTTATAACCCGGAACGTGTTTCTCTTGTAGATAAGCCTGATGGAGATGCCAGTACAGCTGTAGATGTCGATGAAAATGGATTGACTTTGAACCCAGGACGCGTCGACCCGACCAATGAAGCATTTGAAGACTCCAGAAAAGCGTTAGCCGCCGAGTTCGAATTCAATGGAGAGAAAGTGGTCGTAGTCGCTAACCACTTCAATTCAAAAGGCGGAGATGGGGCATTATTCGGAGCAGAACATCCTGTCGTACTTGGTAGTGAAGTTCAAAGACTAAAGCAAGCAGAAGTCCTTAACAACTTCGTACAAAAAGTGGAAGATGAGATGGACGATGCGAATGTCGTCGTTTTAGGAGACTTGAATGATTTCGAGTTCTCTGCACCTATAGAAACACTTGAGGGCGATGTCCTGACGAATATGATGGAGGAATTGCCGGAAGAAGAACGTTACACTTATATTTATCAAGGCAATTCCCAAGTGCTCGATCACATTCTGGTAAGCAATAACTTAGCTAAACAGACGAAGATCGAGTCGGTCAACATTAATGCAGACTTCTCGGAAGCGGATGGACGTGCAAGTGACCATGATCCGGTACTTGCCCAAATCCATATTAAAGAAGATAAAAAAGGATGGCTCCATTCGTTCCTTTATAGCATCTGGAACAAATATTTTGCTGGCTATTTCGGTTTTTAAACAAGAAAATCCCGTTTTGCGAGGCACCTGAAAAAACCTCTTCAATCTAGAGGAGCTGTTAAAGTTTGTTGTTGCTTCTCACGACTCGCTTGTGGGTGGATGCTTGCCGCGGGCACGACCGCAGCTAACTTGGCCAAGAAGATCACTTGACCAAGTGGATCTTCGGATCGCGCTGTTCCCGCAGGCGTCACCACCGAACGCTCATCGTGGAAGCAAAGAGCTTTATCTAAAAGATTGATCTTGTTTGATTTATAAAAGAAAACCAATGTGTGTGTACAAGGGCCGGTGACGATATAAATCATCAATATCCAACGAATAGTAAAGCTTATGGAGTAAGTGCCCGAATTTATCATAGAAATAAAGAAGCCGAGTTGAACGATAAAATCGTCCTACTCGGCTTTTTTCTTTGATACCTAACTCAGAGAGTTGCAGTTCTTCAGTAGTCTCGTTTATGCGAAGGTTTTTACTTGTTTCTTAATGGACATTAGCTCAAGGAGGCTTGCCGTTTTCCCCGAGAAAAGCGAGCCGTTTCCAAGACCCCATTGCTCCCAGCAAAAGCAACGAAACCGATCTTGCAGATAAGGAGCGATTAGAGAAGAAAACAACGCTAAGGTTTAACGAAGCATTGTAATCATATTTCTTCTTTTTCTAAGATGAGATAGTTCATTTCTTTACGGTCAATACTGTTGTAGCGCTTTGAATTGAACAAGTAGAAAATAACACCGATGAGTATCCAAACTCCTAGAGCGATATAAGATTCCCTGCCGAGTGATGCCGGTGACCAGGGAAGCAGCAGTAAAGCAAGAAACCCGAGAGCACTGATCATCCCGATGAGTGACAACAACTTTTTGCCAGGGGAGACCGTTGTCGTATGCTCGGCTGTACTTTCTCCATTTGACCACCGGAAGAATTTGTAGGCTGTGGCTGTACAGAAAAAGTATGCGATGGCCACGCCTGTTGAAGACATATCAACAACCCACAGTAGTGCCTGACGGCCGAACCATGGGGCAATAAGGCAGATAGCCATCGTGAACAAAATACCGACATAAGGTGTGCCATATTTCGGGTGAAGTCTGCGGAACATATTCGGCAGGATACGTGCACGTCCCATTGCAAACGTAAGGCGACTTGCTGAAATGAAGAATCCGTTCAATCCAGTGAAAATCCCCATACATACAGCAAGGGCGATGATGAACACGCCAGCACGACCTAAGTAACTCTCAATCGCATCACCTGTACCCCAGACTGATTGGGTCTGGTTGATTTGTGTGAGCAACTGCTGCCAGGGCATCGTACCTGCGGTAATCAAGATCATTGCACTATAGGCAAGGCCTGCTGCAAGAAGGGACCAAATGATCAGCCCGAAAGCTTTTTTCGGTTCAAACTTGAACTCTTCTGCTGCCTGCGGAATGTTATCGAAACCGACGTATGCGAATGGAGCGATCGCTAATATCGTCAGGATAGAAGCGAATGCCGTTTGATCAGGTGTAAAAGCAGGGGAGATATTCGCAAAACTTGGACCATCCGTGAAGATAGCTCCTACCCCTAATAAAGTGATGCCCAGTATTAAGATCACGCTGAAAATGAATTGCGTCTGTCCGGAAAAACTGGCACCGCGGATATTCAATAATGCAAACAAAACAAGGGCGAGACTGGCGATGGCAATTTGAATGATTGATACCTCATATCCTGCCACTGTGTACATATTTCCGGTGCGGACTAAATCAGGAAATAGAAATTTCGCCAATAAAGCTAGAGCAGATGCGTTTAAAGCGACAATGCATATATAGCCAAGGGTCAAAAACCAACCGGCAATAAAAGCGAATTTCCGTCCGAATCCGATGTAAGCATAAGCGAACTCTCCACCGGTTACCGGAAATTTTTCAATTAAATACCCATAACTGACCCCGATGATCATCATTAGGGCAGCGCCGAGCAAAAGGCCGATGACTACGCCTATCGGTCCTGCTTGACCAATCCAGTCTGTCGGAAGGACGAAAGCGCCCCAACCGATCGCAGAACCGAAAGCGATCGCCCAAACCCAATGAGGCTTTAGGGATTTTTCTAATTTTTTTCTTTCTCTATTCACCATTAAGTAATGGATCCTCCTATCTGTTTAAAACATAGGTTCCCTATTTTAAATAGGGTCCATGTGTAAATGCAATCGAAAAGGTATACAGGAAAAATAAAACAAATTATTTTCAAAAAACTATGAAAAAATTAACAATTAAATGTTATTCTGTAACAAGAGACTCAACCTTTTGACGAAAATTGGATGAACGGGTTACAAATTGATGAATTATAGCGTGGAAGTACATAAAACAAGAGGCACTGCCTAATTTTATATTAGCTCGGAGTAAAGTTGGCGGTGAATGTCATCAGGGGTAATAATATATTTCAAAAAAGCTAACAAAAACGTAATGAAATCGTTATGTCAGGATTCGAGTTCTTATGATATAATTTTTCACGTTTAATATGCATAACAAACAGAGAAATTATGCAGTTGAATATGGAAAAAATATATGAGCTTACATCCATTAGGGAGAGGACATAATAAACCTGAGGAGGGTCTTTATGGAGTATAAGGCCTTGCTGTTTTGCTTGATCGCATCTGTGGTAATTACTCCACTAGTCAAGAAAATGGCAGTCAAAATTGGTGCTACAGATCAACCGAACCACCGTAAAGTTCACAAAAATGTGATGCCGCGTTTAGGTGGTTTAGCGATTTACATTAGTTTCGCTTTAGGTATTTTATTTTTCTTTCCGGAAAGTAACTATACCTGGCCCGTATTGATGGGTGCGACCATCATCATTATTACTGGTGTTCTGGACGATTTGAAAGAATTGTCAGCCAAAGTGAAGCTTGGAGGACAGCTGTTAGCTGCTGTCGTTGTAGTGATGGGTGGTGTCCAGGTCGATTTCGTCAATTTACCTTTCGGGGGACAAATCGATTTTGGCTATATGAGTATCCCCATCACGATTTTATGGATTGTCGGAATTACCAACGCCATTAATCTTATTGATGGATTGGATGGTTTAGCCGCTGGTGTGTCAGCCATTGCTTTGCTGACGATTTCAGGTATGGCCATCACGATGGGAAATGTTTTTGTAGTATTTGCAGGATTAATGATGCTTGGAAGCACACTAGGGTTTCTCGTGTATAACTTTTACCCCGCCAAGATCTTCATGGGAGACACAGGCGCTCTTTTTTTAGGATTCATGATAAGTGTTTTATCCTTGCTCGGCTTCAAAAATGTAACATTATTCTCTTTCATTATTCCAGTCATTATACTAGGCATTCCGATTTCTGATACGTTGTTCGCAATAGTCCGGAGAATTGTCCATCGTAAACCCTTATCAGCACCTGATAAGTCTCACTTGCACCACTGCCTTCTTAATTTAGGCTATAGTCACCCGGAAACGGTGCTGATGATTTATGCAGGCGGCGCCTTATTCAGTTTAGCTGCCGTCATCTTTTCGCAAGCGACGATGTTTGGCGCAGTCCTGGTTGTTGCGATGTTAATCCTGATGATCGAGCTTATTGTCGAAATCACTGGCTTAGTAGGTAAAGAATATAAACCGATACTGAATATTATCAAAGGTACACGAACAAGAAGATAAAATATAAGAAGGGTGTCCCTGGACAGGGACACCCTTCAAGTATATTGCCTGGGAAATAATTCTACAAAAAGCTTCCTGTTTCGTCAGCAAAAACCTACATAGAGTCATCTTCATTCTTTGTCATCGTATCCGGCTCTTCCTCTTTCACATAAGGGTTAGATAAACCGAGATGAGCCTTCAATTCGTCTGTAGTTTCAGAAAGGCTTTCTTCTTCCAGTTGATAATACCAGCCCTCATCGATATATCCACCTTCACCTTCCAACTGCATTTTATCGAAAGTTAGTTCATTTTTTTGAAGGATATAGTCTTTGAATGTAATCATTTCCTCAAAGGTCAAATTCGTCTTTAAATTATTATTGATCGATTCCAGAATGGCATCAAAATTGTTCAATGACTTTGCGGACATGGTTTCGCGGAAGATCTCTTGAATGAGCGCCATCTGCCGTTCGCCACGAGCTAAGTCACTATCATATTTCCGGGTGCGGGCTAAGGCCAACGCTTCTTCACCATTCAAAGTTTGCGGGCCCTCTTCTAATTCAATGGCTCCTGCTTGATCCGAACTGTTCTGCTCCGTCATATCAAAAGGAACGTCATAGGAGAGGCCCCCGATAGAGTTGACGACCTCAACGAATGAGTTGAAGTTCAACCGTACATAATAATCGACGGGGATATCCAACATCCGTTCAACGGTTTCGACTGTTGCGTCAATTCCGCCAAACGCATGCGCATGAGTGATTTTGTCTTCATACCCGACCTCAGGGATGTATGTGTAAGAATCGCGGGGGATGCTAAGCATTTTAACGGATTTATCATCGTCATTGAATGTGGCTAATACAAGTGCATCTGATAGTGAGTCTCTATCTTGCGACGTTTCTGACCTTTTTTCACTGTCATCTATACCGACAAACAAGACGGAAGTGTGATCTGTTGCCGGATTGACCACTTCAATCCGTTTATCTGACTTTTTTCCCCGATCAAGTTCCTGGTGTGAATCTGAAGCTGTTTCTTTCACCTGATTGGTTAAATAAATCGCATATCCACCAGCAGCACCTAACCCAGCTATAATCATGAATACAACTATCCATAAGAAGATGGTCAGTCTTTTGCGTTTCATGTCGTGGTGAGCTCCTTTACTCAGGTGTGACATCAAATTCTACGTAGGAATAGTCTCCTCGTGTAATGGCCGCCTGGTTACTCGTCAAATCTGTCACCCAGCTTTCAAATTCTTCTTCAAGGCCGCTTTCTACATATACTATCAATTCCACATTTTCTAAGTAATTAACCGTTTCGAGCGTATATTTCGAATTGCGTACTTCGTTTTCTACCTTTCCAAGCAAGTGGTATTCCATCTTCACTTTCATTTCTTTCATTAACTGGCGCTTGACGATTCCTGTAGTTTCAATGGCTGCAGAAGTGGTGGAGGAGTATGCGCGGATCAGACCGCCCGCCCCTAATTTAATGCCTCCAAAGTAACGGGTGACGACAACGGCGGTATCTTTCAGGCCTTTTCTCTTTAAGACTTCAAGCATGGGCACTCCTGCCGTTCCGCTCGGTTCACCATCATCATTGGCCTTTTGGATGAGATCGTGTTCCCCGATCATATAAGCAGAGCAGTTATGATTGGCATCATGGTGTTTCTTTTTTATTTCTTGTATGAAAGTCTGCGCTTCTTCTTCTGTTTCACAACGCTTCACATAGCCGATGAAGCGGGATTTTTGGATGGTCACTTCTTCTGATCCTTCAGGTTTTACGGTATAATAGTTTTCTAACATCGTATGAAAACCTCCTAAGTTTTCATTATATCGATGGCGGGAAAAATCGGCAAATGAATAGAAAGTTGTTTATTATTCTACAAAAAATCTATGATTACCAGAAAACACCCCCATAAATGGACATGGGTCTTACGAATGATTATGTGAATATTGATGGAGGGACTTGTGATGAGTGTACAAAAGACTGGGGATATCGCCCTTGACCACATCATTAATGAGATGGTGGATACGGTCACCAATAGCAAAGATGAAATTTTTCAAATTGGTGAAGAATCCCGTAGTGAATTCGAAAAACTTAACAAAGAATTGACAGAAACGAAGAAGCAGGTGCTTGCTCTGATTGATGAAGGGGACAAGCTGGAACAAAAGGTCCGTTTTTCTCGAATGCGCTTGTCAGAAGTAAGTAAGCAGTTCCAGAAATATTCAGAAGAAGAAATTCGGAAAGTGTACGAACAAACCCATGGATTACAAATGGATTTATCGATGAAACGGGAGAAAGAAAAGCAGCTGCGAGAGCGGAGAGACGATATCGAATTACGCTTACGCAACTTAGAAGAAACCATCAACCGCGCAGAAGCCTTAGGCGGAAAAATCTCAGTGGTGCTCAATTATCTTACAGAGGATTTCAAACATGTCACTGACGCTCTGGAAGACGCCAAAGAGAAGCAGCAATTCGGCCTGCAAATCATTGAGGCGCAGGAAGAAGAACGCCGCCGGCTGTCCCGTGAAATCCATGACGGCCCCGCGCAGATGCTTGCAAATGTCATGCTAAGGTCAGACCTTGTGGATCGTACTTACCGCGAGCGCGGAATTGAAGATGCGATGCAAGAGGTGAAGAGTGTACGGTCATTAGTCCGTTCTGCCCTTTATGAAGTGCGGCGGATCATTTATGACCTGCGTCCGATGGCTTTGGATGACCTCGGATTGATTCCGACTTTGAAGAAATATTTAGCTACCGTCGAAGACTACAATGAAGGAATGGTCATTTCATTCACTTCATTCGGGAAAGAGCGCCGTTTGGAATCAAAATATGAAGTGGCGCTTTTCCGCTTGGTCCAGGAAGCGGTTCAAAACGCGGTGAAGCATGCGGAGGCTTCAGAAATCAAGGTGAAAGTGGAAATGAAACCACAAGCAGCCATCATCATTGTCAAAGACGATGGCAAAGGTTTCAATCCTCAAGAAAAGAGAGATAAGTCCTTCGGCTTAGTTGGGATGAGAGAACGCGTCGATATGCTTGAAGGCGAACTTAACATTGATTCCAGCCAAGGAGAAGGGACTATTGTAACGATTCATCTGCCAATAAATTGATATTTTAATGAATAACTATGTAAATCGGCATGAATCGTTTATAATATAGGATAGGATTAGGGTAGATTCATAAATAGAGAAAATAACAGATAAAGAGATACAGAATAGGTTAGGGGAACGAAGTAAAACCATTCTACGTAACAGAAACAGGAGGAAATGACCATGACGACCAGAATTGTCCTTATTGATGACCATAAATTATTCCGTGAAGGTGTAAAAAGAATCCTGGATTTTGAATCCAGCTTTGAAGTAGTAGCTGAAGGCGACGATGGGGACGGGGCTCTTGGAATCATCGAAGAGCATATGCCTGATGTCGTCCTGATGGATATCAACATGCCAAGCATGAATGGTGTGGAAGCGACAGCGGAAATTACGAAGCGCTATCCGGAAATGAAAGTGATCATTTTGTCCATTCATGATGACGAAAATTATGTGACACATGCATTGAAAACAGGAGCACAAGGTTACTTGTTGAAAGAGATGGATTCAGACGCACTCATTGATGCGATCAAAGTCGTAGGCGCAGGCGGATCTTACCTGCACCCGAAAGTGACTCACAACCTGGTGGCTGAATACCGCCGCTTGTCTGAAAGCAACGGAAGCAGTGCTTATCGTACGATCGAATATCGTAAACCACTGCACCTGCTGACGCGTCGTGAGTGTGAAGTGCTGCAACTGTTGGCGGACGGTAACAGCAATCGCGGAGTAGCAGAATCGTTATATATCAGTGAAAAAACAGTGAAAAACCACGTAAGTAATATTTTACAGAAAATGAATGTAAATGACCGTACACAAGCAGTCGTAACAGCGATCAAGAATGGCTGGGTCGAAGTCGTTTGACAATAAAAGAATAGAGCAAATCGGCTGTCCTTCAAGGTATAGAAAAGCATACCTTGAAGGACAGCCTTTTTTGATGGGTTTTTTAGTGGATACATACCATATATTGCCACCTCAAGCCATCCAGATTCTGGATGGCTTGAGGTGGCAATATATGTAAAAGGAGTTCTTTCTGCATCGATTAATTCTAGTTTGTTGGTGCAATGTAGATAGGGTTCATGTAAAATAAGAGTGAGAGAATATCGGAAATAAAGTACATATAGAAATAGAAACATAAATTCGCTAAGGAGGGATTTTGGATGAAAACAGCGGTGATTACAGATAGTACGGCATACCTTCCGAAAAATATCCGAAACGCTCACCACATACATATGATTCCATTGAACGTGATTTTTGGCCATGAATCCTATCAGGAAGAGATTGATATAAACGCAGATGACTTTTACGACATGGTCAAAGAAGGGGGAGAGCTGCCGAAGACTTCTCAACCTTCCATCGGTATCATGACAGAAAAACTGGAAGAGCTCGCTCAAGAGTATGATGCAGTCGTCTCGATTCACTTATCGAGCGGGATCAGCGGGACCTACCAGGCGATGGTGACGGCCGGTGAAATGGTCGAAGAGATCGAAGTCCGCGTTTTCGACTCGGAAATCAGTTGTCACATGCAGGGATTTTATGCCCTGGAAGCGGCTGACCTTGCCGACAATGGAGCAACGCCGGATCAAATCATCAGCCGGCTGAATGAAATGAAAGAATCGATGAATGCTTATTTCATGGTCGACGATTTGACCCACCTACACCGCGGCGGTCGTCTGAATGGCGCCCAAGCTTTTGTAGGCAGCCTGCTGCAAGTGAAGCCGGTGCTTCATTTTGTCGACACGAAAATCGTCCCTTTTGAAAAAATCCGCACACGCAAAAAGGCGATCAAACGCATCACCTCCATTTTTGAAGATTCGATCGACGAAAATGGTCAATACAACGCCTGTCTGATCCACGCCAACCGTCCCGACGAAGCGGCACAAATCAAGAAGGAATTAGAACAAGAGTTCAGTAATGTTGAAATCACTCTTAGTTACTTTGGTTCTGTCATCGGAACCCACCTTGGTGAAGGGGCCATCGGGCTAGGCTGGTATCGCCGATCCTAATGAATAACACCTGCTTGTGAGACTCAGGCAGGTGTTATTCTTACAAAGGATGGTGATGGAATGCTTGATCAATTGCGTGCCTATTTCACTTCTGACTTCCCCTTGCTCTCCACGGAAACTCCGCCTCATAATTACTCCCAGCTTGCTGGAAAACTGCTCTTAAAACAGGAAATCCCTTTTTCTGAAGAAGAAATCTCCCAACTAGTATCTTCCTCCGTTTTATCTAAAATCGAAAGCATCGAACATTACCTGTGGGGCCATCGCTGCCGTCGCTGTGGCAACAAACTCGCCCACCTTTTTGCGAAAATCCCTCATAAGAAATGCGGCAAAGAATGTGTGTATTGCCGGTCCTGTATTCAGATGGGGAGAGTCATGGAATGTGAACCACTCTATATTGGCAACGCTGCTTTTGAATGGCCGGTTTATGAACATCCTTGTACTTGGGATGGCACATTAACCAACCATCAACAACATGCAGCAGATGAAATCAGCCGTTTAGTTGAATGTGGAGCAGGTGAAAAACTGATTTGGGCTGTCTGCGGGGCTGGAAAAACAGAAATGCTTTTTCCTGGGCTGACGACTGCACTCCAAAAAGGCAAACGGGTATGTCTAGCTACACCAAGAACGGATGTCGTCCGCGAATTACTTCCGAGGTTGCAACGTGCTTTTCCTGAGGTGAAGATTCAAGCCCTCTATGGGGGGAGTCCTGATAAAGTCGGCAATGCCTCTTTCATTTTAGCTACCACGCATCAGCTGCTGCGGTTTGCTCATGCGTTTGATGTGATGATCATTGATGAGGTGGATGCCTTTCCTTTTCATAACGATGCCTCCCTTCATTTTGCCAGTAAACGGGCGGCCAAACCTGAAGCGAGCATCCTCTATTTGACCGCAACACCGCGAAAGGTGCAAAAGAAACGTATTCATGCAAAACAATTGCCCGCCGTTTTCATCCCGGAAAGATACCACGGCCACCCTCTTCCGGTTCCTCATTTGAAACTCACTCCGACACTTCACCGTTATATGAAGAAAGGTCAGCTTCCTGAAAAGATGATGAAAAAAATCGCAGACCAACAGACTACAGCCCGCCAACTGCTTTTATTTCTTCCATCGATCGCAAAAGCAGAAGAGGTCGCTGCACTCTTGGATGATAAAGGCTATCATGTCCAATCCGTCCACGCAGAAGATGAAAATCGGGCAGAAAAAATACAGACGTTTCGTGAACAAAAATACCGCATCCTCGTGACGACGACCATCTTAGAGCGGGGTGTCACATTTCCATCTGTTGATGTATATGTCATTGACGCCGGTCACTCTGTATTCGATGAAGCGGCACTTGTGCAGATTGCCGGAAGGGCAGGACGCAGTCAACAGGATCCGACAGGTGAAGTGCTTTTCTACCATATAGGCAAAACAGATGCGATGCTTGATGCTGTCAATGCTATTACGTATATGAACCGGCTGGCGTCCCGGTCATGAGGTGTCTCCTTTGCAATGAAGAAATCATCCCTGAGGTGTCATGGAGCACGTTTTGGAAACCACCCGTAGAAAAGAAAATGTGCGCGGAATGCACAACTGGATTGGAAAGGATCGATAAGCCGGGATGTCCGGTCTGTTATAGAAAAGATGGCATACGGACATGTGAGGATTGTAGGCGATGGCACGACACGAACCCGCATCTCCTTGAAAATAACACTTCTGTCTATCAATATAATGCCGCTGCCAAAGAGTTAGTCGCCCGTTGGAAATACCGCGGAGATTATATCTTACTGCAAGCGTTGAAGAATGATGTGCAGGAGAAATGGGTAAAGAAAGGGATGAAGGGACAAATGCTTGTTACCGTTCCGCTTAGTGTGGAAAGGGAAAAAGAACGGGGGTTCAATCAATCAGAAGCGATCATTCATTTATTAGGTGAAAAACCAGTCCAGCTTTTTGAAAGAACCCATAATGAAAAGCAATCAAAGAAAGGGAAGAAAGAGCGGATGCTTGCTGAGAATCCCTTTAAACTGATCGAGCCGATCTCCTCCCCGGTTGTCATTGTCGATGATATTTATACAACAGGCCGGACCGTCAGACATATGGCCTCATTATTGAGAAAGAACGGCTGTCCATCTGTATCCTCTTTCACGATTTTTCGATGAATATGCTCGTCCCCCTTTGGAATCTTTCTCTTTTGCCGATATAATAAAAAAAGAGTGTAATGGAGGACGAATCATATGGGTGATTTGGCAAATTGTACGCGTTGTAATGCGATTTTCATCAAAGGGACGGCGGCGGTCTGTCCCGAGTGCAGGAAAAAAGAAGAAGAGGACTTTCAGGTCGTGTATTCTTATATGCGGAAAAAACAAAACCGGATGGCGACTGTTGAGGATATCGAAGCAGATACAGGCGTTGCCGAAAAACAAATCCGCGAGTTCGTAAAGCAAAAAAGACTCCACCCTGCCCAGTTTCCGAACATGGCCTATGGCTGTGAGAAGTGCGGTAGTTCGATCAGAGAAGGGCGTTTATGTGAAGGGTGTAAGGGTGAAATAGCATCAGGCTTGCAGAAGCAGGAACAGAATGACTCTATGAAACAAAGGCAGAAAGACGCAGAACTGAAGAAAGCGAACAGGACTTATTATTCAGTGAGAAATGAACAATAAGCATGATTTAAGATTCGCTTTAAGAGTCCGATATTAATAGAAATGAAACGGATATGAAGCGAGGTGAATGACATGAAAATCAACGGGCCGAATCAAACGAACTTCAACCCTTACCAAAAACAGGTCAATAAACAGGAAAGCATGAAGAACCAGCAGAAGTCTGAGGATAAAGTTGAAATCTCCAATCAAGCGAAACAGATGCAAGAGTCAGGCAAGCCAGACCCTGCCCGCCAAAAACTTGTCAATCAAATCAAAGCAGATGTAGATACAGGCAACTATCGTGTAGACTCGCAAGCGACGGCGAAGAAGATGTTCGATTTTTGGTCGAGCAAAGGCTAAAGGAGAATTAACATGACGATCGACACGATCATAAACCATATGGAACGATTGAAGCAGCTTCATGAAAGTTTACACGTTCTTTCGAAAAAAAAGACAGAGGCACTGAAGAAGAATGACACAGCTGCCATCCAGGGGCTCATGACCGATGAGCGCAAGCATGTCCAGGCGATTGAAAAGATTGAAAAGCAGCGCATCAAAGATGTAGATGCATGGAGCGCAAACAGAAACCTGCCGTCCGAACAACCGACGATTTCCGATTTGATCGGACTCCTTGAAGGGGAAGAAAAGGATCAGCTGCAGCAAGCCTATGATGAGCTGATCCTCGTGCTTGCTGAATTGAAGCAGCAGGAACAGTTGAATTCAGAGCTGACGAAGCAGTCACTGCAGTTCATCAACCTATCCCTTGATATGCTGCAGCCATCCCTTCAATCGATGAACTACGGAAATCAAAACGAGCAGAACTCTGGTCAGAAGCCGAAGCGCTCGGTGTTCGATTCGAAAGCTTAAAGTAGAGGAGAAAATATCATGGTATCAACTTTTCATGGACTTGAAGTGGCAAAGCGTGGCCTTTTCACTCAGCAGTCCGCTTTATATACGACCGGCCATAACATTTCGAATGCAAATACAGAGGGCTACACGAGGCAGCGCGTCAATTTTGAACAGACAGGACCTTACCCACCGGCATCACGTAACCGTCCGGAAATTCCCGGCCAAGTGGGGAGCGGTGTCGAGGCAGGCTCGATTGAACGAGTGAGAGTCGGGTTCCTTGACCAGCAGTATCGTGGCGAAAGCAGTAAGTCCGGCTATTATGACACACGTTCTGATGCATTGGGAAGGCTGGAGAACGTGATGAATGAACCCAGCGAAGATGGCCTTGCGAAGACGATGGACCGCTTTTGGCAATCATTGCAGGACTTGTCGGTCAATCCTGAGGACTCCGGTGCGCGCTCTGTTGTACGCCAACGCGGACAAGCCGTAGCAGATACGTTCAACTATCTTTCGAACACGATCCAATCCATGCAGAAGGATATCAAAACAGAGGTCGGCGTCACAGAAAAAGAAATCAATTCACTGGCCAGTCAAATCAATAACATCAACCAGCAAATCGCTGAAGTGGAGCCACACGGCATGGTACCGAACGACCTGTATGATGAACGGGATCGCTTGGTGGACCAATTATCCGAGCATGTGAACATCGAAGTGAAATACGAAGACACGCCTTCCTCTGCAGACCCACTGGCTATGGGAAAAGCGAGCATTTCAATCGTCGGGAACGATGGTCAACCAATGGAGCCGCCAGCTACACTTGTGAATGGAGCGGCAAATGAAGTGAATACACTAAAGGTCAATTATGCCGATGGGGAAGTCCACGCAAGCAGCATTCAGGTAGGAGATAATGCTTCCTATGCGGTTGAAGACTTTTCTTCTCGAGGTAAATTGACTGGTTTGCTTGATTCCGGCGGCTATATGCAAGACGGTGAGAAACAAGGAAGTTATTCACAAATGCTTTCAAATCTGGACCGGATGGCGACAGGCTTTGCACGAGAGTTCAACAATGTCCATACACAGGGAGAGTCCTTGAATAGCATTGAAAATGGCGATGAAGTCCCTAACTTCTTCAATATTGATATGGAAGCAGAAGGAGTCATCGAAGGCGTAGCGGGGACCATTGATTTGACCGATGAAATCAAAGCGGATGGTGACCATATTGCAGCAGCTGTCTCAGATCAAGCTGGAGACGGAGAGAATGCTTCTAATTTAGCTGATGTACAAAATGAACCGAATGAAATCTTTGGCGAAGAAACATCGATGGACAGCTTTTATGAATCGATGATCGGTACGATGGCTGTGGAAACGCAGGAAGCGGAGCGGATGTCCCGCAATGCAGGAACACTTAAAGGTTCTGTCGATGAACAAAGACAATCGGTCAGTTCTGTATCATTGGATGAAGAAATGTCAAACATGATCAAATTCCAACACGCGTACAATGCAGCGGCGAGGAATATTACGGTTGTCGATGAAATGCTTGACCGGGTGATCAATCAAATGGGACGAGTAGGAAGGTAGGTGAATGACTGATGCGCGTAACACAAAGTATGCTTTCGAATAATATGCTGCGTAACTTGAGCGATAGCTACGCAAACATGGGCAAATATCAAGAACAACTATCCACAGGGAAGAAGATTTCACGGCCTTCTCAGGATCCGGTCGTGGCGATGAAAGGAATCAATTACCGTTCACAAGTGAGTGAAGTAGAGCAATTTCAGCGTAACATCGGTGAAGTCCATAACTGGATGGATAATAGTGATGCAGCCTTAGATAAAACGACAGAAGCGATGCAGCGGGTCCGTGAACTGACCGTTCAAGCGAGCAATGATACATACGATGAAGGTCAGCGTGAAAATATCGCTAAGGAAATTCGTCAGCTGAAAGAACATATCGGTTCCATCGCCAATACGGAAGTGAATGATAAATTCATTTTTAATGGATCGAATACGACTGAAGCCCCTTTTGATATGGATGATTTAGAAGGTTCTGGCCCTCCAGGGAATGACCCTGTCAATATCGAAGTTTCCGCTGGTGTCAAACTGCAGACAAATGTTACACCAGGGAACGTGTTCAACCAGGAACTTTTTGAAGACCTTGAAAACTTCGCCTCTGCTTTGGAAGGTGATACAAACCAGGGAGAACTTGATGATTTTATTGAAAAGTTCGATGGTCACATCGGAAATATCGTCAATGAACGTGCCGACTTAGGAGCGCGTATGAATCGCGTCGAACTGATTGAGGATCGTTTGGAATCCCAAAAAGTGAGCGCGACGAAGATGATGTCCGAGAACGAAGACGCGGATATTGAGAAAGTGATTACGAATTTGAAAACGCAGGAAAGTGTCCATAGAGCGGCGATGGGCGTCGGAGCCCGGATCATCCAGCCGACGCTGATGGATTTTCTAAGATAAGGCTGTCTCGCTTTGAGGCAGTCTTGTTTTTTGAAATCCAAAGAGTTGGTAGGGGTGGAATGTACTCGCTTTCCGCGGAGGTACGGTCCAGCCTCCTCGGGCTAAATTGAAGCGACCCCTTATTGTTGGACACTTTCAAAGAGGTGTCTAAAGTGACGAAATTTGGTTCAGAACTGAAATTACAAATTGCTAAACGCTACTTACAAGGATTCATCAGTTATAGGGATTTAGCGTCAGAAACAGGTGTTGATGATTCATCTATTCGCTATTGGGTGAAGTTGGTTCGACATCATGGTGATCAAGCCTTTGTTTTTCCCTATACAAACTATTCGCCTGCCTTTAAACTGGAATTAATTCAATTTATCGAACGAACGGGTTGTTCCATTCGGGAGGCATCGGCGATTTACCATATTCCTGACTCTTCTATGGCTCGAAGGTGGAAGGAAAAGTGGAAAAAAGGTGGATACGATGCCCTTGGATGTATGAAAAGGGGTCGAAAGCCGTGGCGGAAAAGAAAAACAACACCGATGAGTCTATTGAGTCAGTTAAGAGAGAGAACGAACAATTACGTGCGGAGAACGCTTATTTAAAAAAGTTGAATGCCTTAGTTCACGAGAAGGAAAAATCGGCACAAAAGAAAAAGCGCAAGTAATCCAAGAACTAAGACACGCATTCCGCCTCCAAGTGCTGATTAAGGTCGCCGGCCTAGCACACAGTACCTTTTATTATGCCAGTAAAAAGCTAAGCCAGCCCGACCCTGACCGCAAGTGGAAAAGAAGGGTTCTCTTCATCTATAATACTCATAATGGCCGTGTAGGATACCGTAGAATTACGGACATCCTCGTGAGAAAAAATTATAAGGTTAACCACAAGAAAGTCTACCGAATCATGGTAGCGCTGGGCATTGCATGTCAGGTTAACCAAAAGAAATACGTCTCTTATAAAGGGAAGGTTGGGAAAACCGCCACCTTAGGCGAAAGACCGACTTTTTCTCTTGTAGAGGAGATGCTTGACCAAGCACTGGAAAAGAAGGAGGAACACGAAGATCTTCTCATCCATTCGGATCAAGGTTGGCATTACCAAATGGCTCAGTTCCGAAAGAAACTTCAAGATCACAACATCACTCAAAGTATGTCTAGGAAAGGGAACTGTCATGATAATTCGGTGATGGAGAATTTTTTCGGCATCTTTAAATCGGAATTCTTATACTATGAAGAATTTGATAGTATTCAACATTTCAAAGATCGTTTTGAGACATATATGCATTACTACAACCATCTTAGAGTCAAATCCAGGTTAAAGGGAAACAGTCCTGTCTTAGAAAGGCAAATGTATGAAAAAGCAGCATAAACTATGTGTCCAATTTTATGGGGTCAGCACAAATGCCCTGTGGGGTCTAGACCAGCACACTACTTCCGCAGGAGTCTCGCACATTCCACCCCAACCAACACCATATAAAGGTGCATCAATAAGTAGCCAAGAAAACCTTTTATTATAAGGAAAGCCTAAAACTCCCTTGCCTTTAAAAAAGTTCTGTTCATCTTAATAGCATGAAGGGATTGGGGAAACGAAACACCTCCAGTTCCCCGACGTCCCTAGTCTAATGAATAAACTTGGAATAGTAGGCATTGTATCTGCCCTGTCGGAGTGTTTTGAACAATGGGAAGTTCTTTTAATAATTGATTCTCTTATTGATTTAAAAAGGTTTCTTTATACTTATTATAGTAATGGGGGATGGGAAACGGCGGGATTCCTGCGGGAAAGGATAGACTGGCGAGATCCCGGAGAGCTTTAGCTCGAGGAAGCTTGCCGTCTTCCCCGCGGAAAGCGAGTTGTTTCCCCATCCCCTATTCATCTAAACAAAAGCGAAGAAACCGGTCTTCAATATAAGGCGAATAGAATACAATCGAACCATAGAAGGAGGGGAACATGGATGAACATTCCAAAGCTTCAAATTCAGTCGACTCCAGGAAGGATCGGACTTACTACCAATAAACCTCAGCAAACCATTCGTCAGCCGAAAGCAGAGCAATCGATCCGACAGCCGGGCGCGGATATGTCGATTGAGCAGAGGCCGGGAAAGCTGACGATCGATCAGACGAATGCCTGGCATAACCTCGACTTGAAAAATGTGCTCGTCCGCAGTAAGGAACTTGTCGGTATTGCTGAGCAGAAGTGGAGGGAAGGTCTTGCCCGTGTTTCTCGTGAAGGCGATGAAATGATGCGCATTGAAAATGGGGGCAATCCGATTGCCGCTCAAGCGAAGCGAAATGCAGGTTTTGATTTCACTTTCGAACCTGGCGGGCGTCCGGTGTATGAGCTCGTGGATCTTAATTATCAGCCTGGAGGTGCGGATATCTCTATAAACCGCCGTGAACCAGAGATCGATGCGAGAGTTCGAAAACCAGAACATACATACAATCCCGGTAATGTTGATGTACGGATGGAACAAATGCCAGACTTGAAGATAGATTGGAAGGTGTAAAAATGAAAGTAGAAACGAAATATTTCGGTACGGTTGAAGTGGATGCAGAGGAATTGATAAGTTTTCCTCACGGCCTGCCTGGGTTTGAAAGCTTTCACTCGTTCGTGCTACTCCCAGTGGATGAATTAGGAACCTACTTCGCTTTGCAGGCGGTAGATGAAGCGGGACTCTCCTTGATTGTAACCAACCCCTATATTTTTTATAAAGACTATGCTTTCGACATCGACGAACAAGAGCTTTCACTGGAGAAACCGAATGATGTCGCTGTATATAATGTTGTGACATTAAAGGATCCCTTTGAAAAGTCTACGTTAAATCTTCAGGCCCCGATTGTCATGAATGTTCGCGAGCGCATCGCAAAACAAGTCATCTTAAATGACGCTAACTACCAAACGAAGCATCCTCTGACCCAGTCTAATAAAGGCGGTGAGTCGCATGCTCGTCCTTAACCGTAAGGAAGGAGAATCTGTCAGAGTAGGTGACGACATCACTATAAAAGTTGTCGGAATCGAAGGTGGCCAGGTGAAACTAGGGATCGAAGCCCCGAAGCATATTGGGATTCACCGGCAGGAGATTTATGTTGCGATTGAAAAAGAGAATGCAGAAGCGGCGAATGTGTCAGAAAATCTTTTAAATCTATTAAAAAATACCAAAAAAGATTAAAGTCTTAGCAAAGTCGGTCGATATAAGTAATGTAAAACATTACATAAGTCGGCCGACTTTGTTTTGTAACTAGAGGATGCCACAAGGATGTGGGGTCACTTATTTCAAGGAGGAATTTTTAAAATGAGAATTAATCACAATATTGCGGCGCTTAATACGCACCGTCAACTAGGTCAAGCAAACCAGGCCAACCAAAATTCAATGGAGAAGCTTTCTTCAGGTCTTCGTATCAACAATGCTTCTGATGATGCAGCAGGTCTTGCGATTTCCGAGAAAATGCGTGGTCAGATTCGTGGACTTGAGCAAGCCCAAACAAACGCTCAAGATGGTATTTCCATGATTCAAACAGCTGAAGGTGCTTTGAATGAAACCCATGATATCCTTCAACGTATGCGTGAACTTGCTACTCAAGCTTCCAACGATACTAATACAGAAACTGACCGTGGTGAAATTCAAAAGGAAGTTAACCAGTTGACTTCTGAAATCAATCGTATCGGAAATACTACTGAGTTTAATACTCAAAATTTACTAAACGGTGGGGGAGAAATTACTTCTGTAGATGTAACAGAGGATACAGTGAGTGTAGCAGGCGGTGCATCAGGAGAGTATTCATTTGACTTAGGAAATAGCATTAATTCTGGTGATGTAGTTACAATAGGTGATATCACATTGACTGAGGGCACAGACTTTGATTTAGGCGCAGATGCTAATGAAACTGCTTCCAACATTGCGACAGAATTGGGAACTGAAGGAACATACACTGCGACAACGACTGGTTCTACAATTGAAATTACCGAGAATACAGCCTCTGGTGAAGACGCTCCATCAGTTTCAGTTGCTACTCCTGGCGCTGGTGAAGGATTTGAAGCAAGTTTCCAAGTTGGAGCTAATGAAGGACAAAGCATGTCTATTGAAGTAGATGATATGAGAGCAAATGCACTTGGTTTGACAGGTGAGGCAGGTACTGGAAATTTCACAGAAACTAATAGTGTTACTGATGGAACAGACAATACAAATGTTGAAGCTGCTCTTGATGTTTCTACTCATGAGAAAGCTTCAGAAGCTATTACGAAGATCAATGATGCAATTGAACAAGTATCAGCTCAACGTTCCGACCTTGGTGCATACCAAAACCGTTTAGATCACACAATCAACAACCTTGGAACATCTTCTGAAAACCTAACTGCTGCGGAATCTCGTATCCGCGACGTTGATATGGCGAAGGAAATGATGAACCAAACGAAACAAAGTATTCTTTCTCAAGCTTCTCAAGCTATGCTTGCAAAAGCGAATCAACAACCACAAGGAGTTCTTCAACTTCTGCGTTAATAATGTTACAAAGGCCCTCGACTTCGAGGGTCTTTTTCTACGTCCAGGCATATTTTTGCTAATTCACTATTAGTTAAACCAGTACATGCTTGCAATGACTGTAAATAGTTTACGTTAGTTGATGTAATATGACTCTTAGAATTTTTTCCGCAAATAGTGCCCCTTTGCATTAATCCATTTAATAATTATTACTTCTAACCGATATAAAAAGAAACTACATATCGTTAGGGAGTTGTTGAAGGTGGATGTAAGAAATCTTATTACCCAAACACAACTTCTGCAGAGAAATAGCTTACAACTTGGCGGCCGTTCAACTGTTCAGAAGCATGAACCATTGGAAAATGAAAGAGTAAAAGAAGACTATAAAGAATATTCAACAGGCGATGAAAAAGAAAAATTGAAACAGGCATCAGAGGATATGAATGAATTTTTCAAAGCTGTACATACCTCGTTGCGATTCGAGTTTCATGATAAATTAGAAGAATACTATGTAACCATCGTAGACAGTGACACACAGGAAATAGTGAAGGAAATCCCTCCGAAGAAGATGCTGGATATGTATGCATCGATTGCGGAGCGTCTTGGGTTTATTGTTGATGAAAAAATATAGGTAGGTGATCAAATGAGTGATATGCGTATTGGTGGACTCGCTTCTGGGATGAATACGGATCAGATTATCAAGGACTTGATGAATGCTGAGAGACAGCCGCTTAACAAAATGGAGCAGGACCGTGAATGGCTGACCTACAAACGCGATGCTTATCGTGATGTGAATAAACAGCTTTCTGAGCTGGATACGATGGCTTTCGATATGAAACTAGAGCGTTCTTATAACTCTAAAGATGTAAGTTCTTCAGGTTCCGCTGTAGCTGCGACGGCGTTGTCCAGTGCAGATGAAGGCAGCTATAAGATGGGAGTTTTAGAACTTGCAGAGGCTGCTTATAATTACAGTGAAAGTGGCATTAGTAACGGTGAGTTCGATCCAGATGACTCGTTGGAAAATCAAAAGGGTAACCTGGTCAATGGAATTACACTTGATGATACTTTTTCCATTACGACATATGGTGAAGGTGGAGAAGAAACAACTGCCTCTTTCGATGTAACTGGTGATAAGTCTCTTAATGATATTCTTGGAGAGATCAATGACTCTGAGTTAGGTGTCCGTGCCTTTTATGATAAAGGGGCAGATAAAGTGATGCTCGAGCGTACGGAGACTGGCGATTTCAATACAGATGAAAGTAAATTCCTCGGAGCAGAAATCGGCTTTGATGGATCTTCAGCTTCATTCTTAGCGGATACACTCGGTATCAGAAATGGTAAAAATGATGGTACTGGATGGGAGTTGAATGAGAAGGGCGGTACGGATGCCCGGTTCACTTATAACAATTCATTCGAGATGAGCTCCCATACGAATGATTATTCCCTGAATGGTGTCAACTACACATTCAATGAAGTCGGCACCTCAACGGTCAGTGTCTCTAACAATGTTGATGATTCTTTTGAAAAAGTAATGGATTTTGTTGAAAAATACAATAAAGTCATTGAGAATTTGAATGGGAAAACAGAGGAGAAACGCTACCGTGATTTCCAGCCTTTGACTGCAGAACAGAAAAAGGATATGGAAGAGGAAGAAATTGAGCTTTGGGAAGAAAAGTCTAAAAGCGGAATGCTTAAAGGCGATTCAGTTGTCAGCGGTGCACTGAGCAGCATGCGACAGAATTGGTATTCTCCTGTGGAGACGGACGGGGAATATAGTATGGCCTCGCAAATCGGTATTACGACAACGTCCAATTACCGTGAGGGCGGGAAGCTGGAAGTTGATGAGGATCAACTGCGTCAAGCATTGAGAGATAATCCTGATTCTGTTGCCAAACTTTTTTCAGGGACCGACGCCAATCCTGGCATCGCACGCCGCCTGGAGTCATCAATAGAGAACGCGACCAATTCCATCGAGCGGAAGGCCGGGAAGCCGACCAGTTTAGATAACAACTTCATGTTAGGAAAGCAAATTGAAAATATTAATGACGAAATGGATTCATTTCAGGATCGGTTGACATCCATTGAAAATCGCTATTGGCGTGAATTCGGTGCCATGGAACAAGCAATACAAAAAATGAATTCGCAGTCCGCCTACATTATGCAGAATTTCGGCGGTGGAATGTAACAATAAAAGGAGTGCTGGCTAGATGTCTATTCAAGCCTATCAAAATAACTCAGTGGAAACAGCTTCCCCAGGGGAACTGACGATGATGCTCTATAATGGGTGTATCAAGTTCATTAAAATTGCTAGAAAAGCAATCGAAAATAAAGAAATCGAGAAGAAAAACACCAATATCCAAAAGGCACAGAAAATCATCCAGGAGCTCATGGTTACGATGGATCAGCAATATACTGTGACACAGGAAATCATGCCGTTGTATGATTATATGAATCGTCGTTTGTTGGAAGCGAATACGAAAAATGATGTAGAGATCCTTGATGAAGTCCAGGGTCTTGTCGAAGAATTTCGCGATACGTGGAAGCAGGTTATTTTACAGTCGAGAAAAATGCAGTACGGCCAGGGTGGCAATGCCTGATGAGTGTTTGGACTGAGTTTTCCTCGATAACCAAGAAACTGGATGAGGTCGTCCACCAACAAGTGACCGAGAAGAATCGAACAGCTCTCATAGAGGAAGTGGAGGTTCTTTTGGATAAACGTGCCTCAATGCTTGAAAACCTGCCAGAGCCCTCCCAGGAAGAGAAGCCACTGGTAAAAGAAGTCTTACAGAGGGACTTGAAAATCAATCAGAAGTTAGAGTTTCTTTTTGATGGATTGAAGGGTGACATGCGCAACATGAAAAAACAAAAATCCAGTAAGCAGCGCTATATCAATCCGTACCAAAGTGTGTCAGGCTATGATGGCATGTATTTAGACCATAAAAAGTAGAATAGGTGATTTTTTGTCAGAACTAACGTCAGAGCAGCATCATATGCTAGAGCAATATGATCAGCTTTTGAACACGATCAGTGAAGGACTGGAATACTTAGAAAACAACATTACAGAAGAAGCTCCACCACAGACTCAGCAGGTTTTCGAAGATATGCTCCTTGGCCTCGAGCAGGTGAGCCGCAGTCATGACCAAATGGGGATCCTGTTTGAAGAGAGAGAAGAAGTTCAGCCTTTGATTGTGGATTTCCATGAGATTGTTCAACTCTTGCAGGGATGGTTTGAGCTTGGTACGAATGAGGAAAAACGCCGTCTGTTAGTCGAGAAAGTCGTTCCAGCATATGAAACGTGGCGAACCCAAATGCAGGCGTTCGTAAAACCTTATATTGCTCATTGATCAGGTCAGGCGTCTACTTTTGGTAGGCGCTTTTTTTCGTTCGGACAAAATAATAGGTACGTTGGACAGATTATCCGTGGTCCCGGACAAATTAACTGCTAGAGTGGAAAGATTAGTGGATTCCATGGACTGATTCTCCAAATCTATGGCTCAATTCCATCTATTTTTGGACAGATTACGCAAAAGCGGAAAGCCATTACGATCGGTCAGTTGATAAACTCGACCTTTTGTCGATCCCGTAGAGGGAAGCCCTAATCTACTTAATAGTTTTGAGTGCATTAATTATTTCAATCATGTAGATAATTTGTCCAACCTATTTATTAATCCTGTCAACCAATTACATAATCTGTCCAAACCGCCAAATCACCCACAACAACTCTAATCATGGAAAAACCTATCAAATTCTGTCCGCAATTTCCCTTATCCTCCCGCCGTTTCATCACCTTCCAACAATTATCGACATAAATTTGACAAAATATTTAGAAAGTTTATGCAGGAATGCCTGTGGGTATGATAGAATATATATCACATAAGGATGAAAGGAGGACACTTCTAATGCTACAATACAACATTCGTGGTGAAAACTTGGAAGTGACGGATTCTATTAAAGAATATGTGGAGAAAAAGGTGGGCAAGCTTGAACGCTACTTCGACACTCCCCCGTCTTCTGAGGTACACGTTAACTTAAGTGTCTATAATGATGAGCAGACAATCGAGGTCACAATCCCGATGAAGAATCTACTTCTTCGTGCTGAGGAACATAACACAGATTTATACGCTGCCATCGACCTTGTGGTAGATAAATTGGAACGTCAAATTCGTAAGCATAAAACGAAGGTGAATCGTAAGTTCCGCCAAGAGGGTGCTCCGAAATACGTCTTTGCCGAACTTGAACGTGAGGCGCAGCAGGAACAGCTCCAACAAGAAGAAAGTGATTTTGATGTAGAAATCGTAAAAACGAAACGCTTTGACTTGAAACCGATGGATAGTGAAGAAGCGGCGCTGCAAATGGATATGTTAGGCCACAACTTCTTCGTCTTTACAAATGCGAATACTGATGAAACGAACATCGTTTATAAACGTCGTGACGGCCGTTATGGTTTGATCGAAACTTGATATTGATAGAATCATAGAGAAGCACTCCTGCTGTGGCAGGGGTGCTTTTTAAATGTTCACTGTCCGCCGTCCATTGTATCTCTGGACCGGTTTTGCTCTTTCCTGTTTTGATAATAACTTGGAGTGTAATCGTCTCATAATATAAGTATCCATAAGTAGACTCTTTTTAAACAGGTTTTTGAAGTTTCACTTACAGAAAAAAGCTTTTTCAGCTTACCCGCGTCCCGAAATCACATATTCGCTCATTCGCGGCCATTTCGCAGATATAGTATAAATGAACTAACAGGAGGTGAAACGATGATTTGTAAGGACTGTCATTACATTTATGAACGCTTGAAACAGCAGGAAGAGACCATTGCTCAACTCGTGAATATCATCGGAGCGACGAACCGGCGTCTGACGGAAATGGATCAACGTCAGCTTGGTTTTGAGCATCATATCATCAGAGAACGGCCATCCGTTTTTACCACTCCTACATAATTATCTCTCCTGGGCCCTCCTGCCTGTCTCCTTTATTGTCAGCCTGCTTCTCTTAGTGTTATGATAATATATGGATTACACAATTCAACCGAAGATGGAAATCAATAGAGGAGCGGTTGCAATGCTTGGAACTTTAAAGAAAATATTTGGCGATGGAAATACGCGTCAATTGAAGCGATTGGAGAAAATCGCTGATGATATCGAAGCGATGGAATCGCAAATTGAAAAATTATCTGATGAAGAGTTAAAAAATAAGACAGAAGAATTCAAAGAACGCTATCAAAAAGGCGAAGAGTTAGATGATATGTTAGTAGAAGCTTTCTCGGTCGTCCGTGAAGGCTCTAAACGTGTGTTGGAAATGCGTCCGTTCAAAGTACAGCTGCTTGGTGCGGTTGCTTTACACGAAGGAAATATTGCCGAGATGAAAACAGGTGAAGGTAAAACCCTTGCCTCCACAATGCCAGCATACTTGAATGCGATCACTGGTAAAGGCGTCCATATCATTACCGTGAACGATTACTTGGCAAGCCGTGACGCAACAGAAATGGGTGAACTTTTCCAATTCCTTGGACTGACGGTCGGGTTGAACTCCAACGGCATGTCCAAAGATGAGAAACGGGAAGCCTACAGTGCAGATATCACTTATGGTACGAACAATGAATTCGGGTTCGATTACCTGCGTGACAACATGGTGTTATACAAAGAACAAATGGTGCAGCGTCCCCTTCACTATGCCATCATTGATGAGGTTGACTCGATTCTCATTGATGAAGCACGTACTCCGCTGATTATTTCTGGACAGGCTTCGAAGTCTGCGGATATGTATCAATCAGCCAATGCGTTCGTGCGTTTGCTTGAGCATGAAGAGGATTACACATATGATGAAAAAACGAAAAACGTCCAGCTTACAGAAGAGGGGATCAACAAGGCTGAGCGCTTTTTCAAAATCGAAAACCTGTTCGATCTTTCCAATGTCTCCCTCATACACCATATCAACCAGGGCTTGAAAGCTCACACGTCGATGCAGCGTGACACGGATTATGTGGTGGAAGATAATGAAGTTGTCATCGTCGACCAATTCACGGGTCGTTTGATGAAAGGTCGTCGTTATAGTGATGGACTTCACCAGGCGATTGAAGCGAAAGAAGGTCTGGAGATTCAAAATGAAAGCATGACATTGGCATCTATTACCTTCCAGAACTTGTTCCGTATGTATGACAAGCTGGCTGGTATGACAGGTACAGCGAAGACCGAGGAAGAGGAATTCCTCAATATTTATAACATGCGTGTCATCGTAATCCCGACAAACCGTGATATCGTCCGTGATGACAAAGCAGACCTTGTTTATAAGACGATGGACGGCAAATTCAAAGCTGTTGTGGAAGATATTAAAGAGCGTTATGAAAACGGGCAGCCGGTGCTTGTCGGTACGGTAGCTGTTGAAACCTCTGAAATCATCTCGCGTTATTTGAATAAAGCAGGCGTGCCCCACAACATTTTGAACGCGAAAAATCACTTCCGTGAAGCGGAAATCATTGAAAATGCCGGACAAAAAGGTTCTGTAACCATTGCCACCAACATGGCCGGTCGTGGTACGGATATCAAACTTGGTGATGGTGTCGTAGAAGTCGGTGGACTGGCCGTGCTCGGTACAGAACGTCACGAATCACGCCGGATTGATAATCAGCTGCGTGGTCGTGCGGGTCGTCAAGGGGATCCTGGTATGTCCCAGTTCTACCTGGCGACAGATGATGAATTAATGCGTCGTTTCGCTTCTGACAACATCCGTGGAATGATGGATCGTCTCGGCATGGATGATTCCCAGCCGATTGAAAGTAAAATGATTTCCCGTGCTGTTGAATCAGCCCAAAAACGTGTAGAAGGAAATAACTTCGATGCGCGTAAGACGATTCTTTCCTATGATGACGTACTCCGTCAGCAGCGTGAAGTCATTTACCAGCAGCGTTATGATGTATTGACTTCTGAAAATCTAAGGGAAATCATTGAAAAAATGATTGAACGTACTGTAGCGCAGAATGTTGATGTCCACACGAACGATGATGAAGATGAAAACTGGGAGCTTGGAAGCATCGCTGAGTATATGCGTGCAAACCTGCTTCATGAAGGTGACATCACAGCAGACCACTTACAAGGAAAAGATCCGGAAGAGATGAAGGAACTGATTCTTGAAAAAGTGAAAATGCGTTATGATGAAAAAGAAGAAGAGCTGACAGCAGAACAGATGCGTGAGTTTGAGAAAGTCATCCTGCTTCGTACAGTCGATCAGAAGTGGATGGACCACATCGATCAGATGGATCAGCTTCGTCAAGGTATCCACCTGCGGGCATATGGTCAAAATGATCCGCTTCGTGAGTATAATTTCGAAGGTTTCCGGATGTTTGAACAGATGGTTGCGAATATCGATGAAGAAGTTTCACGTTACGTCATGAAAGCGCAAATCCGCAACAACCTGCAACGTCAGGAAGTCGCACAAGGAGCGAAAGCTGTCTCCGGCAGTGACGGTGAAGAAAGTAAAGAAAGCAAAAGACGCACCCCTTACGTGAAAAAGGACACCGTCGGTCGTAATGACCCATGTCCATGCGGAAGCGGGAAGAAATATAAAAATTGTCACGGGAAATAAGGGGTTGAGGCACTCTCTTCAAGGAGGGTGTCTTCCCTTGTTTATAGAATAAATGGGAGTGATCAGTATGGATATGGCAGAAATTCGTCATGAATTGGATAATACAGCTGAACGATTAGCGGACTTCAGGGGGTCTCTTTGACGTCGATCAAAGGAAAACCCGAATCGCTGAACTAGAAGAGCAAATGACAGAGCCGGGCTTCTGGGAAAACCAGGACACCGCTCAAAAGGTCATCGATGAAGTGAACGGACTCAAAGGCCTTGTCCACACGTTGGAAGCACACGAAGAAACCCACGAAAACCTTGAAGTCTCTTATGAGCTTGTCAAAGAGGAAGATGACGAGGAACTGCGTGAAGACTTAGAAAAAGATGTCCAACAGTTAACTAAAGACTTGAACCAGTTCGAATTGAACATTTTGCTTAGTGAACCCTATGACAAAAACAACGCAATCCTGGAATTGCATCCAGGAGCAGGCGGGACAGAGTCCCAGGACTGGGCAAGCATGTTATTGCGTATGTACACACGCTGGGCGGAAAAGAAAGGCTTCTCTGTCAGCACGATGGATTACCTGCCTGGTGAGGAAGCTGGTGTGAAAAGTGTCACTCTTCTCATTAAAGGTCACAATGCCTATGGCTACTTGAAAGCGGAAAAAGGCGTCCACCGTCTCGTAAGGATTTCTCCTTTTGATTCTTCCGGCCGCCGCCATACTTCTTTCGTTTCTTGTGAGATCATGCCGGAATTCAATAACGAAATTGAAATCGATGTTCGCACAGAGGACTTGAAAATTGATACCTATCGTTCCAGTGGTGCTGGTGGTCAGCACGTCAATACTACCGACTCCGCAGTACGTATCACCCACACGCCGACAAATACGGTCGTGACCTGTCAGTCAGAACGTTCTCAAATCAAAAACCGTGAACAAGCGATGAAGATGTTGAAATCAAAACTTTATCAACTTGAGATCGAGCGCCAACAAGAGCAGCTTGATGATATCCGCGGCGAACAAAAAGAAATCGGCTGGGGCAGCCAAATCCGCTCCTATGTTTTCCATCCATATGCAATGGTGAAAGACCACCGTACGAATACGGAAGTGGGAAATACACAGGGAGTCATGGACGGAGACCTTGATAAATTCATCAATTCTTATCTTCGTTCTAAAATGGATGCCTGATCGACCGGGAGACTCTCACTCAGTGGGAGTCTTTTTGGTCTGTATATAACTTTTTCTCAAGTAAAAGCTATCACCGTACAATAACCTGTTCCTTTACCGTGTTAATACGTTATCCCGCTCTTATTTACAGGGGATAGAGCGAGTGTTATACTCCTTACGGTTTATAAGAGAACGTTCACATAGGGAGAGTAGAACAACATGATGATGATGGCAAAGAAATATCGCAGGGAACCGATGCCACCGGTCCTCAGACATACGCTTGATTATGCTTTGGTTATTTTAGGGGCATTTTTCGTGGCGATTGCATTTAATTTATTTTTATTACCCAATAATATTGCGTCCGGGGGAGTCGCAGGCGTCAGTACCATCACTAAAGGAGTATTCGGCTGGGAACCGGGAGTCGTGCAGTGGATCTTGAACATTCCTTTATTTATCATGGGCGTGGTCATTTTAGGGAAAAACTTCGGCTTCAAGTCTTTCGTAGGGACGGTGACCTTACCGCTTTTCGTCCTGTTGACGAGTGAAATGGCACCAGCGACACCTAATCCGCTTTTAGGAGCTATTTTTGGCGGTATGGGTGTTGGGTTAGGATTGGGGATTGTTTTCCGTGGACGAGCCTCAACGGGTGGAATCGATTTAGCGGCCCAGGTGCTGCATAAGTTCAGCCACCTTCCTTTAGGAATAAGTGTAGCGCTGTTAGACGGAATGATCGTGTTGACATCAGCCATCGTTTTCTCTTTGGAAGAAGGTCTATATGCGTTGATCGG
The DNA here is from genome assembly GCF_004101865.1 of Halobacillus litoralis. NCBI lineage: Bacteria > Bacillati > Bacillota > Bacilli > Caryophanales > Bacillaceae > Halobacillus > Halobacillus litoralis. Next base: position 3,316,622 of record NZ_CP026118.1, read on the forward strand.
CCTCTTTGCAACGAGCAGGACGATCGACTTTGTCCAGGTCGGATTGAATACATCGAAAAATGTGATGATCATTACGGAAGATGTCAATGAAGTGCGGGAAGCGATTTTCAAACAAATCGACCGTGGTGTGACGGTGCTGAGCGGTGCTGGAGGTTATACAGACAGAGAGCGACGTGTAGTGATGTGCGTCGTCCAGCAAAATGAATTCATCAAATTGACACAAACGGTCAAAATGGTTGATCCGGGGGCTTTTGTCGTCGCAATGAACGCGACAGAGGTGCTCGGGGAAGGTTTCAAAACGAGTTAACTGGGTTATAATATTTCTATATTCTAACAAAATTCCGAGGGGGATTTCGAAATGAAAAAGCTTATGGTTGCCCTATTCATGGGACTCATTCTTGTCTTAAGCGCCTGTGGGGGCGGAGGAGATGAAGAGAATGCTGATGACAACACAACAGAAGAACAAGAAGGCTCGGAAGAAAGCACAGAAGAAGGTGCAGACGAAGGATCTACAGATGGCGGTGAAGGCGAGACAGTAGATGCCCAGGCAGCTGAAGAGGTCTATCAAAGCAGTTGTGCCAGCTGCCATGGTGGAGAGCTTGGCGGTGGCTTCGGTCCATCCCTGCAAAAAGTCGGTGCAGACCATTCTGCTGATGAAATCGTAGAAATCATTCAAAATGGTAAAGGCAGCATGCCGGCTCAAGAAAAAGTTTCTGAAGAAGATGCTCAACTTGTAGCAAGCTGGCTGGAAACGAAAAAATAATATACTTAACAGAAACCTGGTCTTGTACCAGGTTTTTTTATGGTCAAATATGACTGACATATCCTTTGTGAAATTCCGGTTTCCATCAGCCATACCTATCCACTTTTAAGCAATTGAAAAAGAAATGTAATAATTTCATGTCTAAATTTATCGAATATTAATGTTATAATAGAGTTGTTTGTAAAAGAAGCTGAATAGATATTTGTATAATAATAAATGAAATTAAGGTGATTCGCTTATGATAGAGATGCAGGGAGTATATAAAACCTATCCGAATGGAGTCACGGCTCTGAACGGCCTTGATGTGACAATAGATCAGGGAGAGTTCGTTTATGTTGTAGGACCGAGCGGGGCAGGAAAGTCCACGTTCACGAAACTGATCTACCGTGAAGAAAAACCGACGACAGGTACTGTTTTGATCAATGACATAAATACATCGACAATGAAACAGCGCAGAATACCTAAGCTTCGTCGTCAAATCGGCGTCGTTTATCAGGATTTCCGTTTGCTGCCTACATTGACGGTCTATGAAAACGTAGCGTTCGCATTAGAAGTGATTGAAGAACATCCCCAAAACATCAGGCGTCGTGTCATGGATGTCCTTGACCAAGTACGTTTGAAAAACAAAGCCCGCTTCTTACCGGATGAACTTTCCGGCGGGGAACAGCAGCGTGTTTCGATTGCCCGTGCCATCGTCAACCATCCAAAAGTAGTGATTGCCGATGAGCCGACAGGTAACCTCGATCCCGACACTTCCTGGGAAATCATGCACATCCTCGATGAAATCAATTCAGGGGGCACGACGGTTTTGATGGCGACACATAGTCAGGAAATCGTAAATACGATTCGCAGACGTGTCATTGCGATTGAAGATGGCATGCTCGTTCGTGACCAGAGTAACGGTGAATACGGATATGAATATTAGAAAACAAAGACTGTCTCCCATGCAGAGACAGTCTTTGTTTTACATAATCAACGTTATTAGTTAATAACATGGGATAGGGAAGGCTCTTTCATCCAAAAATAGGTAGATAGATGTCTGACGATGTCCTATAATGAAATGGACATGCTGTAGACTATGGAAGCATATCTATAATTCAAGAAGGATCGTACATTTACGGTGAAGGCGCTTTTTTGCTAGGATAGAGGCAATAGGGAAATCCATTATAGAAGGGTGAATGCGATGAATTTGAAACCGCGTTACGTTGCGCTGCTCATGGCGCTTGCGGTCCTGTTGGGAGCGGCAGGCTCTTACATAGGCATAGAATATTTTGCTGGTGGCGTGCAAGAAGAATCGCAATCGGACCAATACGCAGATAAAAATGCAGAAAATTTCGGGAGCTTGTCTGAAGAGGAACAGAAAGAGTTCTTGAAAGATATGTCAGGCAATGCTGATTTGAAAAAAGTAGAACAAGCTTATAACGTCATTCAAGAGAATTACGTAGAGGAAGTAGACAAAAAGAATTTGGTTGAAGGTGCTATCCAGGGGATGCTTGATACCTTAGAAGACCCTTACAGTGTGTATATGGATAAAGAGACGATGGAACAGTTCAACCAGTCGATTGAATCTACCTTCCAGGGGATCGGCGCCGAAGTGAGCATGGTCAATGATAAAGTGACTATCGTCGCTCCTATCAAAGGATCTCCGGCAGAAAAAGCCGGACTCAAGCCGAACGACCAGATTTTGAAAGTGGACGGTGAGAGTGTCGAAGGTCTTGATCTTTATGAAGCGGTTTTGGAAATCCGTGGGGAAAAAGGGACCGAGGTGACGTTGGAAATCGACCGGCCAGGTGTGAGCGATCCGCTGAACATCAACATCACCCGTGATGATATTCCTTTAGAAACGGTTTATACCGATACGAAAACGATTGATGGGAAAAAAGCAGGGATCATCGAAATCACTTCTTTCTCTGAGAAAACGTCTGATGAGTTCCATGAGGCGTTGAAAAAACTAGAGGACGATGGGATGGAAGGACTTGTCATCGATGTTCGTGGAAACCCTGGTGGTTTATTTACAGACGTACAGGAAATTTTGAAAGAGTTCATACCGGATGATCAACCGATCGTTCAAGTGGAAGACCGCAGTGGAGAGAAATCACGTTACTTTTCTGAAACGAAAGAAAAGAAACCATATCCAATCACTGTGTTGATGGATGAAGGAAGTGCATCAGCTTCTGAAATACTGGCCGCTACCATGCAGGAAGCAGGAGGATATGATCTTGTCGGAACGAAGAGTTTCGGTAAAGGAACAGTCCAGCAAGCGATTCCGATGGGTGACGGAAGTACAATCAAGCTGACATTGTACAAGTGGTTGACTCCAGAAGGCAATTGGATCCATGAAAAAGGAATCCAGCCGACGGTGAAGGTGAAGCAGCCGTCCTACTTCTATACGAACCCGGTGGATATTGAAGATCCATTCAAATATAATGATAATCATGAAAAAGTGAAAAATATCCAACAGTTGTTGAAAGGGTTAGGTCATGACCCTGGACGGACAGATGGATATTACAGTAAAGAAACCGAGGCAGCTGTCGAAGCTTTCCAAAAAGAAGCTGATATCCCTGTAACAGGGGAAGTGGATGAAGAGACAGGTGGCAAGTTGGAAGAAGCCATCATTACTGAAGTGAGAAAAGAAGAGAATGACAGACAAATGCAAAAAGCGGTGGAGGTCTTGTTTCAATAAGCAGGAATTTGCCGGTGGATGACGAATTATATCCGTAGTCTATGACTGCGGATTTTTTCGTAGCCTGTCTGTGCTATTGTTTGAAAGGAGAATCATGTTGGACGTTTGGATATGGGAATTTGTAAAAGGCGGCGGCCGGATGTTCACCCTGCCTTTTTTGTACATAGCAATAATTATGATCATGATATTATCAATGAAAAGAATAAAAAAAGAACGGGCAACATTCGGAACCCGTGTGTTTGAACGTTTTTCCGAGTGGAAAGGCACATGGGCTGTCTCATTGATTGCAGGTCTTTGTTTATCGATATTTACGGTAGGCGGAGGGATGGTCCTGTCCTTCCCTTTTCTATTGATGGCGGCTGTTATCATAATCATGTTTAGTCTTTCAGGGAAATTGAACTGGTACTCTCCAGCTTATACTTTAGGCGGCGCGTATCTTGTGCTGCTTCTGCTGCCATATATCCCGGGGGAGTGGCAGGATTCCCCCTGGATGACAACCCTTCAGGAAACACCTCTAGCTGCCATTGCGGCTTTATTGGGCTTTTTCATGTTGGTAGAAGCGATTCTGATGTTGAAAACACCACCGACACAAACGTTTCCGGAGCGGACCAAAGGAAGCAGGGGGATGTGGATCGGTCAGCATAGGGGAAGGAAGATGGCCATCGTTCCCTTTTTCGCACTTGTGCCAGGCGGAAGTATTGAGCCTTTCGCTGATTGGTGGCCTTTATTTTCCATAGCAGGAGAATCTTATGGCCTGATCCTCGTCCCTTTCCTATTGGGATGGGAATGGGTCGTACGTGGCCAGGCGCCGGAGCAAGCTGCCAAAACACTTGGCAGACATACATTTTTACTAGCTCTCCTCGTCCTTGCTCTATCAATCGGCAGCTTTTTCATCGAGATATTATCACTGGCCGCTGTAGTCGTAAGTCTGTTGGGACGAGAAATGATCCATATACTCCATCGCATGAGGGAAGAGAAACCGCCATTCTTTTCTTCTAATCCAAAAGGTGTGCGGATCCTTGGAGTCATTCCAGGCAGTCCGGCATCTCAAATGGGGATGATTCCCGGAGAACTGATTGAACGGGTGAATGGGATGACTGTGAGAAGCGAAACACAATTTTATGAAGCTCTGCAGCAAACAGGGGCTTTCAATAAAATCGAAGTCAGGGACGAATGGGGAGAAAACCGCTACCTTCAGAGAGCGATGTACGAAGGGGAACATTATGAGCTTGGACTTGTTTTCGTCGAACCCCCCACTCATGAAGCTTCAGTAGGATTTTTCTAGTAGAAACCTCGACATATTGAGTGAAATACTCAGTATCGATGCTTTTGTATGCAGAGATGGTGTCTGGGAAGAGGCTCGAAACACCTTCGTGTTTAAAGAGCTTTTGTGATGAAACATATTATCTTAGCTCTTAAGTTTGGTCTATCCACCCAAGAAAAGGCATGTTCACCCTTTAGTGATTTCGAAATACACATATCGCAAGGGTCGTTGGGGAAGGGGGAGACTCCCGTGGGAGAAGGGGCTAGGCGAGATCCCACAGGGCGTTAGCCCGAGGAAGCTTGCCAGGTCCCCCGCAGGAAAGCGAGCTCTTCCCCAACGACCCTAAATCTATACAAGCATCTCGAAATCAGGTCTTCCAGATAACTGCTCCTTTTGTGGACCGCTGTAATAAATTTAACGAAAGCCAGAAGTCTTCACATACAAGGCTTCTGGCTTATTTTGTTCTCATCCTTCCCTTGACCGCATACACTTTTCAAGGATTCACAATGAAAATGATTCTCAAAATCATTGACACAACGATAGCAACCCCATAAACTAGATAATAGAGAAAACATAGAATACGTGAGTTTATATGCAATCCCCAACAGCGATATATTTCGCGAGGACATAAAAGGAGAGGTCAGATTATGGATACCCTGTTGGCAAACAACTTGACTTTAGGCTATGGAGATTCCATTATCATAGATTCATTGGATATTACGATCCCGAAAGGTAAAGTGACTGTACTGATTGGTGGAAACGGGTGTGGAAAATCGACATTGCTCCGTTCAATGGCGCGTCTTTTGAAACCGAAATCAGGCGAAGTCGTTTTGGACAGTGAAGATATATCTAAAATGCGTACAAAAGATGTCGCTAAAAAAATGGCTATCCTACCTCAAAGTCCGACGACTCCTGAAGGCTTGAGTGTTTACCAGTTGGTTAAACAAGGTCGTTATCCCTATCAAGGATTCGCGAAACGCTGGTCGAAGCAGGATGAAGAAGCGGTCAATCGTGCACTTGAAGATACAAATCTGATGGAATTGAAAGAACGTTCGGTCGACTCTCTCTCTGGAGGGCAACGTCAGCGTGCTTGGATTGCGATGACCCTTGCCCAAAATACGGACACTCTTCTACTTGATGAGCCGACGACGTATTTGGATATGACGCATCAAATAGAAATTCTTGATTTGTTGTTCGATTTGAACCAGGACAATGGGCGCACAGTAGTCATGGTCCTGCATGACATTAATCTCGCTTGCCGCTATGCGGATCATATCATCGCAGTAAAAGATAAAACAGTCTTTACCCAGGGTAAACCTGAAGAGGTCGTTACATGTGATATGATGCAGCACGTCTTCGAAATGGTTTGTGACGTAAGAGAGGATCCACTTTTCGGTACACCGATGTGCATTCCTCATGGCAAGGGGCGTTGCCTCATCAAACAAGCGCAGGCAGAAGCTCAGACTCAGCAAAAACAATCGATTGTATAAATGTGATAAGCCATGCGGATACGTCCGTATGGCTTTTTTGGTGTGTAGAAATTTAACAATAGCTTATGAAACTATTGCTATAGGTTTGCTTAAGCCTGATGAGGGACACCCGTTTTCTATCCCCCGTCAATCAGGTTATTTCCTATAATTTGGAACTTCATCTTGTGAGATATGGATAGATTCGACTCTTTATAGAAAATTTTCATAGGTAAAAAGATGGAAATTTAATTTTCAGTTATGGGAAACTTAGTGTAGAATGATAATGAGAAGTGGTAATATTGTATACACATTTGTAAGAAACGATTAAAAGAATGAGGGGATATCCATGGAGCGAGTGAGAGATTTGTTTGATATAGGGATGATGAGTGATTTATCGGACCGCAACCCTTATGAGCAATTGTTACATATGCTGATGGATGGAATATCTGATTATATTTTTTTTATGGAAGTGGTCGATCGCAGACGTTTTAAATATGTTTATATGAACCATGCAGCACAGGCGCACTCCCCGATAGAAGGGGCAGAGTGGAATGGTAAATATATTGAAGACCTGCTTGGGCATGAAGAATCCAGGGATTTGATAGATTCATATGAAAAAGTAGTGGCAAAGAAGGAAGCACTTACATTCGAAGATGAAATTACCATAAATGGCACTCTATTCAGAGGGCATACAGTGTTGACGCCGACGATCAATGAGGAAGGCAAAGTCACCCACATCGTAGCGATCACCCGTAACATTACGGAAGTGGTGAAAAAAGAACGGGACTTAGCCAGAATCAATGCCATATACCGATCTTTGATGAAAAATACGACAGATGCGATCTTGATTGTTGATACGGATGGAAACGTGCTGGAAGCGAATCAGGCGCTTGAGGAACTTTATGGTTTTACGAAGAAAGAACTTCAATCCTCCACGTTTCCTTTCGTACCAGATGAAAGCAGGGAAGAAGCCGAGGGATTGATCGGAAAAGGGCTTAAAGGATTCGAAATATCCGGATATGAAACGGTAAGGGTACATAAAGATGGGAGCTTCATTGACATTTCTGTAACCGTTTCCCAGATTCAGAACGGAGAAGGAGAAACGATCGGAATCAGTGCAATTGTCCGCGATATTACTGAGGAAAAAAGAGCGACGAGGCGATTAGAAGCAAGCCGGTCGCGTTATCGCTCATTATTCAAGCATAATCCTCAATCGATTTTGAGGCTGACTTTTCAAGGTGAAATCACCAAAGCTAATAGAGCTTCTGTCCGCCTTTTAGGAAAAGAGGAAGACCAGCTCCTGCATACGTCTATCCTGGATTGGGTTTCTGATCGTCAAGCCGGGGAGGTCAAGCAACAGCTGCTGAACACTTTTTTCAAAAAAGACATATGGTTTCAAACAAGTTTTTTTGTTGAAGGTGAGGAGCGTCTTCTCTATGTGTTTCTTGTGCCGATCATCGATAAAGATCAAAAAGAAGGTATTTACGCCATCCTTGAAGATGTGACGGAAAAAGAAAAGGCACACGAGGCACTACGCCAAAGTGAAGAAAAATTCCGTTTGATCGCTGATCACTCAAACGATATGATTTCTGTTTTCGCTCCTTCGGGGAGTATGATGTACGCTTCCCCCTCGCATAAGAAGTTTTTCGGGCGTGATCCTATGGCCATGTCTCCACGCGAATTGAGGCGACAGCTGGACAAAGAGGATGTGATCCAGCTTAATGCCGCATTCAATAATAGTTATGCCAGCCAAAACTCTTTTACCGTTTCAGTGAAGCTGACGAGCCAAAATGGGGAGCCGGTCTGGTTTGAATGCAGGGGTACACCAGTCGTAAGCGAACAGGGAATCGTGAGCCATTTCGTAATTGTTGCGCGTGATATTTCCAACCAGAAAACATATGAAGAAAAACTGGAACGGTTTGCTTTTTACGATTATTTGACTGATTTACCGAACAGGCGGTTATTTGAAGATCGATTAGTTCATGCGATCGCGCAATCCGATCGTACAAAGCAGACTTTTGCACTCCTTTATTTGGATGGGGACGGATTCAAGTCCATCAACGATCAGTATGGGCATGAAATTGGGGACGATTTCCTATGCCTTGTCGGAAAGCGCATGAAAGAATGTATCCGTGTGGGGGATTCTGTCGGTAGGATCGGTGGAGATGAGTTCGCCATCCTTTTAGAGAACATCGAAGACAGTGAGCAGGCTCGTGAAGTGGCAGGCCGTGCTTTAGAAAAGTTGAGAAAACCATACTATGTTAATGGACAGGAAATCGCTTCTTCCTTTTCTGTCGGTGTCGCTTGTTTTCCGGCTGATGGGCGTTCGTTGGACGATTTGTTCCGTTCTGCTGATCAGGCATTATATCAAGGGAAAAAACATGGGAAAGACCAGGTGTTATTATTTGAAGACATTCAATAATTAGATAGAGGCCGCTGAAAAATCCCTTACAATCTAGAGGAGCTGTTAAAGTTTATTGTTGCTTCTAACGACTCGCATGCCGGTGGATGCTTGCCGCGGGCACGGCCTCAGCTAACTTGGTCAAGAAAATCACTTGACCAAGTGGATCTTCGGCTCGCGCTGTACCCGCAGGCGTTACCACCGAACGCTCATGGAGGAGTAAGAGCCCGAATGTCTCATCGTAATATAAAAGCCGAGTTGAACGATAAAATCGTCCTACTCGGCTTTTATATTTGATGCATAACTCAAAAAGTTCTCGGTTGGTACCTAATACAACTGCATGGCTAAGCTCCCAGCCTCTCGATGATCATAAGTCAATCGTTTCCGTAAAGGAAGAGCGCTTCACTGCACCGCTTGTCTTATGATTGCTGAGGCTGACTAAGGCGCTTGCACTTTTGTTTCTTATGGGATCTCTTTTAAGTTCTGGATGATGTGGGTGGGCTCGATACCAAGCTCCGGCCACTTCTGCTGTTTGCGGTTGACCCATGCAGTATGGAAGCCATAGGATGCAGCCCCCGCGATATCCCAGGGGTTGCTGGAAAAGAATAGGATTTCCTCTTTTTCGTAGCCGAGCTTTTCATGAGCATACCGATAAGCTTCTGCATGTGGTTTATATACTTGCACGTCGTCTGCGCTCAACAGGCTGAACATAGCACTCAACTCGTTGTTCTCTAATAACGGCTCCAGCATCGAACGGGTGCCGTTTGAGAATATGGTGAACTTTTTATCTGGGTGATATTCAGAAAGTGAACTGACTTCGTCATAAGGGAGTAGTCTTTCATATTCATTCATTAATTCCTCGACGACTTCAGGCTTTACTGAAACCTCACTATACGCTAAGGCGTCCAGTAAAGCCCAGCGTGTGATATCAGTGAATGGTTTATATTCATCCATCAGCTGGCGGACGAGAAAGTAATGAATTTGCCTGTCGCGCCATTGTTGACTGATGAAAGGACCCTGATCAGGAAAGAATTGATGAATCCTCTTCATCACACTGTGAACATCGAAAACTGTTCCATAGGCGTCGAATACATAGGCTTTATAGGTCATAAATAGTAAGCTCCTTTCTATGTGGAATACATTTCCCTTCACAAAAAATGATAAACAGGGGAAGTTAAGATGGAGATAGAAATACACCGCGGGCAGCAGCTTTTGAGTCGTTGTTAACTTCCCCATATCTGGCCTGGGATAGATGGAAAATGGGCGTTCACAAAAAGTTCATGAGCCTTGAACATCTTTTCCGTTCTCTATCTTTTGGTATTCATGATATGATTTACTGAGGAAGCTAATTATTATATCTCATGATTTAAATAGAGAAAGGGTAAGACGATGAAAAAATTCTCCATTCTGACTACATTCGTAACGTTTCTCGCACTCATCCTAGGAAATCTCGTCGTTGCGACAGATTCTGGAGATGCCTGCGGGACATCATGGCCGTTTTGTAACGGTCAGGTAATTCCGGATTTTACGGATTATCATGTCCTTATTGAGTATTCTCACCGCATGATGGTACCATTATTGATTTTTCTGACAACCATTAATGCACTTGGAGCCATCTATAAATATCGAAAACGTAAACCGGTCCTTATTTTAGCGATTATGAGTTTAGGGTTGCTGATTTTCCAATCGATCATTGGTGGATTGAATGTATTGCTTGGTACACCGCCAGGATTCACAACCTTTGATGTTACTTTCAGCCAGCTGCTGTTGATCGTCCTTGTTTTGTTAAGTTACAGTTTGCATGAAGGTAAGATTGAATTGAGCCGGGAAAGCTGGTCTTCGATTTCCATGAGTTACCGCGCCTTTTTTATTGGATACAGCATTTATGTATTCCAGGTGATTTTAGGGGCTTTCTTTAAGCATAGCCGGGCGAGCAATGTAATGTTGGATATACCAGCCATAGAGTATTTGATCAAGAGTGAAGCTGCTGCTAACATGATTTATTCCCTGCACTGGGTGGCTACTGTGGTCATCCTTGTAGCCGCGATCTGGTTTGTCATCTATGCTTCAAGGTTCAAGTATCATATTACATTGTCGTGGTTGTATTTGATCACCATTCTATTGAACGCAGTCGTCGGTTTTGTCATTGTCGTGACTGGAAATATCGTATTGGCCTCATCCCTTCATATGATCATTTCCACGGTGACGATGGCAGTGGGAGCAAGTATTCTCGGAGGATACTGGTTCAAACTTCAAAAGAAAACTATATGATAGGAAGCTGCCTAATAAAGGCGGCTTCCTTTTTGAATATTAATGGAAAAATATGGATGACTTGAGGTGGGACTTTATTCCACCTCAAGTCATCCAGTAATTACCAAATAAAAAAGAGCCATAGCGGCTCTTTTTTATTTGAATAGTTGTTTGATTTCTTCTTCGCTTAAGGATGTGAGCATGGATTCTCCTGGCTGGATGATCTGGTCGACGAGGTCGCGTTTCTTTTGTTGCAGTTGGTAAATGCGCTCTTCGATGGTACCTTCAGAAATCATCCGGATCACTTGGACGACTTTCTCCTGACCGATCCGGTGGGCCCGTCCTGCTGCCTGTTCTTCAATGGCTGGGTTCCACCATAAATCATAAAGGATGACAGTGTCTGCACCCGTCAAGTTCAATCCAGTACCTCCAGCTTTCAATGAGATGAAGAAGGCATCTTTTTCACCTTCATTGAAGGCTTCAACCATTTCCATCCGTTTATCAGACTTTGTACTCCCGTCTAAATAAAACGCGTCGAGTCCTGTTTTTGCAAGCTCGTTATGCATCAAAGTCAACATGCTTGAAAACTGGGAGAAAATGAGCAAACGGTGGCCGCCTGCCTTCAGTTCATTGGTGAGTTCCTTCAATTGTTCAAGCTTGCCGGACTGTCCTTCATAATTTTCTAAGAAAAGTGATGGGTGGCAACAAATTTGTCTCAGTCTGGTAAGTCCTGCGAGTATTTCAATCTTCCCACGCTGAATTCCTTTTGTCGCGATCGTCTCCTGGATATCGTCCTGAATCCGTTCTAAATAAGCGAGGTAGACTTCTTTCTGTTCTCTCGTCAATTCGGAATACTGAACAGTGTCGATTTTATCCGGCAATTCGTCAAGCACCTCAGTTTTCATCCGGCGCAATATGAACGGGCGCGTCATCAGCGAGATTTTCTCAGGTTTCAATTGCGTGAACTTTTTCTTGCTTGTGAAAAAGCCTGGCATGATGGTGCGGAAAAGGGACCATAATTCTTGCAGCGAATTTTCGATCGGCGTCCCACTCAATGCGAAGCGGTGCTTTGCTTTGATAGACCTTACGGCAACTGCTGTTTTTGTCGTTTCGTTCTTAATGGCTTGGGATTCATCCAATACCATCGCATGGAACTTCTGGTCTTTATATGCATCAATATCCTGCCTGAGAAGTGGATAGGAGGTAATCCACACATCCTTTGTGGGAGCATTGGCCAGGGCTTCCTGTCTCATTGTTGGATCCCCTGTAAGAATCTGTACCGATAAACCTGGGGCGAATTTTTCGATTTCTTTTTTCCAATTATAGACAAGGGAAGCAGGTGTGATGATGATAGCTGGCTCTGTCATCAACCCCTGTTTTTTCTCGTGCAACAAATAGGTGATCGTCTGGACCGTTTTTCCAAGTCCCATATCATCTGCGAGGACGCCGCCTAAGCCGTAATAGCTGAGCATCTTCATCCACCGGAAACCTGTCAGCTGGTAAGGGCGCAAATCTGCTTCGAGCCCTTGGGGTGGATCGATTTCAAATGACTGTGGTGATTTCAAGCGGTCAACGAGCTCGTTGAACAATTGGTTCCTTTCCGCGTCACTTGGATGCAGCGCGTCTTCAACCTGCAAGCTTCTAGCAGTTGATAATTGGAATTGGTTGTTATCCAAGTCTGACGAGCTCAAGTCAAGTTCATCGACAAGATTTTGAAAACGTTCAAACGAATCCGATGTCAGTGAAAGAAGGGCCCCGTCAGAAAGGCGGTAATACTTTTTCCGTTCGATTACAGCCTTTAATGCCTCCGTGACATCATCAGAGCTGATTCCATCAATTTGGAAATTGATATCGAGCCAACTGCCATCACTTTCCAGTTCTACAGATGTTTGCAATTCATGATGCTCTTGATTGATCAATGATCGGACAGCAGAGGATAGATACACATCACTGTAATCTTTCAGTTTGGGCAGATATTCATAAAGGAAAACATCCAGTTGGTCTTCATCCTCTATATAGACCACTTCCCCATCAAACTTGAATTCAGCGGACTCTATGATTTGCATGATCTCTTGTTCAGTTTGACGATCACGGCGGACGATCGTCTGTTCAGTGAGAACTTTTTCATTGAATGGGTCAATGGATAAATCGCCATAATGGAATTTCACATCGATGGTCAGTGTCCATTGGGAAAAGTCCAAATACGTTTCCGCGCGTAAGGGTTCCTGGATGATTTTCTGTTGGGCAGATGAGTCCAGGTTCACGTCAGCGATTGTTTCTAATTCAGGGAGAACATAGGATACAATGCCTTCCATATCATGATGGCTCACCGTATGGTTCCCGTTTGAATTGTAGGGAAGAAGCGTGTATAGAGTGCGAATCACTTCTTCCTTCTCCTGATCGATCGGATAGAAGGTTCCTTTTTTGAAAAGGAGATGATAGTCAGAAAGATAATCATAATCTTTCAGGTGGTTCATGTGCATATGAAAATGTCCACGCTCTTCAGAAACGTAGAAAGATAAATCGGGAAATTCATCTTGATAGTCGATGAGGCCGGTTGTTTCCCCGCGTTCAACTACAACAGCCCGTTGTTCTTTTAACAAAGGAAGTAGTTGATGGATAAGTCCTGGCGAAATCTTTAATATTTTTTGCTCAGCAGTATTCCATTGCTGCTCATAAAATTGTTCCTGCTCGTAGGAAGTCTGCAGAAGATGGAAAATCTCCCTGTCTTCTTCTGAAAGAGTATGTTCAGAAGGGTCATAAGTGAATTTCTTAGTGATTCGATAGGAGTGATCCTTGTGTATATGTTCAAGGAGTTCCCGAATATTCTTGATCACATAAGGGTACCCCTCACCAAGCTTAAGTTCGATCCCTAGGCTTTTTGTGCCTAGAATGGATTGAATATGAAGAAAGTATTGGATTTGCAAGGGTTTCTTTAAATCCTGTGCTCCACGATTCTCCTGGCGTTGACGGAAAGCTTCAAACAAGCTTACTGCAAACATCCGGTCTTGATTCGGCATGTTGGTTGTTGTACGACTTCCCTCTTCTGCAAGTTTTGGAGCGAATTCTTCGAGTGCTTTTTCCCTGATGGCGATAAGGACAGCAGCAATATGCTTGCACGTGTAATAGGTTGCATAGGCCGCGCATTCACAAGTAGCTTCTACATCTTCATCTTCAAAAAAGAAAACGCGGACTTCATAGTCATGTGTCCCCGCTACGACCGCTCGCCATGATCGGATGGCGCTGTTATGAGAAAGTCCATAGACTTTACCTGACTCAAAATATTGTTTCCCTCGAGTATAAAAAGTTTGCCCTGTGATTTTCTTTATATCATTTGGTTGTAATAAGTAACTCTGCATAAAATGGCATCCTTACTATCAGTTTTTATCCCCATTATAACAGGTTTGAAAAGCAGGGGAGAATATGAAAGTTCAAAAACCTTTCTACCAACCCCATAAACTTCCACCTCAAGTCATCCAGAATCTGGATGACTTGAGGTGGAAGTTTATGGAACCTTTCGCAAGCTGGTTTGTCGGTTGTGATTGATTTTAATGGTGGGTTATGCTAACTTTCAGAGTATAACCAAAAAAATTCTGAGAAGACGCTTGTTAGTGTGAGCGCTTTTTTTATGGAGTGAATCGGCCGATGTAAAAACGTATATCCTACCTCATTCCAATATGTACAGAAATCTTAAACAATGGAGGATATCACGATGAGTCAAATACAAGAAGAAATGAAAAAGCGCCGTACGTTTGCTATTATCTCCCACCCGGACGCAGGGAAAACAACTATGACGGAAAAAATGTTGCTATTCGGTAACTTGATCCGTTCAGCCGGTACGGTCAAAGGTAAAAAATCAGGGAAATTCGCAACTTCCGACTGGATGGAAATCGAGAAACAACGTGGGATTTCCGTCACATCAAGTGTAATGAATTTTCCGTACAAAGGTTATCAAGTCAACATCCTGGATACACCGGGGCACGAAGATTTCAGTGAAGATACGTATCGTACCTTGACAGCGGTGGACAGTGTGGTCATGGTCATCGACGGAACAAAAGGAATTGAAGCCCAAACGTTGAAATTGTTCAAAGTTTGTAAAATGCGTGGTATTCCGATTTTCACTTTCATTAATAAAATGGACCGTGAAGGACGGGAGCCTCTGGATTTAATGGAAGAAATCGAACAGACTCTTGATATTGAGACATATCCTATGACGTGGCCAGCTGGCATGGGTAAACGATTCCTTGGTGTGTTTGATCGTGAAAATGAGCAATTTGTTCATTACACAGGAAACGAAGAGGAAAATTACATTTCTTATGACGACCTCGAGCAATATCCTGAACTGACAGAAAATGCAACTTTCCAGGAAGCTCAAGAGGAAATGGAAATGGTAGACGAAGCGGGTGACACCTTTGACATGGATAAAGTGTTGAAAGGGGACCAGACACCTGTATTCTTCGGTAGTGCGTTGGCGCCTTTCGGTGTGGAAACATTTTTCAATTCGTTCATCGAAATGGCACCTGAACCAGCACCAAGAAAATCAACCGAAGGATTCGTTTCACCTGAGCACGAAGAATTCTCAGGATTCATCTTTAAGATTCAAGCGAACATGAATCCACAACACCGTGACCGCATTGCTTTCGTGCGAATTTGTTCAGGTAAATTCGAACGTGGAATGAATGTCACCTTATCCCGGACAGGGAAAACATTCAAGCTTGCTCAGTCCCAGCAGTTCGTCGCTTCTTCACGAGGAACAGTCGAGGAAGGGTATGCGGGCGATATTATCGGAATCTATGATCCGAACGTCTACCGCATAGGAGACACCATTGTTACCGGTAAGTCGAAGTTCGAATATGATGAACTGCCACAGTTCCCCCCTGAACTATTCAAAAAAGTGACAGCGAAAAACGTCATGAAATCGAAACAGTTCCGAAAAGGGTTGGAACAGCTTGTCCAAGAAGGAGCCATCCAACTGTTCAAGCGTTACCGTTTTGAAGATTATATTATCGGCGCCGTCGGTGAACTTCAATATGAAGTATTCGAATACCGGATGAAGAATGAGTATAATGTGGATATTGAGTTGACTCCATTAGGTGAACGGATTCCACGCTGGTTGAAGGAAGATCAAGTGGATGAATCATTATTTGATGAACGGAATATGCTGGCAGAAGACAGAGAAGGAAATCCTGTCGTTCTTTTCAAAAATGATTTCTCACTCCGTTGGTTCCAGGATAAACACCCTAAGATTGAACTCACGGATTTATTCGAAGTAAACCAATATAATCAAACCTTTGAAAATTAATTTATAGAATGACCCTTGAAAGCACTCTGACTAACAGAGTGCTTTCTTTTGAGTTGTAAATGGTAATAAATGTTATACCTGAGGTGGGGAATTTTAGCACCTCAGGTATAACATTTATTACCAAAAGACTTCAAAACCGAATGTTTGTTCGTTTTATGTTAGAATGGTAAACTGTTGTGGTAAACTAAATAAGAACTAGTAAGGAACGGAGGTTTTCGTCGTGGAGGGGAATTTTGAATTATTTTCACATTTTTCACCTGAGGGGGATCAACCGCGAGCGATAAAGCAGCTCGTTGAAGGGATCAACCGTGGGGAAAAGCATCAGACGCTACTAGGAGCCACTGGTACAGGAAAGACATTTACGATGTCGAACGTCATTGAACAAGTGAACAAGCCGACGCTGATCATTGCTCATAATAAAACGTTGGCCGGTCAATTATATAGTGAGTTCAAGGAGTTTTTTCCGAATAACGCCGTTGAGTATTTTGTCAGCTATTATGACTACTATCAGCCGGAAGCATATGTGCCGTCCTCGGATACGTTCATAGAAAAAGATGCGAGCATCAATGATGAAATTGATAAATTGCGTCACTCTGCAACATCCTCATTATTCGAACGTAATGATGTCATCATTGTCGCCAGTGTTTCTTGTATTTACGGTCTGGGTTCTCCCGACGAATACCGCAGTCAGGTTCTATCGATAAGAACGGGAATGGAGAAAGATCGCGATGAACTTCTGAGGAATCTTGTTGATATCCAATACGCAAGGAATGATATCGACTTCCAGCGCGGAACGTTCCGTGTCCGAGGAGATTCCGTAGAAATAATCCCGGCTTCCAGAGAAGAACACGCCATGAGAGTGGAGTTTTTCGGAGATGAAATAGACAGGATCCGTGAAGTCGACGTACTCACTGGAGAAGTTGTCGGAGATCGGGAGCATGTCGCTATTTTCCCGGCTTCCCACTTCGTCACCCGTGAAGAAAAATTGAAAAAAGCGATAAAAAATATAGAAAAAGAGTTAGCTGTCCGCGTGAAGGAATTGCGTGATCAGGATAAATTGTTAGAAGCTCAACGGATTGAGCAGCGTACCAATTATGATTTAGAAATGATGAATGAGATGGGCTTCTGTTCTGGTATCGAAAACTATTCAAGGCATTTGACTTTCCGTGAAGAAGGAGCGACTCCTTACACGTTGATGGACTATTTCCCTGAAGATTCTCTCATCATGGTCGATGAGTCCCATGTCACCTTGCCTCAAGTAAGAGGGATGTATAACGGTGACCGTGCTCGTAAACAAGTGTTGGTGGATCATGGTTTCCGACTTCCTTCTGCTATGGATAACCGCCCGCTCATGTTTTCAGAATTTGAAAATCATATTAATCAAATTGCTTATGTATCAGCAACACCTGGGCCTTACGAAATTGAACATACACCGAAGATGATTGAACAAATCATCCGGCCGACAGGATTGCTTGACCCTGAAATTGAGGTCCGGCCGATTCATGGCCAAATCGATGATCTTGTAGGAGAAATCAATAAACGCAAAGACAGGAATGAACGAGTCCTTGTAACGACATTGACGAAGAAAATGTCTGAGGATTTGACCGATTATCTGAAGGAACTTGGCATCAAAGTCGCCTACTTGCATTCGGAAATCAAAACGCTTGAGCGTATTGAAATCATCCGTGACTTACGTGTCGGAAAATACGATGTCCTTGTCGGAATCAACTTGTTACGAGAAGGAATCGACATTCCGGAAGTATCGCTTGTCTCCATCCTCGATGCGGACAAAGAAGGTTTCTTAAGGTCTGATCGATCATTGATCCAGACGATTGGACGTGCTGCGCGTAACGAAAATGGGCGAGTGATTATGTATGCAGATAAAATCACCAAATCGATGCAGTTTGCGATTGATGAAACTTATCGACGTCGTGAAAAACAAATCGCTTACAACGAAGAACACGGCATTACACCGACCACGATCAAAAAAGAAGTGCGTGATGTCATCAAAGCGACAGCTGTTGCGGAAGAAGAGGGAGATTATGAGCTAGGCAAGAAGCCATCAGAGATGACGAAGAAAGAACGTCAGGAATTCATCGATAATATGGAAACGGAAATGAAACAGGCAGCGCGCGATCTTGATTTCGAACGTGCCGCTGAACTACGTGACATTTTGTTGGAACTAAAAGCGGAGGGATGATTAGAGTATGGCCAGTAAACATATCAGTATCAAAGGAGCACGGGCTCACAATCTGAAAAATATCGATATCGATATCCCGAAAAATAAACTGGTCGTCATGACTGGTTTATCCGGTTCAGGAAAATCATCGCTAGCTTTCGATACCATTTATGCAGAAGGACAGCGTCGTTATGTGGAGTCCCTGAGTGCTTATGCAAGACAGTTCTTAGGTCAAATGGATAAACCGGATGTAGACTCGATCGAGGGTCTGTCTCCGGCTATTTCCATCGACCAGAAAACGACAAGCCGTAATCCACGCTCAACAGTCGGTACAGTTACCGAAATCTTTGATTACCTGCGGCTTTTGTTTGCCAGGATCGGAAGACCGACATGTCCGAAACATGGAGTGGAGATCAGTTCTCAAACTGTCCAGCAAATGGTCGATCGTGTGATGGAATATCCAGAACGGACGAAGCTTCAAATCCTTGCTCCTGTCGTCTCCGGTCGTAAAGGAGAGCATGTGAAAGTTTTTGAACAACTTCAAAAAGAAGGGTATATCCGTCTGCGAGTTGACGGAGAAATGCGGGAGATTTCCGAGGAAATATCATTAGAAAAGAATAAAAAACACTCGATTGAAGTCGTCGTCGACCGAATTGTTGTGAAAGATGGAGTCGAAGGCCGTCTTAGTGATTCGATAGAAACGGCATTGAATCTCGGTGGCGGTCATACGATCGTTGATGTAATTGGCGAAGAAGAGTTGAAGTTCAGTGAACATCATGCATGTCCGATCTGTGGCTTTTCAGTGAGTGAACTGGAACCGAGAATGTTCTCATTCAACAGCCCTTATGGTGCATGTAATCGTTGTGACGGCCTTGGCACCCAACTTGAAGTTGACATCGATCTTGTCATCCCGGACTGGAGCAGATCTTTGAACAAGCATGCGATTGCCGCCTGGGAACCGCAAAGCTCACAGTATTACCCTCAACTACTTAAAAGTGTCGCAGATCATTATGGAATTGATATGGACAAGCCGTTCAAGGATTTGCCGGAAGAGCATAAAGAACGTGTGCTTTACGGAAGCGGCGATGAAAAGATCCACTTCCGTTATGAAAACGACTTTGGAAAAGTGAGGGAGAATGAAATATTCTTCGAAGGGGTCATTCCAAACATTTCCCGTCGTTACCGTGAGACTAGTTCTGATTACATCCGGGAACAAATGGAAAAGTATATGGCTCAAAAACCATGCCCGAAATGTAAAGGGAACCGTCTGAATGAGGAAGCTCTTTCCGTGCTGATCAACGGGAAACACATCGGTCTCACGACAGATTACTCAGTTACAGAAGCTAAGGAATTCTTCGAGTCTCTGGAACTCACTGAAAAAGAAGAAACGATCGCTCGGATGATTTTGAAGGAAATTTGTGAACGTTTAAGTTTCTTAGCTAACGTAGGTCTTGATTACCTGACCTTATCCCGCTCAGCAGGTACACTTTCAGGTGGGGAAGCACAGCGGATTCGACTGGCTACCCAAATCGGATCAGCTTTGACCGGCGTTTTGTATGTGTTGGACGAGCCGTCGATCGGTCTTCACCAACGCGACAACGATCGTTTGATCAATACCCTGAAACGGATGAGGGATCTGGATAACACGCTGATTGTTGTCGAGCACGATGAAGATACGATGTTGGCTGCCGATTATTTAATTGATATCGGACCTGGAGCAGGAGCGCACGGGGGAGAAATTGTCACACAGGGAACCCCTAAACAAGTAATGAAGAGTCGTACGTCCTTGACCGGGCAATATTTATCAGGCAAAAAATTCATTCCGCTGCCAGCTGAACGCAGGAAACCGGATGGCCGATACTTGTCCATCCGAGGAGCGGAGGAGAACAACTTGAAAAACGTTGATGCAGATATTCCTCTGGGACTGTTTACAGCGGTAACCGGTGTTTCTGGTTCTGGAAAAAGTACGCTCATCAACGAAATATTGTATAAATCTTTATCCATGAAACTTCATAATGGTAAGCGAAAACCCGGCAAACACAAAACAATCGAAGGGATCGATCAGCTTGATAAGGTCATCGACATTGACCAGTCTCCGATTGGCCGTACACCACGGTCGAACCCGGCTACGTATACAGGCGTGTTTGATGATATCCGTGATGTTTTTGCTCAAACGAACGAAGCGAAAATCCGTGGTTATAAAAAAGGGCGTTTCAGCTTCAACGTCAAAGGCGGACGTTGTGAAGCCTGCAGGGGAGACGGAATTATCAAGATAGAAATGCACTTCCTGCCAGATGTGTATGTCCCTTGTGAAGTTTGTGATGGGAAACGATACAACCGGGAAACGTTAGAAGTGAAATATAAAGGGAAAAGTATTGCAGATGTCCTTGGAATGACCATTGAAGAGGCGTTGGACTTTTTTGCAAACATTCCTAAGATCAAACGTAAATTGCAGACAGTGGCAGATGTAGGGCTGGAATATATCAAGCTCGGTCAGCCGGCGACAACGTTGTCCGGCGGTGAAGCACAGCGCGTGAAGCTGGCAAGTGAATTACACCGTCGTTCCAATGGCAAGTCCTTCTACATTTTGGATGAACCGACGACAGGTCTTCACGTTGACGATATTTTCCGTCTCTTGAATGTGTTGCAGCGTCTTGTGGAAAATGGGGACTCTGTATTGATCATCGAACACAATCTCGATGTGATCAAAGAAGCAGATCACATTATCGACCTCGGTCCTGAAGGGGGAGATAACGGTGGGCGGATCATTGCCGACGGCACACCGGAACATGTCGCCGAACAGGAAATTTCCTATACAGGCCGTTATTTGAAACCAGTATTAGAAAGGGATCGAAAACGTATGGAAGAGAAAATGAATACACGGGAAGAAGTAGCTCAAAAGTAGATGTTTTGACGCTGACCTTCAAATTGAGTATCGTTTTACACAGAAAGGTTTGATGGGGGGACTAGTAATGGAAGCGATCATACAAGAAAATGTTCAAAATAAAATCGATCGATTAGCGAACAAGAAAGTTTATGTTCATTTAGAAACGACAAACGGTGCATATGCCAGTCACTTTGATGAAAATGCTTATAATGTGGGTGCTTTTATCCGTAACGCTCAAGTGGAATTCCAACACGGGAAAATCGTCAGCACAGGAGGTTCTTATCGTGTAGGTCTGAAACTGGATCTTGGCTGGGTTTACGCTGAAGGTGTGACGGACTACGAAATCGATGATAAGGATCGTCTGTTGATGGCTGGCCACGATCGGGAAGGGCGATTGATGGTGGCATTGGAAATCAGTGAAACACCTTTTTCTCATGAGGCTGATCCAGATGAGTAAAGAAAATGTCGTAGTCATTTTTCCACACCCAGACGATGAATCATTCGGTGCTTCCGGAACGATATCTAAATTCCGTGATGAGGGTGCTTCCGTCACATATTTGTGCGGGACCCTCGGGGAAATGGGAAGAAATATGGGAAATCCGGTTTTCGCTAATCGGGAAACCCTTTCTTCTTTTCGGAAAAAAGAGCTTCAAAACGCTGTGAAGCAACTGGATATTGATGTAGAACTGTTAGGCTACCGTGATAAAACTCTGGAGTTTGAACCCCGTGAGCAAGTCGCCGCGCATTTGAAGGAGAAGATTGAAGCTTTGAATGCCACGATTGTTATTACACATTACCCTGGTTACGCGGTCCATCCGGATCATGATGCTTTAGGGGCTGCAGTGGTAGAAGCTGTTGAGAATATCGAGTCCTCAAAACGTCCCGCCGTATGGATGCATGCAATCTCCAACAATAGTGAAAAAGATCTTGGGGAACCGGACATCGTTTATGATGTAAAACCTTACTGGGAGCGGAAATTGGCAGCGATCAAAGCCCACTTATCCCAGGCAGACGGAATGATGAGCTTGATTGAAAACCACGATCAGACAGCTGCACAGTTGGAAAGATTAAAGACTGAACGTTTTTATCGATATACATTTACAACCTGATTGACTTACACCCTGGAAATGACTAGCTTGTCTTTTTCAGGGTGTTTTTTTGGTTTTTGAATCTTTAAAGTAGGGAATAACGTAAATGGATATAAAGGAGCTGATTTTTTATGAATGAAGAACGTATGAAAATCCTGCAGATGATTGAAAAAGGAACGGTTAGTGCCGAAGAAGGCGCTAAGCTGCTTTCTGCAGTTGAAGAGGGACCTGATAAGGGCAGTGCTGCTCAAGAGGAAAAGAAGAAATATGGCCTCAAACATTTCCTCGGCGATGCTGTCGAGAAGATCAAGAATTCCGATTTTGATTTATCTTTTGGTGAATACGTAGAATTCGATCATGAAACCGAACTGGAGCCAGCTGACTTTCATGATGCGGATTTTTCCATTGCTAACGGTTCATTGGAAGTTCATACATGGGAGAAGAATTATGTGAAGGCCACATCCCATGTGAAAGTATATCAAGTGGAAAATGAGGAAGAAGCCCGACAAAGGTTTCACGACGATGTCCAATTTGAAATCAATAATGATCTGCTGCGTTTAGCAAGCCCTTCTAAAAAAATCAAAACGAATGTGGAACTGTTTTTACCGAAGAAATCGTACACTTTTGTGAAGTCTAAATTGACGAACGGACCTTTGCATATGGATGGGTTGAAGAGTGAGCACTTTCAATTGAAAACATCCAATGGTCCTGTCGAGCTCAGTAATGTTTCAGGGGAAACGTGTAAACTTGAAACAGGAAATGGAGCCATTACCTTGACCAATGGTGTATTCGAACAATGCTATGCTGATACGATTAACGGAGCGATCACCCTTGGTGGAGCCTACAGCAAAAGTGATGCCTCTGCGGTCAGTGGCAGCATTACAGTCAACCATACTGGTAACAGAGCCCACACCGGTTTTTATAAAACGACTACAGGCAGTGTGAAAGTTTCTCTACCGACTGAGAAAAAAATCGATGGGGTATTGCGTACAAAAATGGGAAGTCTATATTGTAAACTCGATAATTACAAGATTCTCAATGATAAAAAAGAAGTTATGAACAAACTATTGGAATTTGAAGCATACGAACAATTTGAGGATGCATATCATATAGAAGCAGAGACGAAGACAGGATCTGTGACGGTCAATCCTCCAGTGCAACTGTGATTGTTCATGAGAAGAAGGCAGGTGTAAATCATGAAAAATTGGTTATTGCACATAGTAGTCAACGCTGTTGCGATCATTGCTGTCGGAGCATTGTTCGCCTCCGTCAGTATTGATGGAATCGGCGGGGCACTTTTAGCTGCCCTCATTCTATCTATATTGAATGCGATTGTGCGGCCGGTTCTTGTAATTTTAACTTTACCGATTACGATTTTATCGCTCGGTTTATTCTTATTCATCATTAATGCCATCACTCTTTGGCTGACAGATCTCTTCTTGGGAGGTACATTTGATATCGATGGTTTCGGAATGACGATAATATCCGCAATCATCATTTCCGTGATCAACCTGATATTGAACAGTTTAATCAAAGACATGAAAAAATGACTTTTGAATGCCGTACAGGAGCCATCCTTCTGTACGGCATTTCTTTGATTTATCGAAGTTTTTAACTGGACGGTTCAATTTCAGCAAGTCCAAACCTTGATATCGTAGCGGAACTAAGTATTTTGAAGCTGCTTGAGCTTGTTTACTCAATGATATATGATGCACCTACTATCCAAGATTATATAAAAACGTGCTACAATAGGGGACAGTGATTGATGAATGAGGAGGTTGTTAAATATGAGCAAGGTCCGTACGCAAGATTTGTTGACACAGTTCGCACTTGAGTTAGTTGCTGGAGAAGACGGTGTCCACCGTGAAATACATATGAGTGATATTTCTCGCCCAGGTGTAGAAATGACCGGGTATTTCAAGTTTTATCCGAAAGACCGTCTCCAATTGCTGGGGAAAACAGAACTCTCATACTTTAATGAATTGACGAAGGAACAGCGTAAGGAACGTGCTGAGAAACTTTGCACAGATGTTACGCCTGGAATCGTTATTACACGGGGAATGGATATTCCTGAAGAATTGTATCATGCCGCAAATGAAGCAGGGGTTCCACTTATGCTGTCACCCTATAAAACGACACGTGTGATCAGCCGTCTGACGAATTTCCTTGAAACGAAATTCGCTCCATTTACAGCTATCCATGGTGTTCTGGTCGATATCTATGGGATTGGAGTTTTAATTACGGGCCAGAGTGGTGTCGGTAAAAGTGAGACAGCATTAGAACTAGTGAAGAGAGGCCATCGTCTTGTAGCTGATGATAGTGTGGAAATACGGCAAGAAGATTATGATACATTGATCGGAAACAGTCCGCCATTGATTGAACATCTTCTGGAAATTCGCGGGCTTGGCATCATTAATGTGATGACATTGTTCGGTGCAGGAGCAGTACGTAGCTATAAACGTATTACCCTTGTCATCAATCTTGAATTATGGGATAAAAATAAACAATACGATCGTCTTGGATTAGAAGAAGAGACTATGAAAATCATGGACGTGGAAATCCCGAAAGCGATCATCCCTGTCCGCCCAGGTCGTAACCTTGCTGTCATCATTGAAGTTGCAGCGATGAACTTCCGTTTGAAACGGATGGGTGTAAATGCTGCGGAAGAGTTTTCGGAACGTTTGACTAAAGTGATCGATCAAGATCAGAACAATGTGTAAGGGAGGAATTCATTATGACTTGTACACCTGAACCGTTAAATCCGGTCTTCCTCCAACTTGGTCCACTCTCGATTTATTGGTACGGGCTTATCATCGCGACAGGGGCCTTCTTAGGTCTGTGGATTGCGACTAGAGAAACAGAGCGCTTGGGATTAAAGAAAGACTATATGGTAGACATTGTCGTCTATGCTATTCCGGCAGCCATCATCTGTGCCCGTTTGTATTATGTGATTTTTGAATGGGACCGGTACGCCGGAGGGCCATGGTGGAAAGTGTTTGCTGTGTGGGAAGGTGGCATTGCCATCCACGGAGCATTGATCGGGTCTGTTTTGACAGCTTTGATATATACAAGAGTAAAAGGATTGTCATTCTGGCAAATGGCGGATATCGCTGCTCCTAGTCTTATCTTGGGGCAAGCTATTGGCCGCTGGGGAAACTTCATGAACCAGGAAGCTCATGGGGGGCCTGTTTCAGAGTCGTTTTATAATAACTTCATGCAGTATTTACCTGAATTCATCAATCAGCAAATGTGCATAGATGGTACTGTCTACCATCCGACATTCTTATATGAATCGTTATGGAATATTGTTGGGTTCATCTTATTGCTTGTCCTTCGCCACAAGTTCAACCCTCGTCGAGGGGAAGTGTTCTTGAGCTATGTCATCTGGTATTCTGTTGGACGGTTCTTCATAGAAGGAATGCGTACAGACAGTTTGTATTTGTTCGGTGAAATCAGAACGGCCCAGTTCATTTCTATTCTTCTTGTTGCCGGTGCCGTTGTATTGATGGTGTATCGCCGCAAGAATGGGATGGCGAATAAATATTATAGCGGAAAGAAAGTAAAATAAGGGAGCATGTATCATGAAGGGCATATTACAAAGAGGAATCAAAAAAGGGGTCGATCTCACTTGGACGCTTGGGAAAGTCATTTTTCCAGTGACATTGATCGTAACCATCTTACAATTCACGCCGATTTTGCCCTGGGTGATGGAACGGCTGGAACCGATGATGGGGTGGCTCGGTCTATCTGGAGAAGCAGCTGTTCCTCTTGTTCTCGGTAATTTTTTGAACCTTTATGCAGGTATCGCGGCTATAATATCCTTTGAGTTTACTGTAAAGGAAGTTTTCATTTTAGCGATTATGATGTCTTTTTCCCACAACTTGCTGATCGAGTCGACGGTGGCCAAAAAAGTCGGGGTCAGCTGGTGGTTTGTTGCAGGGGTTCGTTTAAGCCTTGCTTTCATATCGGCGGCAGCCATCAATTTCTTTTGGAAAGGTGGAGGAGAAACCGCTAAGTATGGGTTCACTCCAGAGAAAACGGCAGCTCCTGAAGGATGGACTGAGATCATCTTCCAAGGTTTGCAGACGGCTTTCATGGGGATAATCCAGCTTGCCTTGATTGTCATCCCTTTGATGATTTTCATGCAGTATTTGCGGGAAAAAGGATGGTTGGACCGTTTTTCTGAGTGGGTTGCGCCGGCGACGAAATTTCTCGGTATGGAGCGTAACACTTCGATGACATTAGTGGCCGGACTGACCATCGGCCTTGCTTACGGGGCTGGTTTGATGATTCAAGCGGTAGAAGAAGATGGAGTTTCGAAAAAGGACATGTACTTAGCATTGCTTTTTCTCGTTTCTTGTCATGCTGTCGTTGAGGATACACTTATTTTCATCCCGCTCGGTATTCCGGTTTGGCCGCTTCTTCTCATCCGATTATTGACGGCAGTCGCATTGACAGCAGCCGTCGGTTTCATTTGGAATAGACTACAACAGAAAAGAAAGGATACATCTAATGAGCATACGTACCATTCTCTTTGATTTAGACGGGACGTTGATTGATACCAATGAATTGATCATCGCTTCCTTCACACATACGATTGAGCAATATGCCGACAGACCATATGAGCGGAAGGAAATACTCGATTTTATCGGTCCTCCTCTGAGGGATAGCTTGAGTAAAGTGAATCCGGCGAAAGTGGAAGAGATGATTGTAACTTACCGTAAACATAACATCGAGAACCATAACAGTTATGTTAAAGCATATGACGGTGTCGTTGAAACGATCAAAACTTTGAAAAAGCAAGGCTACCGACTTGGGATCGTGACAACGAAAATGCGTAACACGGTGCAGATGGGCTTGGAACTGACAGGGCTGGACGGGCTGTTTGAAACAGTGATTACACTTGATGATGTAAAGAATGCAAAGCCACATCCGGAACCTATCGTCAAGGCGTTGAGTCATCTTGATTCCCAAGCATCGGAAGCATTGATGGTCGGAGACAATACTCACGATATTGAAGCAGGTCAAAATGCAGGAACGAAAACTGCCGGTGTCGCTTGGACGATCAAAGGCAGAGAAGTGTTGGATAATCTTAAACCTGATTATATGCTGACACATATGAGTGAGCTAGTAGAAATTACAGGGGGATGACCTTATGAGAAAAACGGAGCGCTATCCGGTAAAGGGAGCTAATTCCTTATGGCACATTTATAAGACGGTGCCGTTTTTCAAAGTGGTCAAAAACTTCGTCATCATCCAACTGGCTCGCTATACACCATTCCTAGCCATGAAAAACTGGTTATACCGTACCTTTCTCCACATGAAAGTCGGGGATCAGACCGCCTTTGCACTCATGGTCATGGTCGACATCATGTTTCCGGAGAAAATCAAAGTCGGACGCAATACTGTGATCGGATATAATACAACGATTCTCGCCCATGAATATTTGATTGAGGAATTCCGCCTTGGCGATGTCATCATTGGGGATGAGGTATTGATCGGTGCCAATTCGACGATTTTACCTGGAGTGACTATCGGAGAAAAAGCTGTAGTATCGGCGGGGACACTCGTGCATAAGAATGTCCCGCCGGGGGCTTTTGTCGGTGGCAATCCAATGCAGGTGATTTATACGAAAGAACAGATGGAAGAGCGGAGAATGCATCTGGGAAAGGGTGGAAGCCTGTGACGTTGAGCCAGTCAATTTTGCCCGCCGTGAAGAAGATAAAAGAGTTTGAGGCATTGTTGGATAGTGAGACAGATTATATCATTCTTTTGGAAAGCCGGTTAGGACTCTTGAGAAAACTTGTAAAAGTTGGCCAAAAAGCCGGAAAGAAAATTTTCATTCATGTCGATTTGATCCAAGGCTTGAAGGCAGATGAATACGGGATGGAATATCTTGGGCAGGTAGTGAAACCAGATGGAGTCATTTCGACGAGAGCTCACGTGATCCACCAGGCGAAGAAATACAATCTCCTTTCAGTCCAGCGGTTGTTTTTAATAGACAGTCAAGCCATTGAACATAACGTGAAGATCATCCAAAAGACAAAGCCGGATTTCGTTGAAGTTTTACCTGGCATATTACCGGGTATGATAGAAGAGATAAAGGACCGTGTAGGAGTTCCTGTCATTGCCGGAGGATTGATCCGGACAGATGCAGAGGTTGATCAAGCCCTTGCTTCAGGAGCTGCCGCAGTCTCTACTTCACGATCTGATTTGTGGCGCTTTAACAACGAGAATACATAATCACCTTTCGTGAATGAGGCTGACGGATCCACACAATGATTAGAGACTGCTGATCAATGTGTGGTTTTTGTTCGTCAATTGTGGAATGCAGAGAGGAGATCGCATCATGACTGAATTTATGGGTGAACTGATTGGAACGATGATTCTCATCATTTTCGGGGCCGGAGTAATCGCCGGAGCCAATTTGAAAGCGACTAAAGCAGAAGGAAGCTGGGTACTCATCACTATTGCCTGGGGCCTTGCCGTTGCTATGGGGGTTTATGCTGTCGGTCAAGTGACAGGTGCTCATATTAACCCGGCAGTGACCCTCGGATTAGCGACTGTAGGTGACTTTGCCTGGGAGAAAGTGCCGATGTATATCCTTGCACAGACAATCGGAGCATTTATCGGTGCGACGATTGTATTCTTTCATTACCTTCCGCACTGGAAGGATACAGAAGACCAGATGGCAATGAAGTCAATCTTTTGTACAGACCCAGCTATACGTAGCCCGATTTCTAACTTAGTGAGTGAAATCATTGGAACATTCGTATTGGTTATGGGAATCCTTTTCATAGGGGCGAATGATTTTACAGATGGTCTCAATCCCTTGATTGTCGGCTTATTAATTGTTGCAATCGGGATGTCGCTTGGTTCTACAACGGGCTATGCGATTAACCCTGCCCGTGACCTTGGACCGAGGATAGCACACGCTGTTCTGCCGATTCCAGGTAAAGGAGGATCTGACTGGGGTTACGCGTGGATTCCTGTGGTTGGTCCAGCTATCGGTGGAGTTTATGGCGGTTTGTTTTATCAGGCGATTTTCAAGGGTAGTGCCAATGTATGGTTCTGGATTGGAACTTTAATCATTTTAGCAATTATGCTTTCCTCGATGAGAGTGGAACTTAAGAAAGTTTATCAAACTGAAGAAGGAGTGGAATAATGGGAAAATACATTTTATCTATTGACCAGGGTACGACAAGTTCAAGAGCGATTTTGTTCAACCACGATGGGGAAATCGTAGAGACAGGTCAGAAGGAATTTGAACAGTATTTTCAAAAACCAGGCTGGGTGGAACATGATGCCAACGAAATTTGGACCTCTGTGCTTGCATGTATTGCGGATGTACTTAGAAGAGCTGACATCGAAGCGGATCAAGTGGCAGGGATCGGAATTACAAACCAGCGTGAAACGACTGTCGTTTGGGATAAGAACACAGGTAAGCCTATATATAAAGCTGTTGTTTGGCAATCACGCCAAACGCAAAGCATTTGTAATGAACTGAAGGAACAGGGATATGAGGATACCTTCCGTGATAAAACAGGTTTATTGTTGGATCCATATTTCGCAGGCACAAAGGTGAAATGGATTTTGGACAATGTTGATGGGGCGCGCGAAAAAGCTGAAAAAGGCGATTTGATGTTCGGAACGATCGATACATGGCTGGTCTACAAGCTCTCAGGAAAACAAGCCCATGTGACCGATTATTCTAATGCTTCCCGCACGCTGATGTATAATATTTTCGACCTTAAATGGGACGGTGAGCTTCTTGAAATCCTTGATGTACCGAAGAGCATGCTTCCTGAAGTGAAGCAGTCCTCTGAAGTTTATGCCCATACTGTCGATTATCACTTTTTCGGTAAGAAAGTGCCGATTGCAGGAATTGCAGGGGACCAGCAAGCCGCTCTCTTCGGACAAGCTTGTTTTGAAAAGGGAATGGCCAAAAATACGTATGGAACTGGTGGTTTCATGCTTATGAACACTGGTGAAGAAGCCGTGAAATCAGAGAACGGTTTATTGACGACCCTCGCATGGGGGCTTGATGGTAAAGTCGAGTACGCCCTCGAAGGTAGTATCTTCGTATCAGGTTCTGCCATACAGTGGCTCCGTGACGGACTTAATATGATCGAGACCTCGCCTCAAAGTGAAGAGGTGGCCGGAGAAGTATCTTCGACGGAAGGTGTATACGTCGTCCCTGCGTTTGTAGGACTGGGCACTCCGTATTGGGACAGCGAAGCTCGTGGAGCTGTCTTCGGTTTGACTCGCGGTACGAAGCGGGCGCACTTCGTCCGGGCAACCCTTGAATCTCTGGCTTACCAAACAAAGGATGTTGTCGATGCGATGGTCGAGGATTCTGATATTGAACTGAAAAAACTTCGTGTTGATGGCGGAGCAGTAAAGAATAATCTGCTGATGCAGTTCCAAAGTGATCTCCTTGATGTTACAGTCGAGCGTCCAGAAGTGAATGAAACGACTGCACTTGGTGCTGCGTATCTTGCAGGATTAGCCGTCGGGTTCTGGGAAGATCGTAAGGCAATTGAAAATCAATGGAAAATGGAACGGGAATTCGATCCATCTATGAAAGAAGAGAAAAGTAAGAAGCTTTATAAAGGTTGGCAGAAAGCGGTGGAAGCTACAAGAGTATTCAAACAGGAAGATTAATGCTTTGACACACCCCCTCATTTTGATATAATTGGGGTATAAGTTAATGGCAACGGTCGGAGATATGGAGAGACCACGAACCTTTATGCTGCGGTATAAAGAGATTCGTGGTCTCTTTTTTTAGAATTGTTTCGCTTAAATAAGCAATTCTACACATAAATACCCTCCATTTAGGGAATAACCGTATCAGACCATTAAAAAGAAGACAACGGAAGAAGGAGAGATCGTATGCAATCATTTTCTAGTTACGAAAGACAAGAACAATTTGACCGTATGGCTCAAGAAGATTGGGACGTCCTAGTCATCGGTGGGGGGATTACTGGATCTGGTATCGCTCTGGACGCTGCCAGCCGCGGCATGAAAACAGCTGTCGTTGAGATGCAGGATTACGCAGCCGGGACTTCCAGCCGATCCACGAAACTTGTGCACGGTGGATTAAGATATTTGAAACAGTTCGAAGTCAAAATGGTGGCTGAAGTCGGCAAGGAACGTGAAATCGTTTATGAAAACGGCCCACATGTGACGACACCAGAGTGGATGATGCTTCCTTTCCATGAGGGAGGAAACTTCGGCCCATTTTCAACGAACATAGGGTTGCGCGTATATGATTATCTTGCTGGTGTAAAAAAATCCGAACGCCGTTCAATGATGAGTGCTGAAGAAGCACTGGAGCGCGAACCTCTCATAAAGAAAGAGGGTCTTAAAGGCGCAGGATACTATGTCGAGTATAAAACTGATGATGCACGCCTTACGCTTGAAGTCATGAAGAAGGCGGTTGATTATGGTGCCTGTTCTTCCAACTATGCTAAAGTCGTCGACTTCATCTATGATGAAAATGGATCGATCGTAGGTGCAAAAATCGAGGATACCGTTACGGGCGAGCAATACCATGTGAAGGCGAAGAAAATCATTAATGCCGGTGGTCCATGGGTCGATGAACTACGTGAAATTGATGGTTCGAAAAAAGGGAAAACATTGCAGCTTACCAAAGGTGTCCACCTTGTTTTCGACCAATCGAAGTTTCCGCTCAAACAAGCTATCTACTTCGACAGTCCGGATGGTCGGATGATTTTTGCGATTCCTAGAGATGGTAAAACGTATATTGGAACGACAGATACGACTTATGAGGAAAAAGAGGATATCGCTCATCCGACGATGAGGGAAGAAGATCGGGAGTATATTTTAAATGCGATGAAGACGATGTTCCCTACAGTAGAGGTTTCAGAAAACGACGTCGAATCCAGCTGGGCAGGTTTACGTCCATTAGTACATGAAGAAGGCAAAGATCCTTCTGAGATCTCTCGTAAAGATGAAATGTTCATTTCGGATTCTGGTTTGATTTCCATGGCTGGTGGTAAGTTGACAGGGTACCGTAAGATGGCTCAAACAGCTGCTGATCTTGTCCGTGACCAACTGATGGAGGAATATGGAATTCGTTACTCTGATTCAGAAACAAAACGCATGCCGATTTCCGGTGGTGATGTGGGAGGATCGCAAGGGTTCAAGAAATTCAAAGAAGAGCGTACCCGAATAGGTGAATCCATCGGTCTCAGTAAAGAGGAGGCTGAAAAGCTGATCCGCCTGTATGGTTCGAATGTCGATGTGGTCTTCCACAACTATCAAAAGCGCCAGCAAGAAGCAAACCAAGCGCAAATCGATCCAGCCGTTTTTGCTCAGCTCGTTTATGCGATGGAACATGAGATGACAGTCAAACCGGTTGATTTCTTCGTCCGTCGAACGGCAGCGCTTTTCTTCAATATTAATTGGGTTAGAAAGCATAAAGCTCCGGTCATCGATTATATGGCTAAGGAATTGAGTTACACGGAACAACAAAAACAAGATTATATCAATCAACTTGAACGCTTATTAGAAGAAGCTGTCAAACCAATCGAATATGTATGATAATAGTGAGAAACTCTTCCTCTTTTTGAGGGAGAGTTTTTTTCGTGAACCAAATCCCAGCCTATAGAGAGATTTGATACAAAAAAGCAAGTAATCTATTCGTTTTTTATCGCCTTATGATAAAATTAATAATGGATATGAAAGATTTACCAGTATAGGGGGATCGAAATGACCCATGTGCAAACATTAATCTATCAAGATGCAAGAAGGCAGCTGATTGCAGGCAGTGTTTTATCAGTGATCGCCCTTGTTTTTATCATCGGGGTTATTACAGTAACAATAAGCAGCCTCCTCATTTCCCTTTTTTATGCCGCTATTTTTACGACATCTGGACTAAGTCTTTTGCGTACGGGTTACCTTGACTTGAAAAAATCTCGGCAGACGGATACGGATTTTATGGAAGATGAGGTATCCCTGATCATTGAAAAGGTACCTGCGCGTATGTATGTCGGGCATAAGCCGAAGAAGTCCTATCAGGCAGGACTATTTGATATGGATGGTGAGCTTTATGGAGAAATTCAAGAAATAGCCGGTGTTAAAAATAAGCTCCTGAGAGGCATTCAGTTTGTCAATTTTTTCGAAAACGTCCGTTCTGCTGATTTTATTTTGAAAGATAGGAACAACCATGCATTATATCAAATCGAAAAAAAAGGCGGGTTTTCCTGGAGAGGTTATGTCCAAAACCAGGAAGGCTTTTATGTAGCTTATACGAAAGATACAAAAAATAAGACTACAGGCCAACGTATTACCCGCTATATTGAAGCAGACCAGTGTCGCTGGAGTTGTGAAGGTGACGGATACATTGGTCACTTCTCCATCAAAGATCAAGACGGAAGAGTATGGGCTGTGATCAAACGTGGGGCAATTCCAAGAGAAGCTGCTGAGCGCTTCGAGCAGATGCCGGGATATTTAGTGGAATGGGAAATCCGTGAACATATTCCGGCTTCACTGCTTGCCTTCATATTTTTACTGCAATCACGGGATCAGTGACCGTCCTTTCAGAGAATACCTCTCTGAAAGGCTTTTTTTATTTAATGAAATAGTCGAGATCATGGACCATTATGAATGAATGGAATTTTCCAATATTTTATAGTTGAACTTTACGTTAACGTAAATGGTATAGTTTAATTGTTAGAATATTCGTTCAATGCGAGGGAATCTGGTGACACATTCTTTTACAATCCAACAAGTGGCAGATCAATTTCAGGTGACACAGCGAACCATCCGGTATTATGAGGAGCTTGGTTTGATTCATCCTGAGCGTACCTCTGCTGGTCGACGTTCATTTTCGTCAAAAGACCTGACTCGGCTAGGTCTGGTTTTTCGCGGTAAAATATATGGGTTTCATCTGGATGAAATCAAAGAGATGATTCACCTATTCGATCAGGATCCTTCAGGAGTCAGACAGCTTGAGCGCACATTGAGCTATGGAAAAGACAAAATGAGGGAGGTAGATGTACGTATCCGGGAGTTGGAGCACTTGAAGGCTGAAATGAAACAATGGTTGATGAAATTCGAAGAAGAATTAGAAGAACGGAGAGGAGATGCGCCATGAATCTTTCTGAACTGTTAGCTTATCAATCCCGAAAGTATCCGGAAAAAGAGGGAATCGTCACCCTTGAAGAACGACTGACTTATCGAGAATGGAATGACAAGGTCAATCAGTTTGCAAGAGCGTTGAGTCGCTTAGGTGTCCAAGCTGGTGAAAAGGTGATCATCCATATGCCGAATACGAAAGAATTTGTGATCAGTTATTTCGCTGTCCATCGTTTAGGTGCGATTGCGGTTCCAGTTAATGCAAGACTAGTAGCTAATGAAGTATCTTATATTTATGACCATAGTGATGCGACGGTATTTTTGACTCATGATCTTTTGTTTGACCAAGGGAGCCAGCTGGCTGCTGAAAAATACGGAACGTTCGTTAAAACAGGAGCTCCGAAGCAGCCATGGCACTCTTTCTCAGAGATTTTGGAAAAAGAAGTAGCAACAGAGCTGGTCAATGATGCCCATGAAGACGAAGAAGCCTCAATTTTGTACACATCTGGAACGACCGGTGATCCTAAAGGGGTCGTTTTCACGCACAAAAACATTTTGACTGTTTCTTCTATGATGGCAGTAGAACTGGAAATGAAACCATCTAGCCGGATGCTTCACATCATGCCGCTGTGTCATTCCGCACCGTTGCACTTGTTTTTAGCAGGAGGAACATTTGTCGGAGCTACCCACATCCTTGCTCCTACATTCACTCCTGATTTAATGCTCGACCTTGTAGCTAAAGAAAGGGTGTCACACTTTTTCGGTGCACCTGTCGCTTACTTGATGGCAGCTAAACATCCGAAAGTGACAGAAACGGACTTAAGCTGGGTGAAATATTGGACATACGGTGGGGCTCCCCTATCGAAAACAGAAGTAGAGTTTGTAAGGGAACAATTTAATACAGATAGTCTTTGCTGTTTATATGGCCTGACGGAAGCAGGGCCAAGTGGCACCTTGCTACTTCCTGAGGAACATGATGAGAAGGCAGGAAGTGTGGGGAAACGTGCCGCCCTCCATTGTGAATTCTGCGTTATTGATGAGCAAGGCAGTGAGGTGGTGTCAGGTCGCACAGGTGAAATCGCCCTTAAAGGGGAAGGGATCATGAAAAGCTATTATAAGGATGAGAAAAGGACAGAGGACACGTTCATGGGTGACTGGCTTTTGACTGGCGATATGGGGCTGGTGGATGAGGACGGTTATCTTTGGGTGATCGACAGGAAAAAAGACATGGTCATATCGGGCGGTGTCAATGTTTACCCGCGCGAAATCGAAACAGCGCTGTTACAACACCCTCATATTGAAGACGCTGCTGTAATTGGCGTTCCTCATCCAGATTGGGGCGAAACGGTTAAAGCCTTTGTCATTCAAAATGGACAAATTTCAGATATTGAAAAAGAATGTCGCTCCTATTTAGAGACACAATTGGCAGATTATAAGATTCCCAAGCTTTACGAGGAACTGGATGAACTTCCTCGAAATGCGACAGGGAAGCTTTTGAAACATCATTTGCGGAATCAAGCCCGTCAAGTATAGGAGGAGAAGTATGAACTTTTACGTAAGAGATCAGAACCTTCAAGAGCTCCTTAAGGATAAATGGAATGCACCATTCGCTGAATGGGCAGATTCAAAACTCTCTCAATTCGGAGCGAAGTGTGCGAGTGACATTGATGAACGGGCTGCACACACAGATCGTGAAGGTCAGCCCAGATTGATCAAATATGACAAAATGGGTGATGACATTTCCGAAGTCTGGCTGAATGAGGGGTATAAGCAAACGATAAAAGAGACCTATGGCGCCGGAATTGTCGGCTATCTTCATAAAGAAATTCCAGAATTAGGCCGAAAAGGGGATTATACGTATTCTTTCGCTCAAGGTTATCTGCTGTCTCAAGCAGAGCCTGGTTTCTATTGCCCGGTGACGCTGACGATGGCGACAGCTTACTTGATCGACCATTATGCGAGTGAAGAACTAAAAGAAGCGTTCCTTCCTCACGTTCTATCAACTGGAGAGGTAGAGCTCTTTGAAGGGGCTACTTTTTTAACAGAACGACAAGGTGGTTCTGATGTAGGAGCTAATGAAGTGAAAGCTGTGTACGAAAACGGTCACCATCGCTTGTATGGAGAGAAGTATTTCGCCAGTAATGCGGGGGCTTGCGGTGTCGCTATGGTACTGGCAAGAAAAGAAGGTGCTCCTGAAGGGACCAAGGGGCTCAGTCTTTTTCTAGTGCCATGGAGGAATAAAGATGAAAGTTTGAACGGCATCCAGATCCGCCGCTTGAAAGACAAACTGGGCGTCCGGGCCGTTCCTTCAGCAGAAGTTGAGTTTCACGGTGCGAAGGCTTACCTCGTTGGAGAAGCAGATCGCGGATTTTATTACATGATGGAAGCATTGAATTTATCCAGGGTATGTAATGCAGTCGCATCGATCGGTATCATGAGGCGCTCGTTGAATGAAGCGGTCGATTATGCAGCAAAAAGGAATGCTTTTGGAAAAGCGCTGATTCAATATCCGATGGTGAAAGATACGCTGGTGAAAATGACGGTCAAACAGGAAGTGGAAACACGGGTGGTCTTCGATTTAGTCGATCATTTTGAGCAGGTGGCACGGTCCCCGGACCAAGCGACTTCATCTGAGCAAGTCTTGAACAGGCTGCGAATTGCGATCATGAAAAAAGAAACAGCCGAACAAGCGGTGAATTTCACTCATGAAGCCATTGAATTGCATGGAGGAAACGGTTATATCGAAGACTTCGTTACCCCAAGGTTACTTAGGGATGCACAAGTTCTGACTGTGTGGGAGGGAACAGCAAACATCCTCGGGTTAGAGGTGCTGCGCCTTTTGAACAAATTCCAGGCTCATGATCTTTTTACAAATAGCATGATGGAAAGACTTGATCGTGTGAATATCTTGAGTGAAGAGGTATCACTGGTTGTGAAGGCTCTCCATGAATTTACGTCTTACGCTCAAGACGTCTTGGCGATGACTCAAGATGCCCAAACTTATTATAGTAAAACCCTGGCAGAAAAGATGACAAAGATTTATGAAGCGACAGTTGCTTTAGAAATGGGAGGCAAAGGGGACAGGAATCAAAAAGTGGCAGAACTGTTTGTGAGGCAATTGTTTACAGAAGAAGCTCCTTCAGAAAAGCCGCTCGCTCTTTCTTATGCGGACGATATATTAAATGAAAGCAAGGTGACAACGTAAATATGTGAAAGAAGCTGGGACAAAAGAATTTTTTCGCTGGAAAACCTGAATGAATCCGTTCGGGTTTTCTTTATGAATCAAATAATGCATACGCCGCTCCGGCAACATACTTCGCTTTCCGCGAGCACTGCCCCAGCCTCCTCGGAAAGGAAAGACCGCTTTCTTCCGGGGGCTTCCCTCGTGCTGTTCCCGCAGAAGTCTACGGATCTTGCCTACGCTCCATTTGATCATTCTACCCTATTGGCCATCTTTTCCAGTGGCAGTTATCGTTTTGTCCCAACCTTTTTATATTATTTAATGGAAAATCAGGCTGCTTCCTTTTGCCCCGTTTCGCAAATACCAAAGATTTAGAATGCCCGCTCGCGGTTTCTGCTATGATAAAGAGGGGAATAAAAGATAGAGATTCGATGATTGACGCCACTTCTTTATTTTGTTAGCATATTAGCATACTAAAGGATTTTGTTGTGAAAGGATGGGTATCATTGGTTAAACGGTTGATGTTCGAAAAACCATTGGGAATGCGAGACACGCTTCCTTTTTTTTATAAACAAAAATCAAAAGCACGGAGAAAATTATCAAATGCCATTCTCTCTTACGGGTACTCATTTATGGATACCCCTATTATGGAGTATCACGAAACGGTAGGGAAAGTGAGTGCGACGATGGATCAGCAATTATTCAAGTTGTTGGACCAGCAAGGCCACACACTTGTTTTGAGGCCTGACATGACGGCACCGATTGCACGAGTCGCAGCTTCCCAACTGAAGAACTCTGAATTTCCATTGCGTCTTGCCTATGACGGTCCTGTATTCCGGGCTCAGCAGACGGAAGGTGGGAAACCGGCTCAGTTTGAACAAGTAGGTACCGAGTTGATCGGTGACCATTCTTCGTATGGAGATGCTGAAGTCATTGCTCTCCTGGTTGAATCATTGAAACAGACAGGATTAGACGACTTTGTCATTACTGTCGGTCATATCGGATACGTTAAAGCCTTTTTTAATGAATGGCTCGGGGATGATCAAGGTACAATCGATACATTGTTGAATCACTTATATCGCAAGAACTACGTCGGTTACCGCGAAACCGTCAAAAGCCTTGCTGTCAGTGAGGATAAACAAGAAACTTTGCTGCAATTACTCACCCTTAAAGGGGGCACAGAGGTCTTTGATTCCAGTCGATCTCTTGCTCGTAACCAATCGTGCATGCAGGCCGTGAATGAATTGAAGCAGCTTTTTCGTTTGTTGCAGCAATACGACGTGGAGAAATATGTTTATTTTGATTTGAATTTGATCAGCCACATGGATTATTATACAGGGGTTCTTTTTGAAGGGTATGCTCCTCATATCGGCGCGCTTCTTTGCAATGGAGGTCGTTACGATACATTGCTCCCATCCTTCCAGTTGAATACATCAGCGACTGGGTTTGCGATTCATTTGGAGCGTCTTGTCGAAGCGTTGCATGAACAAGAAGATGAAGAAAGACGAATCGGAATCATTGTGGATGATGATAGTTATACCAAAGGGATTGCAGAATCCAAAAGCAAACGTCAAGAAGGCTACGCTGTTCTGCTTCAGCATGTAGATCAAATTCCTGATGTCCAAGCTTTTCAGCAAGCGTTGGCGGAAACCATCGATTTCACGAAAAGTGGGGGTGCAAGCAATGAGTAAACCTTTGACGATCGCCATGCCGAAGGGACGCATTTACGAAGAGGCTGCTGAACTCATGAAGCAGGCGGGCTATGACTTAGGAGCTGATTTAGAAGAATCAAGAAAGTTGATTTTAGAGTTTCCTGAACAGAACATCCGGGTCATGATGGCAAAGCCGATGGATGTCGTCACTTATGTGGAGTATGGAGCCGCTGACCTTGGAATTGCTGGAAAAGATGTCCTGCTTGAACAGGACCGTGACGTTTATGAAGTGCTCGATTTGAAAATCAGCCCGTGTTATGTCGCAGTCGCAGGTTTACCGGGACAGCCACTCAGCCGGATTGCTCCCAAGATCGCTACCAAATATCCCAGAGTAGCTTCAGACTATTTCAGGGAACAAGGGGAGCAAATCGAAATCATCCCACTTAACGGTTCGATTGAGCTGGCGCCATTGATCGGATTGGCTGATCGTATTGTCGATATCGTTTCAACGGGACGTACACTGAAGGAAAATGGATTAGTCGAATATGAAAAAATTACAGAAATCACTTCTCGTTTAATCGTCAATCCAGTCAGTTACCGCATGAAAAGCAAAGAGATCGAACAGATGGTAACAAACTTGAGCGCTGTTATGGAGGGGAATCGCCGATGAAAATCATTTCTAAATCGGACCTTGTGTCTTTGAAGCGTAGTGTAGATCAAGGAACGGAAGCACAACGGAAATCTGTGCAGAGTATCATTGAGCAGGTCAAACTGCACGGCGATCGTGCTGTGAAAGAATATACAGAGCGTTTTGATAAAACGGCACTCGATTCCCTCCAGGTAACGAGAGAAGAATTTGAGAAAGCTTATGAAGCTATGGACGGAGAGTTTGTTGAAATTTTGCAGGAAGCTGCAGATAATATCCGTACTTTCCACGAAAAACAAATCTCGCATTCATGGTTTGATACTTCCATTGACGGTACGATTTTAGGCCAAAAAATCACACCGCTGGATGCCGTTGGAGTTTATGTGCCTGGGGGGACGGCCACTTATCCATCCTCTGTGTTTATGAATGTAATTCCTGCTCAAGTGGCTGGAGTGGAAAAAATCGTAATGGTCACGCCTCCGGGAGAAGACGGAAAAATACCAGACGGTGTCCTGCTTGCTGCCCATATTTTAGGTGTGGAAAATGTGTATAAAGTTGGAGGAGCCCAAGCAATTGCTGCACTTGCCTATGGTACGGAAACGATTTCTGCTGTCGATAAGATCACAGGACCAGGGAATGTTTTTGTCGCTCTTGCAAAACGCGAAGTTTTCGGGGATGTGGATATAGACATGATTGCTGGACCGAGTGAGATCACTGTCCTGGCAGATGACACGGCCCTAGCGCCGGAAATTGCTGCAGATCTACTGTCCCAAGCAGAGCACGATGCCCGTTCGTCCAGTGTCCTTGTTACAGCCAGCGAGGATTTGGCTGAGAAAGTACAAACAGAAGTACATCACCAGCTAGAGGACCTTCCGAGGGCAGATATTGCCAGACAAAGTGTGGAAGACTATGGGATGATTATCGTTTGTGACACATGGGACGAAGCAATTGAGACGGTCAACGACATTGCACCAGAACATTTAGAAATCATAACGTCTGACCCTTTCCAACACTTAGGGAAAATCAAGCATGCAGGGGCCATCTTCTTAGGACCCTACAGCAGTGAGCCTGTCGGCGATTATTTTGCTGGACCGAATCATGTCCTTCCGACAAACGGAACGGCGCGTTTTTCCAGCCCTTTGACTGTTGATGATTTTGTGAAAAAATCGAGTGTCATCTCTTACAGTCGTGAAGCATTGCAAACGAATGCAGATAAAATAGCACGGTTCGCCCGCCTGGAAGGCTTGGAAGCACACGCACGAGCAGTAGAATCGAGAAAGGAGCGCTGGAAATGACAGAAACAAGATCAGCGATTATTGAACGAAAGACAAGAGAAACGAACATTCATCTGGATTTTTCCATTGACGGAGAAGGGAAAGCCGAGTTGGATGTACAGGTTCCTTTCCTTGCTCATATGCTTGAGCTATTTACAAAACATGGCCTGTTCAATCTTACTGTTTCAGGTCAAGGAGATGTGGAAGTCGACGATCATCACCTGACAGAAGATATAGGAATTTGTCTTGGGCAGGCATTGCGAGAAGCAGCCGGAGATAAACATGGGATGAAGCGGTACGGCTCCATGACATTGCCTATGGACGAAACCCTTGTGACGGTTGCTGTTGACTTGAGTGACCGCCCACACCTTGAATGGAGAGCAGAATTACCGAAAGACCGCGTCGGCACTTTCGATACGGAAAATGTTCATGAATTTTTCTGGAAACTGGCTGTTGAAGCCCGTATGAACTTACATATCGTACTTCATCATGGCCAAAACACTCACCATATCATTGAGGCGATGTTCAAAGCACTGGCACGTGCTCTGGATGAAGCGACCACCATCGACCCGCGGGTAAAAGGAGTGCCGAGTACGAAAGGAAGTTTATAATGATAGGAATCATAGATTACGGAATGGGGAATTTGTTCAGTGTTTCTAAAGCATTAGAAAGGTTGGAAGTTGATTATGTACTCGGGAACCGTCCAGCCGATCTCGCAAACTGTGATGGTTACATTCTTCCCGGCGTCGGCGCTTTTCCTGATGCCATGAAAGCTCTGGAGGCCCATGGATTCATTCCTTTCATCAAAGAAAAGGTGGAAAATGGTGTACCTTTGTATGGCATCTGTTTGGGAATGCAGCTTTTATTCGATTTGAGTCATGAAGGTGGAGAAACAGAAGGGCTTGGTCTATTAAAAGGCGAAATCACACGTTTTTCCGGGATGGATGAAGAGGGGAGTTCCTATAAGGTTCCTCATATGGGATGGAACCAGCTGAACATACACCAGCCTGGACAGCCTCTACTTAAAGAAGTCAAAGAGGATCACGTCTACTTTGTCCATTCTTTTGTCGTGCAAACGAAAGACCCTTCCATATTATATGCAACGTCGGATTATCATGTAGAAGTTCCTGCGATTATCGGGAAAGGAAATTTGGTCGCCAGTCAATTTCACCCAGAAAAGAGTGGAAGAGCTGGCATGCAATTATTAGAAAATTTTTGTAAAGTATTGTGTAAAAAGTGAGGAGTATTCAGTGATGACCTTTACGATCTATCCAGCCATAGATATGCGAAATGGGAAATGTGTACGACTGGAACAAGGCGATTTCAATAAGGAAACAGTGTATGGAGACAATCCTTTTGAAGTGGCAGAAAAATTTGCGGACACGGGGGCGAAGTGGATCCATATGGTCGACCTTGATGGGGCGAAGCAAGGATCCAGACAAAATGCTGAACATGTGTTGAGAGTTGCTGAAGAGCTTGACTGCCGAGTACAAATTGGTGGAG
This sequence comes from Halobacillus litoralis, assembly GCF_004101865.1. Classification (NCBI taxonomy): domain Bacteria; kingdom Bacillati; phylum Bacillota; class Bacilli; order Caryophanales; family Bacillaceae; genus Halobacillus; species Halobacillus litoralis. Next base: position 3,359,266 of record NZ_CP026118.1, read on the forward strand.
GCATTCGTTCAGAAGCGGATGTCCTTTACTACTTAGAACGTGGAGTGGATCGTGTGATTATCGGTTCGCTTGCTGTAAGTGATACTGAAACAACGAAAGAACTGCTGGCTGAATATGGGGATCGAATCGCTATAGGGTTAGATGCACGAGACGGATATGTGTCTACTGCTGGATGGATTGAACAATCCCATATCAAAGCTGCAGAGCTTGGATCAGAATTGGCAGACGCCGGAGCGGAAACTTTCATTTATACGGATATCGCCAAAGATGGAATGCTTTCAGGACCCAATACAAAAGAAATCGTCCGCTTAGCTGAAACGACTGGCGTTGATGTCATCGCTTCCGGAGGAATTAAGGGACTGAATGATTTAGTAGAGTTGAAGCAGTTCAGCAACCGCCATGTCATTGGCTCCATAGTCGGAAAAGCACTTTATACCAATCAGTTCACATTAAAAGAAGCGCTCGATGTGGAGGTGGAGTGATGCTATCAAAAAGAATCATCCCATGCTTGGATGTAAAAGAAGGACGAGTCGTCAAAGGGATTCAATTTGTGGACATCCGTGATGCCGGAGATCCTGTCGAACTTGCTAAAGTCTATGATCAGCAGGGTGCGGATGAACTTGTTTTTCTCGATATTTCTGCGAGTCATGAAGGAAAGAAAACGATGATCGATGTCGTCCGCTCTGTAGCTTCTGAGCTGGCTATCCCTTTTACTGTGGGTGGAGGTATTCGCACACTTGAAGATATCAAAGAAACACTGCGGCATGGAGCGGACAAGGTCTCCCTCAATTCTTCAGCTGTGCAAACGCCCGCGCTCATTGCTGAAGGAGCCGATTATTTCGGCAGTCAATGTATCGTAGTGGCCATTGATGCCAGATATGATGAAGAAATACAAAACTGGCGCGTCTACACCCATGGAGGACGCACTCCAACCAAATGGTCAGTGACAGATTGGGCGAAAGAAGCGGTACGTTTAGGGGCAGGAGAAATTCTCCTCACTTCAATGAATCAAGACGGGGAGAAAACAGGCTTCGATTTACCACTGTTACAAGCCGTGCAGGAAGTCATCAATGTTCCTGTCATCGCATCTGGTGGCGCTGGCTCAAGTGAGCATTTTTACGAAGTTTTTACCGAAGTGGATGCAGATGCTGCCCTTGCAGCTTCGATTTTTCATTATAAAGAAACCTCAGTGGATAATGTGAAAGCATATCTGAAGGAAAAAGGAGTGCCTGTAAGATGAATATAGATGGAATTAAATTTGATGAGCAGGGCTTAGTGCCGGCAATTGTTCAAGATGCCCGCTCTAAATCTGTCCTGACTTTGGCATATATGAGTGAAGAATCCCTAAGAAAGACATTGCAACTGGAAGAAACGGTTTTTTACAGCCGTTCCCGTCAGGAGTTATGGCATAAAGGAGAAACATCCGGGAACACCCAGAAGGTGACGGGTATTCATTATGACTGTGACCAGGATGCGTTGCTTGTTCAAGTGGTTCCTTCAGGCCCCGCATGTCATAAAGGAGACTACAGTTGCTTTACAGAGTCGCTTACCGTTACGGAAAATAAACAAAAAGAAAATCGGTATGAGATTCTTGACCAGCTTCAGGATGTTTTGGCAGAGAGAAAATCGACTTTACCAAAGGACTCCTACACTTCTAAACTTTTCCAGGAAGGTGTGGACCGCATTGCCAAAAAAATCGGCGAAGAAGCGGGGGAAGTGATCATTGCTGCTAAAAATGATGACCCTGAAGAATTGGCCCTGGAGTCCGCTGATTTATTGTTCCATCTGCTTATGATTTTGACGGATCGTGGAGTGCCTTTCGATGACGCTCTTCGTGTTTTAGAGAAGAGACATTCTTAATGAATTACATTTTTCTCCTATTTCTCGAAGCTCATCTATGTTATACTGCATAATTAGTGAGATTTGAAACGGAAATAGGGGGGCACTCATGACAACATCACTAAATGGAACGGCAGCACAAGAGGATACGAACATCATCCCATTTTTACCTTCAGGAACTTTTTACTTTACACATGGGATTCAGGCTTTTCAAAAGCGTCGTTTCAGTGCTGCTGTCAAGTGGTTGAAGAAAGCGATCGAAGCCTCTCCCGATGAGCCATTATACCAATGCCAACTTTCTGTAGTGTACACGGAAGTTGGTTCTTATCATGCCGCAAATCAGGTACTTACCGAGGTATTAGCGAACTTTGGTAAGGAATATGTAGATTGCTATTATTTGATGGCGAACAATTATGCTCACCTGGGCTTGCTTAATGATGCAAAAAAATATGTAGAAACATATTTGGAGCAACCTGGTGATGGTGAGTTTGAAGAAGCTGCAAAACAGTTGATGGAAATGCTTGATTCTCTTGAGGAAGACGATGATGAAGATGAGTGGGCCTTTGATGATGAAGACGAACTCCTTATCTATCAAGAGACAGCATTTTACCATTTGGAACAAGAAGAATGGGATGAAGCGCTCGATGTTCTTCGTGAAATGATGGAGCTTTTTCCGGATTTTAAAATGGCCAAACATAAATATGCTTCTGCTTTATTCATGAACGGTGACAAAGAAGAAGCTATTCAATTAGAGATGGATCAACTGGAAGAAGAGCCCTGGAACATCCACAGTCATGTGAATTTAGCCACTTTTTTATTGGAAAAGAGGATGTCGGATCAAGCCCTTGTTCACATTGAACGACTCCGTAATGTATTTCCAATGCATGATCAGCAGAAACTAGCGGTAGCAGAGACTTTGGCAAGAGGTGGCTTTTATAAGGAAGCAGTGGATCGATTCCGCTCGCTTCGGAATAAACAGGTCACTTGCCGCCGAGTCTACTACAAATGGTACAGTATCGCTGTTTATCATACTGGAAACCCTTCGAAAGCTTTACAACTTTGGGAAAAAGGATGCAGGCAGTATCCGAAGATGGGCCAAGAAGGTGGACCTTGGAAAGAGGAATAAGAGCTGGAAAGCGCCATTTATCAAGCTATTCCTCACATTCAGTGAGGTCATAAGACAATCGTTTCCGTGAAGGAACAACACTTCACTACAACGCTTGTTTTATGCTTGTCGAGGCTGAACGAGGCACTTCCACTTTTCTTTTTTTTGGTGTCCAGTTCCGAGGGCCAGCCCTTCGCGACATAAGCAAACCATTTTCGTGGAGAAAAAACTCCACTACAATGGTTTGCTTATGCGTGTCAGGGCTCCCAGCCCCTCTCCACATTTCGCTTAATGTCTAGTTACAGTGCCTAGCCTCTCGAGGTCATAAGACAATCGTTTCCGTGAAGGAAGTGCACTTCACTGCAACGCTCGTCTTATGCTTGTCGAGGCTGAACAAGGCACTTCCACTTTTCTTTCAAGCACATTAATGGACGGTTTTCGTATGATTTACTATGATATGTACAGGAAAAAGCAACTGAGATTATTGGAATATCAAGGAGTTGATAACGGATGAGTGAAGAACGTATTTATGATGTGATCATTGCAGGTGCTGGTCCTGCTGGGATGACTGCTGCTGTTTACACTTCTCGTGCTAACTTGGATACACTCATGATTGAACGTGGGGTGCCTGGTGGCCAGATGGCAAACACAGAAGATGTTGAGAACTATCCTGGTTTTGAGAGTATTCTAGGACCGGACCTTTCTAATAAAATGTTCGAGCATGCGAAAAAATTCGGTGCTGAATATGCGTATGGAGATATAAAAGAGATCATTGACGGAAAAGAATATAAGACAGTCAGAGCTGGAAATAAAGAATATAAAGCTAGAGCTGTCATCATTACAACTGGTGCTCAATATAAGGAACTGGGTGTTCAAGGCGAGAAAGAACTTGGTGGCCGTGGAGTCTCTTATTGTGCCGTATGTGATGGGGCTTTCTTCCGTAATAAAGAATTAGTTGTCGTTGGTGGTGGCGACTCTGCAGTTGAAGAAGGGGTTTACCTGACACGTTTTGCCAGCAAAGTGACAATCGTCCATCGTCGTGACGAACTGCGTGCTCAGAAAATCTTGCAGGATCGTGCTTTTGATAATGAAAAAATCGATTTCATTTGGGATACTGTCGTCAAAACCATCAACGAGAAAGATGGGAAAGTTGGAAGTGTGACACTTCACAACAAAAAAACGGATGAAGAATATGATTTCGACACAAATGGAACTTTCATTTATATCGGCATGAATCCGTTGAGCGAACCCTTTGTAAGTCTTGGTATCACGAATGAGCAAGGCTATATCGAAACAGATGAAAACATGGAAACGAAAGTACCTGGCGTGTTCGCAGCTGGAGATATCCGTGAAAAAGAACTGCGCCAAATCGTCACCGCTACTGGTGATGGAAGTATCGCAGCGCAATCCTCACAGCACTATATTGAGAATCTTTTAGAGGAATTGAAAGTCGTCAATTAAAAGATACAGCTTCTTAATCCAGGTGTAATGCCTGTGAAATATTCACCTGTTAAGATGGAATTATAATTGACCCCCTTTTAATAGATATAAATCTCTATGAGGCACAGGTGCTTGTCACCTGTGCTTTTTTTTGGTCGGAATATGAAAAACAGTCGTGGTATCTTGTTGTTCTACATACCATCTCCAGCTAAAAGTCCCTCCCCCCACATGATGGCGGCATCGTTCGGCTTCACAAGGAGGCGACAAGGGGCTTGCTTTTTTGTTCGTGGGGGACTTTTAATCGTTTTGATCAGGGCGACAAAGTCTGATCAGGAAATTCCCACACTGACATCCCTATTACTTTAAGATAGACTTATTCCAATGGTAATTATGCTTTTATGATGGCCTCTATATATAGAAGTCATCATATCATTGTGGCGTTCTGTGTATTCATTGTATAATGAGGGGAGATGCCCTCTAGAAAGAAATTGAGGTGACAGAATAGATGCAACGTGTAGCAAATTGTATATTACGAGTGAATGAACACGTATTAATGTTGAAAAAACCACGACGAGGCTGGTACGTAGCTCCTGGTGGGAAAATGGAACCAGGAGAAAACATAAAAGACTCAGTCAGCCGCGAATTCAAAGAGGAAACTGGTCTTTCCATCCAGAATCCTGAATTGAAGGGTTCCTTCACATTCATCATGCGTGAGGAAGAGCAGACAGCGCAAGAATGGATGATGTTCACGTTTTACAGTACAGCCTATTCTGGGGAATTGCTGGAAGTGAGTGACGAAGGGGAATTAGAGTGGGTCCCTGTAGATGAAGTTCTCAAAAAACCGATGGCGGAGGGTGATCGGGAAATTTTCAAGCACATCCTGAGTAGTGACGAGCAAGTATATGGGACATTTGTATATACGACGGACTTCCGATTGATCGATCAAGATTTGGACCCGTCACGACCTGAGTAGTGAGGAGCGATTGAAGATGCAAGTTGATGCCAACGAAACTCAATTAGTAATTATTACTGGGATGTCAGGAGCAGGGAAAACCGTGGCTGTTCAGAGTTTTGAAGATCTCGGTTTTTTTTGTGTCGATAACCTGCCACCTGCTTTGCTTCCGAAATTCCTGGAGCTGATGAAAGATTCCACCAATAATATTCAAAATGTCGCATTAGTGATGGATTTACGAGGGAGAGAGTTTTTTGATGCCTTGTTCGACTCTTTGGATCGACTAGGAAAAGAAGATTGGATACAAGAACATATTCTCTTTTTGGATGCAGAAGATCAATCATTGGTTTCGCGCTACAAAGAAACAAGACGGTCTCACCCATTAGCTAAAGAAGGGCTTCCTCTTGATGGGATCCGCAGGGAGCGCAAAATGCTTGATGAACTAAAGGGACGCTCGCAAACGATTATTGACACGACTACACTAAAACCTAAAGAACTCCGTGAGCGTATCATCGAAAATTACCGTCAAAAAGAACAACAAGTATTTTCTGTACAAATGGTTTCTTTCGGTTTCAAGTATGGAGTGCCGATCGATGCGGATCTCATGTTCGATGTACGTTTCCTGCCTAATCCTCATTATGTGGAACATATGCGCCCGTTGACAGGATTGAATACGGAAGTTTCTTCGTACGTATTCAAATGGTCAGATACCCAAAAGTTTCTTGAAAAGCTGAAGGATCTCCTTCAATTTATGCTTCCTCAATATAAGCGAGAAGGAAAGAGCCAACTCGTCGTAGCAATCGGTTGTACGGGCGGGCAGCACCGATCTGTCGCTTTAGCAGAACACTTATCAGAATATTTTTCAACAGACTATGTCACACACGTGACTCATAGAGATATAGACAAAAGAAAGGGTTTGTAACGGATGGATAATGGGACCAAGCCAAATGTCGTTGTCGTAGGTGGCGGTACCGGTATGCCTGTACTTCTGCGTGGCCTCAAGAATTTACCGATCGATCTATCAGCAATTGTTACGGTAGCTGACGATGGTGGAAGCTCAGGCCGTTTGCGGAATGAAATGGAGATTCCTGCTCCAGGTGACATACGGAATGTCGTGGCCGCATTGTCAGATGCAGAACCGATGTTGTTGGAATTGTTTCAACATCGTTTTGCCAATGGTAATGGTTTGTCCGGACATTCGATGGGAAACTTATTGCTTGCTGCTATGGCCTCGATGACGGGGGATTTTTATAAGGGAATCAAAGAAATTTCCCGCGTTTTGAATGTGCGTGGTCATATCTATCCGATTGCTAACCATTCCATGAGTCTCCATGCAGAAATGGAAGATGGGACGATCGTGACAGGGGAATCCAGTATTCCTAAGCAGAATAAAAAAATCAAAAAAGTATTTGTAAGTCCGACACCCATCCAGCCCTTGCCGGAAGCGGTTGAAGCCATTAAAGCGGCTGACTTGATCGTGATTTCCCCCGGGAGTCTATATACAAGTATTCTCCCGAACATCATCATACCTGAAATCGGTCAAGCCCTTATGGAAACAAAAGCGAAAGTCACTTATATATGTAATGTTATGACACAGGAAGGGGAAACCTCAGGATATACGGCAGCAGACCATATTCAAGCTCTGTATGACCATATCGGCGAAGGTGTCCTCCAATCAGTGATCGTGCATAACCAACCGATTGACCAGGGAGTTAGAAAGGCATACGCAGAAGAAAACGCAGAGCCTGTCATTTATGATATTGACCGGATCAGGTCGATGGGATTAAAAGTAATAGAAGAAGATATCATAGACCGAAGTAAGTCTATGTTACGTCATGACACCGATAAACTCGCCCGCCTATTGTATTCTATGTTGTGAGTGGGTATTCGGTGGTAAAAGGGGGTGGACATCCATGTCATTTGCATCTGAAATCAAAAAAGAATTGACCAATGTCGAAGCAGATACTTGCTGTATGGAATCTGAACTAGCTGCACTCGTTAGGATGAACGGAACCTTTTCCTTATCAAATCGTGAGTACATTCTAGATGTCCAGACAGAAAATGCTGCGATTGCCAGAAGGATTTATACGTTAACAAAAAAATTGTATCCATATCCAGTAGAATTGCTGGTCAGGAAAAAAATGCGTTTAAAGAAAAACAATGTCTATATCGTAAGGATGACCGAAAAGGCGAAAGTGGTGTTGGAAGATCTGGGGATTCTTAAGGGACCACTTTCGATAAACCCCGATATTCCAGGTAAATACCTCAATGATACATGTTGTAAACGTGCTTATCTAAGAGGAGCGTTTTTAGCAGGTGGATCGGTCAACAATCCAGAAACTTCGTCTTATCATCTGGAGATTTATTCTTCTGATGAGGAACACAACGAGGCGTTGTGCGAACTTATGAACCGCTTCGGTCTGCACGCTCGGACATTAGATAGAAAGAAAGGTTATATAACCTACTTGAAAGAGGCAGACAAGATTACAGAATTAATCAGCAATATCGGTGCACACCAGGCACTGTTCAAGTTTGAGGACGTCCGCATTGTAAGGGATATGCGCAATTCTGTTAATCGTTTGGTGAATTGTGAAACTGCTAACCTAAATAAGACAATCGGCGCTGCTTTCCGGCAAGTGGAGAACATCAAATTCATAAAGCGTACTGTCGGTCTGGAGGCTTTGCCTGATAAACTTCAGGAAATAGCCGCGCTAAGGTTACAGCATCAGGAAGTTTCTTTGAAAGAACTTGGTGAGTTTGTTTCTGGAGGCACGATCAGTAAATCCGGCATCAATCATCGCTTAAGGAAGATTGATGAGTTTGCTGATAAAGTGAGAAGAGGCGAAGTGATTGAAAACACAAGAAATTAATGTTTCTTTCACTGATTCATGCTATAATTAACTACAATTATAAACGCTTTCATTGTTAGAAAGCGTTCTTTTCCTTATAAGATTGAATCCGCTTTCAAAAAACGATAGATATAGCTAGAGAGGAGAATGACTGGTGATTGAAAGTACTGTAAAAATTGAGTTGGAAACAGGGCTACAAGCAAGACCTGCTGCGCAGTTTGTGCAAGAGGCGAATAAATTCGCGGCAGACATATTTATTGAAAAAGAAGAAAAGCGAGTGAATGCTAAAAGTATTATGGGGCTGATGAGCCTGGCTGTTGGTACAGATGAGGATATCAAACTGATTGCAGACGGTTCAGATGAGGAAGAAGCCATTCGTGTTTTGTCTGCTTTCGTGCAGGAAACGTAACGTTATGTATGTGAACTAATGAACGTTCTCGATTAAGGGAACGTTCTCATAAGAGAGAAAAACCGCTGTGAATAATCACAGCGGTTTTCTGTAGTATTGCTTAAGAGAGATAGAGAAAATATCTTATTTATCAGATGTTTTCTCCATAACTTTATCGATCAAGCCATAATCTACTGCTTCGTGAGCTGACATGAAGTTGTCACGATCAGTATCGCGCTCAATGACTTCCATAGGTTGACCAGTACGCTCAGCAAGAATCTTGTTCAGTTTCTCGCGCATTTTGATAATTCTTTTAGCATGAATTTCAATATCTGAAGCCTGACCTTGAGTACCGCCAAGTGGTTGGTGAATCATTACTTCACTGTTTGGAAGAGCATAACGTTTTCCGGGTTCTCCGGCGTTAAGCAAGAATGCACCCATGGAAGCTGCCATACCTGTACAGATAGTAGATACGTTCGGTTTGATGAATTGCATTGTATCATAGATGGCCATACCAGCAGTTATGGACCCACCTGGTGAGTTGATATATAATGAGATATCTTTATCTGGGTCGTCAGCTGCCAGGAAAAGCAATTGAGCGACAACAGAGTTGGAGATGTTATCATCGATTGGGCTTCCGAGCATAATAATCCGATCTTTAAGTAAGCGGGAATAAATGTCGTAAGCGCGCTCTCCGCGATTCGTTTGTTCAATAACTGTAGGGACTAAATTCATTTTAAGTTCCTCCTTATCATCAAATTAATATGATGGAATACATTTATCATACAATTAAGGTCAATGAAGGTCAAACAAAAACATTCGACCTTTTTTCGACTTAATAGGAATTAAAAAAGAACAAATCTTGGGTATATCTCGATATGTAAAGTCAAGTGATGTTCCAGTGATTTTTCTTTTGTTAAGTTTCCTTCTAACATCATACCCTAATAATTTTCAGATAAACGTGTAACGTGTTTTATAGCTACTTAAAGTGAATAAGAATTTTCAAGACCGTTCAATATATATGCTTTCATTAATATAGAAGAACCCCCTGGAATTCATATAAAAAGGGTTGCGTTTTTCAATGAATATAATTATAATATTAAATGCATGTCACTTTTGCGCCCGTAGCTCAGTTGGATAGAGCGGTAGATTCCGGTTCTACGTCAGTCGGAGGTTCGAATCCTCTCGGGCGCGCTGAAATTGTCGAAAAAGGTCTTCTTTTATAGGAAGACCTTTTTTTATGTCGAAAATCACATTATGTTTTTTCAGTATAATATAAGTGGGAAAAGCAGTTGCATAAATGTTATCTAGAAATACATTACACAAGTATCACACAAAAATTACACTAAGATGTCTTTTTCTTTTGTTATCTCGATGTAGTTTCTAATACCCTTTTCTTATGTTATTATTATTTTATGCAATAAAAGACTTTTCGCTTTGAACAGAAAAGGGGTATTTATGACAAACCTAATCCGTTACAAACTGTTGTCAACTGAGGAAATTTCTGAAGACAGACGGATCCACGTGTTCGACATGCAGCAACAACAAAAATTGTCATTTAATTATGAGTCGTTGAAGAGAACACCTGAGAACTATGCATGCGGAGAGTTAGCGGATTTCTTACAAAAAAGAAAACTGAAAATTGATAATGGTTTTTATGATGATAAAGGACATGCCTCTTAGAGCGTGTCCTTTTTTGTTCAATCATATATAATAGGACTTGATTAGTACAGCATCAGTTACATGAGCCCCCATCGCGGACTGATTATTTATGGTGGTTCGGGGGAAGGTACCGTATAACAAAGCCCTCCCTTCGGCGAAAGAAGCTCTACTAAAGGATCACCAGAATGGTTGTCGATGACGTATCTAATTGTAATGATTATTAACTTGAATTTAACACAGTGGTGGAAAAGACCCTTTATCGAGCTTTAAACACCGGACCTTTTCTGCCCATAAACTCTCCTGAAATATCGGAATCGATCTCCCGAATACGTACGGGACGCTCAACAGGGTTTAACATAGGTTAAACAGATTAATAAGAACAGCTTAATGGAGTGTGATTGTTGTGTCAGAAGTTATCTTGTATACCAGAAATAAATGCCCTCTGTGCGAAGAGGTAAGGAACCTTATTACCTTATTCAATGTGGATGTTATCGAAATCGACATTGAAACAGATCCCGTTCTCCTGGAGAATTACATGTTTGAGGTACCTGTCTTAAAGATTGACAATTATGAATTGGATTATAGGTCTATCGACTACTTTGAGCTGGAAAAGCGTTTACAATAAAAAACGTAATGGTTTCCGCTTGCGTGTAGAGACCCCCACTGTTAATATAAAAATTGAAATGAGATATTTTTTTGCTCCGAGCGGGACATAATATGACTAGCTGGGACGTAATACATCCCGGGTGGAACCATTTCAAGAAGGAGCTTTTCCATGAGAGCGTTCATCGACTTACAAAAAAAATTATTCCCCGATGTCTTGGACGTTATTCAACGACGTTATCAGCTGCTGTATTACATTCAGATCATGCAGCCTGTAGGGCGTAGAGCTCTGGCAGAGAACGTTGAATTAGCGGAGCGCACTGTCCGTAGCGAGGTAGATTTTTTGAATAAGCAAGGGGCTGTCGAGATTACGTCCAGAGGTATGCATTTAAGCTATGAAGGGCAGAACATTCTCGAACAGCTAGCCGAGTTTATCAAGGAATCTACTGGGATTAAGGTTTTAGAACAGCAATTAAAGGATAAATTAAACTTAGACTATGTCGTTGTTGTTCCAGGTAATAGTGATGAGCTCGATTGGGTAAAACAAGAGATGGGAAAAGCTTCTGTCCAATATTTGAAAACGCATATGAGTCCGAATGAGGCGATCGCCATTACTGGTGGTACGACCATGGCTTCGGTAGCACAAATGATGACTCCGCTCAATGGAGCTGATCAATGTTTATTTGTACCTGCACGTGGAGGCTTGGGTGAGAGAGTAGAAAACCAGGCTAATACGATTTGTGCAGAAATGGCAAAGAAAGCAAAAGGTGATTATCGTCTTCTTTATGTACCTGATCCTTTAAGTGAGGAATCTTATCAAACCATCAAAGAAGAGCCTTCTATTAAGGAAGTGCTTGATATCATCCGCCATGCAGAAATCGTCATCCATGGCGTAGGGGACGCATTGACGATGGCAGAGCGCAGAAAAACCTCTTCAGAACAACTGGAATTAATCAGAAAGCATGAAGCTGTTGGCGAGGCTTTCGGTTATTATTTCAACAATAGAGGTGAAATCGTTCACAAGGTTCGCACCGTTGGTCTTCAACTGGAAGACTTGCAGCATGCAAAACATGTCATTGCTGTTGCTGGTGGTCGCTCTAAAGCACAAGCCATCGCATCTTATTTCCAACCAGGACAAAGTAATGTCCTGATCACCGATGAAGGTGCTGCACAAGAGTTAATAAGGGAGTTATCCCTTTAAATAAAATGATTTTTATCATCCAAGGAGGAATTTTGCATGACAGTAAGAATTGGTATTAATGGTTTTGGACGTATCGGACGTAACGTTTTCCGTGCTTCATTGAAAAATGACGATGTAGAGGTAGTAGCGGTTAACGACTTGACTGATGCGAACATGCTTGCACACTTGCTGCAATATGATACTGTTCACGGTACTCTTTCTGAAGAGGTTACGACTAACGGTGACAACCTGATCGTAGGTGGAAAAGAAATCAAAGTGCTTTCTGAAAAAGATCCAGCTCAACTTGGCTGGGGAGATCTTGGTGTAGATATCGTAATCGAATCTACAGGCCGCTTCACTCAACGTGAAGATGCTAAGAAACACTTGGATGCAGGTGCTAAGAAAGTTATCATCTCTGCTCCAGCTAAACAAGAAGATCTTACAATCGTAATGGGCGTTAACGAAGACCAGTACGACAAAGATTCTCACCACGTTATCTCTAACGCTTCTTGTACGACGAACTGCTTGGCGCCGTATGCGAAGATTCTTGATGAGAAATTCGGTCTTAAGCGCGGTATGATGACTACAGTTCACTCTTACACGAACGACCAGCAAATTCTTGATCTTCCACATAAGGATTACCGTCGTGCTCGTGCAGCTGCTCAAAACATCATCCCGACAACTACTGGTGCTGCACAAGCTGTTGCAAAAGTTCTTCCACAACTTGATGGTAAACTTAGCGGTATGGCTATGCGTGTTCCGACAGCAAACGTTTCTATCGTAGACTTCGTTGCTGAATTGGATAAAAATGTTACTTCTGAGGAAGTGAATGAAGCACTTAAAGCAGAAGCAGAAGGCAAACTTAAAGGAATTCTAGGTTATAGCGATGAGCCACTTGTTTCAACTGACTACAATGGCAACACGCACTCTTCTGTAATCGATGGCCTTTCTACACTTACTCTAGAAAACAACATGGTTAAAGTTGTTTCTTGGTATGACAATGAATTCGGTTACTCCAGCCGTTGTGTAGACCTAGCCGTTTACCTTAAAAACCAAGGCTTGTAATATCTGAGCCATATTTGAAAATACTATGAAAATGATGGAAAGGAGGGGGTCTCATGTCCTCCTCCTTTATCCATGTTTTTTCGGTTCCTGCTTATCGGCGTTTTCATAGTTGGTATACGTGGAAACGTACATATGGGGCAGGCGATGAACCTGACCACAAACCAAGGAGGTTGTCATTCTATGAATAAGAAAACAATCCGTGATGTTGAAGTGAATGGACAAACGGTCTTCTGCCGTGTCGACTTCAACGTACCGATGAGCGGTGGAGAAGTGACAGACGACACCAGAATCAAAGCTGCTCTCCCGACAATCAAGCACTTGACTGGGAACGGAGCCAAAGTCATTCTTGCAAGTCACCTTGGACGTCCGAAAGGGGAAGTCGTTGAAGAACTTCGTCTTGATTCAGTGGCGAACCGCCTGAGCGACCTTTTAGGTCAAACAGTAACGAAAACGGATGAAGTATACGGAGATGAAGTGAACCAGGCTATTTCTGAAATGGGAAATGGCGATGTACTTCTTATTGAAAATGTCCGCTTCAATCCAGGTGAAGAAAAGAATGATGCAGACCTTGCGAAAGCATTCGCAGATATGGCAGACCTCTATGTAAATGACGCTTTTGGTGCTGCTCACCGTGCCCACGCTTCTACAGCTGGTGTAGCTGAACATATCCCTGCTGTAGCTGGTTTCCTAATGGAAAAAGAAATCAATGTATTAGGAAAAGCACTTTCCAACCCAGAGCGCCCATTCACAGCAATTATCGGTGGTGCGAAAGTCAAAGATAAAATCGGGGTCATCGACAACCTGATTGATAAAGTCGATCACTTGATCATTGGTGGAGGACTTGCCTACACGTTTGTGAAAGCACAAGGTCACGAAATCGGTAAATCTCTATTAGAAGAAGATAAAATTGACTTGGCAAAAGAGTATATGAAGAAAGCAGAAGCCAAAGGTGTCCATTTCCATATGCCTGAGGATGTTATTGTAGCAGATGACTTTTCTGATTCTGCCAATAAACATGAGGTAGCGATTGACAGCATTCCTGCTGATTGGGAAGCATTGGACATTGGTCCGAAAACAAGAGAGAAATATGCGGATATCATCAAAGAATCCAAGTTGGTCATTTGGAATGGACCAATGGGTGTATTTGAACTTGAATCTTTTGCTAACGGAACTAAAGCGGTGGCAAACGCTCTTTCTGAAACAGATGGCTATACAGTCATCGGTGGAGGAGATTCGGCAGCGGCTGTAGAGAAGTTCGGTTACGCAAATGATATGGATCACGTATCCACAGGTGGTGGCGCATCCCTTGAATTCATGGAAGGTAAAGAACTTCCTGGTGTGGCACTACTGAACGATAAATAAATAAGGAGAGGTGAAGCAGATATGCGTAAACAAGTGATTGCAGGAAATTGGAAAATGAATAAAACCCATCGCGAAGCGGAAGATTTCATTCAAACAACTAAAAACGAGGTTCCTTCTTTTGATCAAGTGGAATCTGTCGTTTGTGCTCCATTCCCTTTTCTACAAAAACTCGTAGAAGCGACAGAAGGCACAAGTCTGAAAGTCGGTGCTCAGAACATGCACTTTGAAGAAAGCGGAGCATTCACTGGTGAAGTCAGTCCAGTTATGCTGAAAGAGCTTGGGGTCACATATGTTGTACTTGGCCACTCTGAACGCCGTGAAATTTTCAAAGAAACAGATGAGCTTGTCAACAAAAAAGTCCATGCTGCTTTCAAACATGGTTTAACTCCAATAGTTTGTGTAGGTGAGTCCCTTGAGCAACGTGAAGCAGATCAAACGATGGACGTAGTGGAAACACAAGTGAAAAAAGCATTGGACGGTCTGACGAACGAACAATGTGCAGAAACGATCATCGCATATGAACCGATATGGGCGATAGGCACAGGGCGTACAGCAACTTCCGAGCAAGCAAATGAAGTATGTACACACATCCGTAAAGTAGTCAGTGAATTTGTGAATGCAGAAGCTGCAGAAGCTGTGCGTATTCAATACGGCGGCAGTGTGAAGCCTGCGAATGTAGATGAGCTTCTATCTCAGTCCGACATCGATGGTGCTCTCGTAGGTGGAGCAAGCTTGGAAGCTGATTCTTTCCTAAAACTTGTGGAGGCAGGTAAGCATGAGTAAGCAAAACCTGGCTGCATTGATTATCCTTGATGGATATGCTCTTCGGGATGAAGAGAAAGGAAATGCCGTCAAACAAGCGAACACACCTAATTTTGATCGTTATTGGAACAAGTTCCCACACTCCGAGTTAACGGCGTGTGGGGAAGCTGTCGGACTTCCTAAAGGTCAAATGGGTAATTCAGAAGTCGGGCATTTGAACATCGGCGCAGGTCGCGTCGTTTATCAAAGTTTGACTCGTATCAACCTTTCTATCCGTGAAGGCGACTTTTTTGACAATGAGGTCCTCCTTAACGCGGTACGTGAAGCGAAAGCGAAAAGCAAGGCGCTACATGTCTTCGGTTTGCTTTCTGATGGTGGAATTCACAGTCATATCGATCATATGATTGCGACGTTGAAGCTTGCTAAAAGTGAAGGGTTGGAAAAAGTATTCATCCATGCCTTTTTAGATGGACGTGACGTTGGTCAACAATCAGCTAAAACGTATCTTAAACAGACATTAGAAGCGGTTGATGAAGTCGGTGTCGGTCAGCTCGCAACAATATCAGGTCGTTATTATGCGATGGATCGTGACAATCGTTGGGAGCGTGTCAAGAAAGCTTATGATGCGATTGCCTACGGTGAAGGCCCGACATACAAGGATCCGATCAAAGCGATTGATGATTCTTATGAAAAAGATATTTACGATGAATTCGTGGAGCCTGTCGTTTTGACTGATGAAGACGGCAAGCCAGTTGGAACGGTAGAAGATGAAGATAGTGTCATTTTCTTCAACTTCCGCCCGGATCGTGCTATCCAACTCTCAAGTGCCTTTGCTAACGATGACTTTACAGATTACGAGCGTGGAGATGAAGCACCCAAACAACTCCATTTCGTTGGTATGACACAGTACAGTGATAAAGTTGAAAGTAAGATAGCTTTTCCTCCGAATGATTTGAAAAATACGGTAGGAGAAGTGTTAGCAGATAATGATATGAAACAACTCCGCATTGCAGAAACTGAAAAGTACCCGCATGTGACATTCTTTATGAGTGGCGGCCGTGAGCAAGAATTCGAAGGGGAAGAGCGCATCCTCATCGATTCACCTAAAGTCGCGACTTATGATTTAAAACCGGAAATGAGCGCTTATGAAGTAACAGATGCTTTGCTGAGCGAACTGGATGCAGACAAGCATAACGCAATCATTCTTAACTTCGCTAATCCGGACATGGTTGGTCACTCAGGAATGCTTGAACCGACCATTAAAGCGATCGAGACGGTGGACGAATGTCTTGGTAAAGTTGTAGACAAAATACAGGAAAAGGGTGGCCATGCCATCATTACGGCTGACCATGGAAACTCTGATGAGGTGACGACCTTAGAAGGAGATGCCATGACGGCCCACACAACTAATCCTGTACCGGTAATTGTGACAAAAGAAGGTGCAGAACTCCGTAGTGGCGGTGTTTTAGGTGATTTATCACCAACCCTTCTTGAACTGTTAAATGTTGAACAACCTGAAGAAATGACAGGAAAATCATTAATTAAAAAATAAGGGAGAGATATTAATGCCTTACATTACTGACGTATATGCACGCGAAGTCCTGGACTCTCGCGGCAACCCAACAGTTGAAGTTGAAATTTATACAGAATCCGGAGCTTTCGGTACGGCACTTGTACCAAGTGGTGCTTCTACAGGTGAATATGAAGCTGTAGAACTTCGTGATGGTGACAAGGAACGTTACCTTGGAAAAGGTGTCCAAAACGCTGTGGATAACGTAAATGAAAAAATTGCTCCAAACCTTCTAGGTATGGATGTCACTCAGCAAGTAATCATTGACCAAATGATGAGAGAGCTTGATGGTACAGAAAACAAAGGAAACTTAGGTGCAAACGCAATTCTAGGTGTTTCCATGGCTGTTGCCCATGCTGCTGCTGATGTAGTAGGTCTTCCACTTTATAAATACCTTGGTGGATTCACGGCAGCTACGCTTCCAACACCGATGATGAACATCCTTAACGGTGGGGAGCATGCTGATAACAACGTAGACATTCAAGAATTCATGGTTATGCCAGTCGGTGCGCCAACATTCAAAGAAGCTCTACGTATGGGTGCGGAAATTTTCCACTCTCTTAAAAAAGTCCTTAGTAACAAAGGATATAACACTGGTGTAGGTGATGAAGGTGGCTTCGCTCCTGACTTAGGATCTAACGAAGAAGCTCTATCTACAATCATCGAAGCGATCGAAGCAGCTGGTTACAAGCCGGATGCAGAAGTGAAGCTTGCGATGGATGTTGCTGCCTCTGAAATTTATGAAGATGGTAAATACAATCTTAAAGGTGAAGGCGTCGTGCGCACCTCTGAAGAAATGGTTGACTGGTATGAGGAGCTTGTCAACAAGTACCCGATTGTCTCCATTGAAGATGGTCTTGATGAGAACGATTGGGAAGGTACAAAACTCCTTACAGAGCGTATTGGCGACCGCGTCCAGCTTGTTGGTGACGACTTGTTCGTTACAAACACAGAGAAACTTGGCCGCGCCATTGAAGAGGGTATTGGGAACTCCATCTTGATTAAAGTGAACCAAATCGGTACTCTTACTGAAACATTTGAAGCAATTGAAATGGCGAAACGTGCTGGTTACACGGCTGTGATTTCACACCGTTCTGGTGAAACAGAAGATGCAACCATTGCGGATATCGCTGTTGCAACTAATGCTGGTCAAATCAAGACTGGTGCTCCATCCCGAACAGACCGGGTAGCGAAGTATAACCAACTTCTTCGTATCGAAGACCAGTTACTGGGAACAGCTACCTATGCTGGCGGAAAAGCGTTCTATAACTTGAATAAATAAATTCGCAAATGAGCCTCTCTGATGATTCAGGGAGGCTTTTTTCTATGATATGATAATGTTAGACAAACAGGAGTAGGAGAAAATCATTCATGAAACGACTGGTTAAAATTGTTTTTCTTATTTGCCTTTTCTATGGGCTTTATACAGGTTACACTGTATGGACCTTTGGAGAAGAAGAGGAGATACCTGAGGCTGATGCAGCTATTGTCCTTGGTGCTGCTCAGTGGGATGGGAAACCTAGTCCCGTATTTGAAGGACGCTTGAAACAAGGAATAGAATTGTATGAAGAAGGTAAGGTTGAATATTTAGTGCTGACAGGTGGAACGAGTGAAAATGCTGCTTCCTCAGAAGCGGAAGTAGGAAAAGATTATGCCATCGCACATGGAGTTGCAAAAGAAGATATTTTGTATGAAGATCGATCTTTAATAACAGAGGACAACCTGAAAAATGCCAAAAAGGTGTCAGGTGAGAAGAGCATCGATACATTCCTATTGATCAGTGATCAATTTCATTTGAAGAGAGCTGTGATTATGGCAGAAAACCAAGGGATGGATGTTAAAGGGGTTCCAACCCAATATTCGGCTTATGAATCATTAGAAACTAAGTTGCCTTTCTTCTTAAGGGAATGGGCCTATCTAATGGTCCAGCAAGTCACGAAACTGCTGATTGTGTGAGGTGAGCATATGGATCTGTTAGAAGCGATTAAAAACCGGCGCTCTATTCATGAGTACAAAAATGAACAAATAGACCGAAAAGTATTGAAGCAGATCTTTTCAAAGGCTTGCTGGGCCCCTAACCATCGGATGAAAGAACCATGGAGCATCAAGCTCTATCAAGGTGATGGGAAAAAGGACTATGCCAAAAAGGTGATCGATAGTTATGATAGAGAAGGTTTTTTCAACAATTATGATCATCAAAAAAGCAATAAGATGAAAGAGGGAATCCGGCAGTTTCTTCTCAATATCCCTCATCATGCTTTAATCTATATGGAGCGTGACTCTGACCAAAGAAAGTATGAAGAGGACTATGCTGCCGTGTGCGCTTATATCCAAAATGTTCAGCTTCTTGCGTGGGAGGCAGGTGTAGGCGTTTTATGGACGACAAGTCCTTATTTGCATGACAATGATTTTGCGCGGGATATTGGTCTTGATCCGTCCGATTATAAGCTTGTTTCGGTTTTGCAAATGGGTCATCCTTTACGCATACCTAATCCAAAAAAAAGAAATCCCATTGAAAATAAGATGCAGATTATAGACAGTGGAGAAACCAAAAAAGCTGACGCAAATTAAGCGTCAGCTTTCTTTTTCTTTTCATTTAAGTGATCCTCATCTGGTAAAGGATCAACGGTGTGTTTGTAATCATAACCTTTTGAAACAGCCATTCCGAACATAGCGGCAATCCCCAAAACAATAGCAATACATACGAGCATGATAACCGTAAATGTCATGGAAACACATCTCTTTCTTTAGATCATAACAGAGGTGAAGTTCTCCTCTGCACACACCTATTTTCCCACATAATGAATAAGAATACTACTTTGTTTGTGTTTTTTCTTTCACGAAAGCGACAACTTCTTCAGCTGTGCCCATTGAAAGGATTTCGTCTTTATATGAAGATAATTCTTTCTTGGAAAGCTCTCTGATTTGTGTACGTGCAGGTAAGATGGAAGTGGCACTCATACTGAATTCGTCTAACCCAAGCCCCAATAGGATCGGAATTGCGATTTCATCACCAGCCATTTCTCCGCACATACCTGCCCATTTACCTTCAGCATGAGCAGCTTCGATGACGTTATTCACAAGGTTTAAGATCGCAGGATTGTATGGTTGATACAAGTAAGAAACCCGCTCATTCATACGATCTGCAGCCATCGTGTACTGAATCAAGTCATTTGTACCGATACTGAAGAAGTCCACTTCTTTAGCGAATTGACGAGCGATGACAGCCGTTGCTGGTATTTCAACCATCATACCGACTTCGATCCCCTCAGAAACGTCTTTCCCTTCGCTCTTCAAGTTTTCTCTTTCTTCTTCAAGAATCGCTTTTGCCTGACGGAACTCTTCAAGTGTCGCGATCATCGGAAACATGATTTTTAAATTTCCATGGACACTTGCACGCAGCAATGCCCGAAGTTGGACACGGAAGATGTCGTCGCGTTCCAGGCAAAGACGAATCGCACGATAACCGAGGAATGGGTTCATTTCTTCAGGCAGGTCGAGGTAGTCCAGTTCTTTATCTCCGCCGATATCAAGGGTACGGACGACGACAGGCTTGTCTCCCATTTGCTTAAGGACGGAAGAGTAGGCGTCAAACTGCTCTTCTTCTGTCGGAAGCTGGCTTTTCCCCATGTAGAGGAATTCTGTGCGATAAAGACCTACACCTTCACCACCGTTGTTGAGCACACCTTGAACATCTTCAGGAGTACCAATATTAGCTACAAGCTCAACATGCTCCCCTTCAGATGTGACAGTTGTTTCATCCTTCAGCTTTGCCCATTCTTGCTTTTGTTTCTCAAAATCATCTTGTTTTTGCTTGTACTCTTCGATTTGAGCATCAGTTGGATCAATGATCACATCACCATTAATGCCATCTACGATGACCACTGTATCTTTTGGAGCCTGAGAAGTAATATTTTTAGTCCCTACTACAGCTGGTATCTCAAGCGAGCGGGCCATAATTGCAGAATGAGAGGTACGACCACCGATATCAGTTGTGAACCCTTTGACAAACTGTTTATTCAACTGAGCTGTATCGGAAGGTGTTAAATCATCAGCAACGATGACGACTTCCTCATTAATCAATGCGGGATCAGGAAAAGTCACTCCCAGTAAGTGAGCCATTACACGTTTGGTCACATCATGGATGTCTGCAGCGCGTTCACGCATGTATTCGTTATCCATGTTTTTGAACATGTCAATGAACATATTGGCCGTTTCCGAAAGAGCAGCCTCTGCATTTACATTTTCGCTTTTGATTTTATCCTCGATCGGTTTGATTAGTTCAGGGTCGCTGAGGACCAATAGATGAGCGGAGAAGATCTCTGCATGCTCATCGCCTAGTGATTTTTTTGTATGTTCTTTAATCTTTTCAAGCTCTGACTTAGAAATATCCAAAGCTTCGTGGAGGCGTTTAACCTCTTGTTCCGGTTGTTCGATATCTGATTTACTGAAAGAGAGGTCTGGAGCTTCCAGACGATAGACTTTCGCAATAGCGATACCGCTGGAAGCTGCAATACCTTGAAGCTGTGTCATGCCTTTATTCCCCCAAACCTTCATTCTTCATTGTTGTTTCCAAATGATCGATTGCTTCTTGTTCGTCACTACCTTCTGCAGTGATTTTCACTTCAGAGTTTGCTGGAATGCCTAGGCTCATGATTCCCATGATGGATTTCAAGTTCACAGACTTTTCTTTGTAGTGCAAGTTAATATCAGACTCGTATTTACCAGCGTTCTGAACGAGAACTGTGGCAGGACGAGCGTGTACACCGTCTGAGGATGTAATTGTAAATGTTTTTTCAACCATTATGATTCCTCCTAAAAATTCGTATTGTATATGAGTTACCCTAACTTTACTATTTTAAGCCTTTCGGAGGTCTTTTTTCAAGAATCCTACAATAATTGCAGAAAGAATCGAACCGGCAATTATTGCCACAAGGTAAAGTGCGATTTGCATTAGACCACCTTCAACAAGCGGGGCGACGATGATACCGCCATGTGGGGCGCGTAAACCTATTCCGAACAACATCGTCAACATTCCGGTCAATGCGCTTCCTGCGACCATGGATGGGATTACTCGTGCAGGGTCTGCAGCGGCAAATGGAATCGCACCTTCGGTTATGAAGAATGCACCAAGTGGATAGGCTGCCTTTCCTGTTTCGCGTTCTTGATCAGTGAATTTGTTTTTGAAGAATGTCGTTGCAAGTCCCATAGCAAGTGGTGGGACCATACCGCCTGCCATTGCAGCAGCTATGAACGTATAGTTTCCGGCATCTAAAGCTGCGATACCGAATGTGTAGGCTGCTTTATTTACAGGCCCTCCCATATCTACCGCCATCATTCCACCTACAATTAATCCGAGCAGGGCCAAATTTGAACCGCTCATACGATCAAGGAGATCGAACAGCCATGTGTAGACGCTTGTCAAAGCAGGGTTTATGAGTAACATAATCATACCTGTTCCGAAAATCGCAAGGACAGGATAAAGTAACACGGTTTTCAAACCATCCATTACAGCTGGAAGGCCTTCCAGTAACTTTTTCACCAATAATGTCAAATAACCAGCTAGGAAACCTGCAATCAAACCGCCTAAGAAACCAGAGCCATTCCCGGCACCTTCAACGGTTTGGGTAACGGCGATCAAACCACCGACCATACCTGGTGCAAAACCGGGCCGGTCTGCAATACTAGATGCAATGAAACCAGCCAGTACAGGAACAAGCAGGAAGAAAGCATTGCCGCCGCCAATGATATTGAGCATTTCGGCGAAGCGGTTGTACTCTTCATTTGACGGATCTGCAGAATTGATTCCCCAGAAGAAGGAAATGGCAATTAAAATTCCGCCACCGACGACAAATGGGAGCATGTTTGATACACCATTCATCAAGTGTTTATAAAAACCGGTACGTTGACCTTTTTCCTCAGATGAATCCTGGTTGCTTCCTCCACCTTGATAAATCGGAGCGTCTTTGTTTACTGCTTTATTGATTAATTCTTCAGGTTCGTGAATGGCTTTTGCTACTGGAACTTCAATGACAGGTTTTCCATTGAATCCTTCCATATCGACTTTCGTATCAGCGGCAACGATAATGGCATCAGCTTCAGCAATGTCATCTTGGGTAAGACGGTTTTTTACTCCGCTAGAGCCATTCGTTTGAACTTTGATATTAACGCCCATTTCTTTTGCTGTCGCTTTTAATTTATCTGCTGCCATATACGTGTGGGCGATTCCTGTCGGGCAGGCGGTGACTGCAAGTATTTTCCCTGCAGTTTGTTCGGAAGAGTCTTCTTCGTTATCTTCCTCTGCTTCTTTGGCATTGATGGCTTCAATCACGTCTGCTTCAGTTTTAGCAGCTTCCAACTGAGCGCGGAAATTGTTATCCATCAAAAAGGAAGATAATCGGGATAACGTCTCCAAGTGAGTATTGTTAGCTCCCTCTGACGCTGCGATCATGAAGAACAGTTTTGTCGGCTGCCCATCTAATGATTCATAATCCAATCCATCTGTCGAACGTCCAAAAACGATGGCAGGATCTTTAACCGCTGATGTCTTCGCATGGGGGATGGCAATCTCGTCACCAATTCCTGTAGTGCTCTGTTGCTCGCGGTCTTCAATGGCCTTTTTAAAAGCATCGCGGTCATTAAGTTTACCGGCTGCATCTAATTTTCCGACCAATTCATCAATTGCTTCAGGTTTTGAAGCGGCTGTCATATTTAACAAAATCGTATCTTTTGTCAATAAATCAGTGATTTTCATATTGGTTCACTCCCATTTATTTTATTTCAGATATGCTGATTTGCTCGAGCAGTGCCTGTACATCTTCCTGTTGGCATAGATCATCTTGGAAAGCTGTAGCACTCCCTGAGGCTACTCCATAACGGAATGCACCCTCCGTAGTCTCTTCTTTCGCCATTGCTGATAGAAAACCAGCTACAACCGAATCGCCGGCGCCGACAGAATTCCTCACTTTACCTTGTGGAACGTTGGCAAATAATTTCTGATCCTTGTTTATATATACAGCGCCTTCGCCTCCCATTGAGACTATGACATGTTCAACGTTTTTATCGATGAGTTTTTGACCGTATTCCGCTGCTTTTTCTTTAGAGTCGACTGTAACTCCGAATAATTCCCCAAGCTCGTGATGATTGGGTTTCAGTAAGTAAAGGGGATGACCGATCAGTTGTTCCAGAGCTTTCCCAGAAGTGTCCGCGACTACTTTTATTTTATTTTTGGCACAAATTTCAGTCATAGTCACATAAAAATCATTTGGTAGAGAGGAAGGGACGCTCCCAGCTAACACGAGTGTATCTTTCTCTGTAAACGTTCTGATCTTCATGAGAAGTTCTTCCTGAAGTTTTGCAGAAATTTCAGGCCCAGGCCCATTGATCTCTGTCTCCTCATCACTCTTTAACTTGACGTTCACCCTTGTATTCTGTGAAGTGTCTATAAACCCATGAGACACAGATTCTTTCTCCAAGGATTCTTTAATGAATGCTCCTGTGAAACCACCGATATAACCTAGCGCTTCCGTTGTTACCTCTAAACGGGCCATCACGCGAGAGACATTGATTCCTTTGCCGCCAGGGTAGTAAAACGTTTGATTAGATCTATTCAGACCACCTGCTTCAAATTCTTCCACGTTCATGATGTAGTCGATGGAAGGATTCAAGGTGCATGTGTAAATCATGTTGTCACAACCTTTATATTCGTTTTATGAGTATAATCCTCTAGTAAGTTTCCCTTATAATCCGTAACTATTTCAGCTTCTGGTAAATCCAAAAATTTTGTGAAGGAGACTTCATTGAATTTGGAATGATCGATGAGGATATATCGTTTTCGGGATAAGTGGACTGTAGTTTGTTTGATGGCTGCTTCCTCTGGGTCAGGTGTAGTGAAACCATCCGCCAATGTAACCCCGTTTGCTCCCATGAAGCATTGGTCGAATCGGTATTGCTGTAGGCTTTGTAAAGCACCTGCGCCAACAACGGCTCCAGTACGATGTTTTACTTGGCCACCGATCACATACGTTTTTATATTATGTTCACTAAGTGCATCCAAATGGCTCAAACCATTTGTAACTACGACAATATCTTTTTGTTTCAAATAAGGAATCATTTCAAATGTTGTGGAACCAGCATCAATGAAAATACAATCACCATCTTGGACAAGCGATGCAGCGAATTTCGCTATGAGTTGCTTTTCGCGATGGAATTTAGTGATTTTTTCTCCCATCGTCGGTTCAGCACTTGCTGACCTTCTTAATGAGGCTCCACCATGTACACGAAGTAACAACCCTTGTTTCTCCAGTTGATCCAAATCGCGACGGATCGTTGATTCTGATGCACCAGTAACTTCTACCAAACGCTTGATTTTTGCTGTATGATCGTTTTTGACTGTTTCTAATATCAGTTGATGGCGGTCAGGTGTCAGCAATACTAAACATCTCCTTGCTTGTTTCACTATCTCTATAGTAAAGGAAAGCCCTTACAAAAATCAACCATAAACAATCAAAAGTAATCAAAAACTTTCATGGACTATCATAGAAGGATCTCACCTCTGCCGATCGGTCGTTTGTGAGAGGGCGGAAGCTACAGAAATAAGCTTGCTGACCCATTGGTTTTATGCTACATTTAAACTAGTTATTTGTACGTCTTTAGGAGGTGTTGGCACATCATGGAAACACTTGCAATTACTTTATTGACCATCGATACAATTGCTATGATTGTACTTGTTTTATTACAATCTGGTAAAAGTGCCGGTCTTTCAGGAGCGATTTCTGGTGGAGCGGAGCAATTGTTCGGAAAACAAAAAGCACGTGGGATTGACGCTGTTTTGCATAAAGCAACGATTGTAACAGGCGTCTTGTTCTTCGTTTTAGCCTTTTTGACGGCTTATATTTTAGGTTGATAACTGCTTTATGAAACGACCGCGCTCGAAAAGAGCGCGGTTTTTCTATTTCAATAAAGGGAATTATAAGGGAGTCGGACACAAAATGTGTAAACGAATCTTTAATTTGGTAAAATAGAAAACATTGTGGATAAGAATGAAAATATAGAGATAAGGAAATAGATGAAGTAAGGAGAGAATGAGATGAAGATTAAACAACCTCAGCCTTTTACGTTTGAGGAAGGCGAACGTGCGGTATTATTATTACATGGATTCACAGGACATTCCGCTGATGTCCGTATGCTCGGACGTTTCTTACAGAAGCATGGGTACACCTCGCATGCTCCCATTTATGCAGGTCATGGGAAAGAACTTGAAGCTTTGATTGAAGCGAGACCTGAAGATTGGTGGGCAGATGTTAAACAAGCCTTGAATCATCTGCGTGAATTAGGCTATGAGAAAATCGCTATAGCTGGCTTATCACTCGGAGGAGTGCTTGGTTTGAAATTGGCTTACTCTGAACCAGTTAAAGGGCTGGTGACGATGTGCGCCCCGGTGTTCTTTGATAATGAAGAACAGCTGACCAAAGGTTTTGAATTTAAAGCTCGCCAGTATAAGCAATTAGAAGGCAAACCCAAAGAAAACATTGATCAAGAAGTGAAAGAGCTGCTCGGCGAATCAGAAGAAATGTTCAAACAGCTGGGTGGATTGATTAATGAAGTCCATGATGATATAGATCAAATCTATACACCGACATTCGTCGTTCAAGCAGAACAAGATGAAATGATAAACACTGAAAGTGCAAACTATATTTATGAGCAAGTAGAAACAAATCAAAAAGATATTAAATGGTACAAAAACTCTGGACACGTGATCACAATGGATAAGGAAAAAGAACAATTGCATGAAGACATACTTGAATTCCTTGAATCCCTCGACTGGTCATGATTTCAGAGTCTTGTCCTTCATTTAAAAGGAGGTAAGACAATTGAGTACAGAATTAAAGCAGCAAACACTGAAGTTTTTTAAGGAAAATGCATCAAAACCACTATCCGTACAAGAACTTGAAGAAGCATTGGAATTTAATGATACTGATGACTTCAAGAATCTTATGAAGGCACTTAATGAGTTGGAAGAGGAAGGGGAACTTGTAAGAACACGCAAGAACCGCTTCGGTCTTCCTGAAAAAATGAATTTGATCCGTGGACGTATCCAAATGCATGCGAAAGGGTTCGCCTTTCTTATTCCTGATGAAGAAGATAAAGATGATGTTTACATTCATCATTCCGATTTGAATTCATCTATGAATAATGACAAGGTTCTTGTCCGTATTGAAAAACGAAAAGAGGATGGCACGCGCCCGGAAGGTACAGTTATCCGAATTCTTGAAAGGGCGACTACCAGAGTCGTGGGTACTTATGAATCAAGTCGTAATTTCGGCTTTGTCATTGCAGATGATAAAAGGATTCCAAAGGACATATTCATTCCTAAAGGGCAGACCAATGGAGCAGCTGACGGTCATAAAGTGATTGTCAATATTACAAAATTCCCTGAAGACCGTATGAGTGCAGAAGGGGAAATTGTAGAAATTCTCGGACATAAGAACGACCCGGGTATAGATATCATCTCTATCATCTATAAGCATGGAATCCAAGTTGATTTTCCGGAAGAAGTTTTGGAGCAGGCTGGGGATACGCCTGATGAAATTAGTGAAGATGAAATTAA
Organism: Halobacillus litoralis; assembly: GCF_004101865.1. Taxonomy (NCBI): domain Bacteria; kingdom Bacillati; phylum Bacillota; class Bacilli; order Caryophanales; family Bacillaceae; genus Halobacillus; species Halobacillus litoralis. The sequence continues at coordinate 3,386,652 of NZ_CP026118.1, forward strand.
GAACCGCCGCGATCTGCGTGACGAAACTATCGTCACTATCGATGGTGCGGATGCCAAAGACTTAGATGATGCCGTCATGGTCAAAAAGCTTGATAATGGAAATTATAAGCTTGGTGTCCATATTGCGGATGTTACTTATTATGTCGATGAAGGGTCGTCGATAGATAAAGAAGCACGTGAACGCGCCACTAGTGTTTACTTGGTCGACAGAGTGATCCCGATGATTCCACACCGTTTATCTAACGGTATTTGTTCTTTGAATCCACAGGTGGATCGGCTTACCCTTTCTTGTGAAATGGAAATTGACAGTAGTGGTGAGGTCGTAGGACATGAGATCTTCCAAAGTGTTATCAAGACGAATGAACGGATGACATATAAAGATGTGAACAGTATTTTAGAAGATGAGGACCCGGATTTAATTAAGAAATACGAAGATCTTGTCCCGATGTTCCGTGAGATGGAGGGTCTTGCCAGTACATTGCGCGGAAAGCGAATGGGACGCGGCGCTATCGATTTTGACTTCAAAGAAGCGGGTGTCATTGTGGATGAAGAAGGCAAGGCCGTAGATGTTAAACTTCGTGAACGTTCAGTGGCAGAGCGCCTTATCGAAGAATTCATGCTGGCTGCAAACGAAACGGTCGCTGAACATTTCCATTGGATGGATGTGCCGTTTATCCACCGTATTCACCAGGACCCTGATGAAGAAAAATTACAAAACTTCTTTGAATTCGTAGCGAATATGGGCTATGCGGTCAAAGGAACTGCCGATAATATCCACCCGCAAGCATTACAAAAAGTATTGGAAGAAGTAAAAGGTTCCCAAGAGGAAATGATCATCTCTAAACTGATGCTTCGGTCTATGCAACAAGCGAAATACGATCCTCAGGGGCTTGGTCACTTCGGTTTAGCGACCGATTTTTATACTCACTTTACGTCCCCGATCAGACGTTACCCGGATCTTACCGTCCATCGCTTAATCCGTACGTATCTGGTTGAAGAAAAACTTGATTATAAAACACGGAAGCATTGGAAGGATCAAATGCCTGAAATCGCTCGGCACTCTTCAGAGATGGAAAGAGCTGCAGTTGATGCAGAGCGGGAAACCGATGACTTGAAGAAAGCGGAATTCATGCAAGACAAAATCGGGGAAGAATTCGAAGGAGTAATCAGTTCAGTTACAAGTTTCGGAATGTTTGTTGAACTCCCGAACACTGTTGAGGGATTGGTGCATGTAAGCACCCTTACCGATGATTATTATTCTTTCCGGGAAAAAGAGTTCGCAATGATCGGTGAACGTACCGGCAACATTTTCCGAATTGGTGATGAAGTCACCATTCGTGTGACCAATGTCAATTTGGATGAACGCGTGGTCGATTTCGAAATTGATGGGATGAAGCCTAGAAAAGAAAGAAAACGTCCCGAGCGTCCAAAACAAATTAAATCGAAAGCCCCGGAACGGAAGAAAGATAAGAAGAAAAAGCAAAAAGGCAATAAACCTTTTTACAGAAATAAAGGTGTTGCCAAAAAGGGTAGTAAAAAGAAGAAATAGTGATGAAAAACGCGCGAGCATCCTCGCGCGTTTCCCATTGGCCCAAACCAGTCAGGGTTATACATTGATGAGAATCCCTGGACTTTGAATAAGAGACAACACTTGTGGTATAAGACTGAATTTATTTTGTATTTAAGTTACTTGTTATATAGCTCATACAGATTAGTGGTCACAAATCGCTTCTCATTTTGATGGGCGTATTAGACAGACACGATAGTTTCCCTTTCCTAACCATTCATTTATGTCAGAGTAATGAAACGATTGGCCCCTCTCCTTCCAGCTATCTGGCTAAGCAACTTCATAGGGGAACATTTATTGGCTGTTGGTATCTTTCCACATGCCATAAAGGATCCATGGTTCCTGGACATTATAAGGAGTAAGGTCTTGAATGTTTCTGAATCCTTCATCAGAGAAGTCGATCCAGCATCCAATGTTATCATGGTTGTTTTTCCAATGGTCTATAAGAGTCTCGAAAAACCCTGCCTGCTTATAGTGGTCGTTCCAAAAATATTTCACATGAGAGTAATGATATTTTTTTGTGTCATTTTTAATTATGACAAATCGAGTTCCTGTGGGGTTTTGATAAAAAGTAGCATCGTTCAGATACTCATCTGTTAAAAGAGCTTCCTCATACGGGAGAGGGTAGTAACATTCATATGGGAACACTTTTAGAGCGTTGTCCTCCAATTCCGATAATAGGTCTCTTTTCTTGTCCACATCTTGGACAATGTCCCATACAGGCCCTGAGGTGTGGCCTGTCAACAAATCTGGGCGAACCAACGTCAAATAGTGAAGGACAGGACCTTGTTGAATTCCCAGTTTATCAAGAACACGTCTTGCTGGAAGATTTCCTAAATGTGTATTTGCCCCAATCCAACTTACTCGATCATCACTTTTTAATTGGTCCACTACAGATCTTAATAATTCTGTAGCGTTTCCTTTCAATTGAAAACGAAGGTCACTTCTCAACCTTCCCAGCATGGCCAATTTTTTTTGGCCGAATAAACTGTAGCCACCGACGGCTAACATTTGTTCATCTTGAAAAAGCCCGAAAAGTTCATGGCTGTCTGATTCTATTAGCCGATCAAAAATACGGACTACATAATCATCACCTATCCCTGTATCCATTGCTTCAAGCGCAGGCAGGTCATCCATTGTCAAAGGTTTTACATTCAATATTCGTTCCATAAAATATGGCTCCTTTACTTATCATCTGCAAGATAATATTCTCACAACGCAATGGATAAAGTCTATTCAGACAAATTAGAGTGGCAGACCCTTTTTGAATTGGAAACAATGGGGACTTTTGATAAAATAAAGGGTACGCACCAGAGGAGGAAACCGTCATGCCAAGAGGAAATGGAAAAGCGATAGCTCAAAATAAAAAAGCAAGACATGATTTTACCATTGAAGAAACATTCGAAGCAGGTATTGTTCTGCAAGGAACAGAAATCAAATCGATCCGGAACGGTCGTATTAATCTGAAGGACAGCTTTGCGCGAATCAATAAAGGAGAAGTGTATTTGCATAACATGCACATTTCACCTTATGAACAAGGGAATATCTTTAACCATGAACCGACACGAGCAAGGAAACTGCTGCTGCATCGCAAACAAATCAATCAATTGATCGGTCAGACACAGCAAAAGGGTTACTCCCTCGTTCCCTTGAAAGTATATATAAAAAATGGGGTCGCCAAGGTTTTAATTGGACTTGGTAAAGGGAAGAAGAAATATGATAAACGTGAGGATCTTAAGCAAAAGCAGCAAAAACGTGAAATTGATCGTGCCATCAAAGACAGTTTAAGGTAGTAAGGTCTTGAAAAAAGATATATTTGTGCTATAATAATAGTTGTCGTTAAAAACGATATGGATAAACAGTTTGACTGTTATCCCTTTAATCCTAACGGGGACGTTACGGATTCGACGGGGATAGGTCGAGCTCGGGTCGCGAGTCGAGCGACGTCTCGTAAAACGTCATTTGCCTATAATAACTGGCGAATCTAACGAAAACCTAGCTGTAGCTGCGTAAGTAGACTATAGCTGATCCTTCCTGGTATCGCCCATGTGCTAGATGAAGGGTCTCAAACTAAAGTGGGCTACGCGTTTTTCCACCGCCTGAGGAAAAACGAAGAGACTAATCAGGCTAGCGCTTCGGAAGCCTGTCGATAGGTCGAAGAGGTAGCGAAATATAATATATCGACTACGCTCGTAGAAGCCCGAGTGCCGATATCTCCGGACGTGGGTTCGACTCCCACCGTCTCCACCAATACATACATTGGTGGTTTTTTTATGTGTTTTTTTAGGACTTTACCAATAAAAAGGACCTCAGGTCATCCAGAAAATGGATGACCTGAGGTCCTTTTTATTTCCTTTTTTCTTGTAATGGTTGGGGGACGCACAATTGTGTATTATTGCTGGGCAATACCTGGAAACGGTTTCTTTTTCCTTATAGACAAACATAGAGAACATGATACAATCATAAATGAATACATATAAGGGAGATACTCTATATGAATCCGTTGTTAAGGAAGATATGTGTTGTACTTATATCAGCCATCACCTTAGGCATGTATGTACCACCAACATTATTAGATGCAGATGCAGCAGAAAAGAAAGAACTGACAGATAACAATCATGTGAATGAATCATCAAAAGATCAGTTTACTGAAGAGAATATCGATATTGTTTCACCGTCCCTAGAAGAAGTTTTTTCTTCCGAAGCGTTCATTGAAAATATAACAGAACAGGCGAAAAGCCAAACGGTTACTAAAATGGGGCCGCGTATCATTGAAAAAGTCGATGAGGATATGACTGCCGAAATTTTACCTAAAATCGAGGAAGTCGTTACAGAAATCCTGTCTTCAGCTGGTGAAGAAGAGGTTCCGTACTATGAAATCACGGAAGAAGCTACACCTGGATATGGTGAGAAAATCTTCAATTTGTACAACCATCATACCAATGAAGAAATAGCAAGGTTTCATGTAAGACGTGATAAGCGGCCAGGAGAAGGTTATTGGTTCAATTTTCATTACCATTTAAAGACAGATGGATTTGTTAAGCACCATAATATTGGTGACATCTATTGGGAAAAGAATACTCCACCGAAATGGATGTCGTAAAAAAATCATGAAGGACGGTTCCGCTGACGGAACCGTCCTTTTTAAAAAGGAGAACATCAACGGGCTCTTCTTTCATCCGTTTGATGTTCTGCTTGTGACCCGTGTGTCTGGGGAATAGAACAGGATAAGGTTGGTCCCTGTAGCTCTATAATCTAAATGAAAGGATCGAAATCGGCCTTCCAATATCCTGCACGTTTGTTTAATATATCTTTTTAAAGAGCCTGCGCTGTGAAGAAAGCGCAGGCTCTTAGTTTTATTCCTTATCTTCTCCAATGATACGGACCTCGCGTTCTAAAACGACCCCGAATTTCTCTTTAACGGTCTTCTGAACATGTTCGATCAAAGAAATGTAATCTGTCGTTGAAGCATTATCTTTATTTACAATGAAGCCGGCATGTTTCTTGGAAACTTCTGCTCCACCGATATTGGTTCCTTGGAGTTCACTATCTTGAATGAGTTTGCCAGCAAAGTACCCCGGCGGTCTTTTGAAGACACTCCCGCAAGATGGATATTCCAGAGGCTGCTTTGACTCACGCTTGAAGGTTAAATCATCCATGACGGCTTTGATTTCATCATAGGAGGTCGGTTTGAGGTTGAAAGTCGCTTCCAGAACGATATCCCCATTATCAGGAATATTGCTGGTTCGGTAGTCCAGTTCAAAATCTGAAGCGAGACGTTTCACTAAATTCCCTTGCTTATCTACAACATAAGCATAATCGAGTACATCCTTGATTTCCCCACCATAAGCTCCTGCATTCATGTACAAAGCACCACCGACGGTACCTGGTATACCGCAAGCAAATTCCAATCCAGATAAATGTTTTTTTAAAGCATAGCGAGAAGTATCAATGATTCGAGCGCCACTTTGAGCCACTATTGTATTTCCATCTGAAGAAATATCATCTAAGTGTTTCAAGTTAATGACGATTCCACGAATTCCGCCATCCTTGATAATTAAATTCGATCCATTTCCCAGTAAAGTAAAAGGAATGTCATCTTCATTTGAAAGTTTGACCACATTTTGTATCTCTTTATATGAAGTAGGGGTGATGAAGAAATCTGCCTTCCCACCGAGCTTCGTATACAAATGATCCTTTAACACTTCGTCGACTTTCACATTTTCCTTTTTGACAAGGTCTAATAATTTATTATAAATCTTTTGTTTCTTATCCATAAACACCAGTCCTATTTTAAGTTGTTTTCCTCTGAACCTTATTTGCCACGTTTAAGTAATTATAGACCATACTTTATCTAAAAACATTTTATGATGGCTTAGACAAAAAGTTCACCGAGGATTCAGTAATCACGCTATACATTTTATCATAAATTCTCCTAGTCAATGCGTAGGAATTTGGTGTGGCTGTGGGAAGGGGAAAAATACTAAGAATATTCCCTTTCTCTGCGACAGAAACTATAGCCATATAGGGAGGTGTTTGAGAATGGCACTTGATGTCCGATGTGAAGTACGTAACTGTGTATATAATCATGAAGGCCGCTCTTGTGGTGCTGATGAAATCTTTGTAGTCAGTCATAAAGGGAAACAAGCGAGTCATAGTGAAGAAACAGATTGTAAAACATTCAAACCGACAGATATGTAGTTTGGTTCCCTATATAAAAAGGCTTTGCTCATTGAGTAAGCCTTTTTTTCTTTTTTTTCAGTAAATGAAAGCGCTTAAAATGTATGGAAAGTTCGTTATTTTCAGAAAAGTCATTGCCAAGCCCTCTCCTTGTTAGTATCATCATGGTAAGTTGTTTTCATGAATGAAAAATCAATAAAGACCAAGCATTAAATGATTAAGGGGTGTAAGGGATGAAGGAAACAAAGAAGGATTTGAGAATAAAAAGTAAAGTCATCAGTGAAGGCGTTAATCGAGTCCCGAACCGCTCGATGTTGAGAGCTGTCGGATTTACAGACGAAGACTTCAAAAAACCGATGATTGGGATAGCCAGCACTTGGAGTGAGGTAACCCCTTGTAACGTACATATCGATCGGTTAGCTCGTGAAGCGAAGAGCGGTGCAAGTGAAAATGGTGGTGCACCGATGATATTCAATACGATTACAGTAGCAGACGGAATCGCTATGGGACATGAGGGGATGTTTTACTCCTTGCCAAGTCGTGAAGTGATCGCTGATTCTATTGAGACTGTAACGAACGCTGAGCGTCTGGATGGAGTGGTAGCCATTGGAGGATGTGACAAGACAACTCCAGGGTGTCTGATTTCTATCGGTCGAATGAATATCCCATCTGTTTATGTATATGGTGGTACGATTCAACCTGGTAAACTGAACGGTGAAGATATCGACATCGTTTCTTCATTCGAAGCTGTCGGTCAATACCATGAAGGGCAAATTAATGATGAAGAACTTCATAAAGTTGAATGTCACGCCTGTCCGGGAGCTGGAGCTTGTGGTGGTATGTACACAGCTAACACGATGGCTTCTGCAGTAGAGGCTCTTGGAATGAGTATTCCCGGATCTTCTTCGACCCCTGCTGTAAATGATTATAAAGAGTCTGAATGTAAACAAGCAGGAGAACTTGTGATCGAGCTCCTGGAAAAAGAAATTTACCCTCGAGATATCATGACGAAAGAAGCGTTTGAAAATGCAATTACTGTTGTAATGGCCTTAGGAGGATCTACAAACGCATTCCTCCACTTATTAGCTATTGCTCACTCTGCAGGAGTGGATTTGGATTTGGATGATTTTGAACGAGTCAGGCAAGAAGTGCCGCATATTGCAGACATGAAGCCAAGTGGTAAGTATGTCATGCAGGATCTTTACGAGAGCGGAGGCGTGCCAGCAGTTATGAAACTGCTTCATGAACAAGGCTTGCTGCATGGGGACTGTTTGACAGTAACAGGTAAAACCATTGCAGAAAACTTGGCTGAAGTCCCTTCCTTGAAAGAGGGACAAAAAGTGATTGTTCCTTTTGATGAACCAATCAAACCGAAAGGGCCTTTAGTGGTTTTGAAAGGGAACCTTGCTCCAGAAGGTGCGGTTGCAAAAATGTCTGGTCAGAAAATCAGTCGTTTTGCAGGTCCTGCCAGAGTGTATGATAGCGAGGACGAAGCAACAGAAGCTATTGTAAGTAACGAAATCAAAGAAGGAGATGTTCTTGTCATTCGTAATGTCGGTCCTAAAGGGGGACCAGGAATGCCGGAAATGTTATCCATAACAGCAATGATTGTCGGTAAAGGACTGGGTGGAAAAGTAGCCCTCTTGACGGATGGGCGTTTTTCCGGAGGATCTCACGGATTTGTAATCGGCCACGTATCACCAGAAGCTTTTGTCGGCGGACCGATTGGATTGTTGCAGGAAGGTGATACGATCACAATCGACAGCGACTCGCAACAAATTAATTTTGAAGTATCTGAAGAAGAATATGAACGCCGGAGGAAAGAGTGGAAGCGGCCAGAACAGAAACATAAGAGAGGTGTGTTGGCGAAGTACGCGCGACTTGTCTCGTCATCCGCAAAAGGGGCAGTCACGGATTTGGACTCAGATTAATAATCAGGAGATCGCTGGCATCAGCGGTCTCTTTTTTATTGGTGTGAGAAGTCTTCTTAATGTTCAACAGAGAATATAAACAGGGCCAGGGCTAAAGGTGATGGTGCAGCAAATCGGATATTATAATAGAATGATGAAAGAGGGGGGATGAACATGACTAAAATAGGTTGGATCAGGCATGGGAGTACGTCATGGAACAAAGAAAAAAGAGCACAGGGAAAATCGGACATTCCTTTGGACGATGAGGGAAAAGCAGATGCCAGGAAACTAGCAGAGCGACTACAAAGTGATTCTTGGGATATTTTGTACAGCAGCCCGTTAAAAAGAGCCAAAGAAACAGCTGAATACATAGCGGAACAACTGGGTTTGGAGATACATGTTGACCCACGATTACTTGAGGTCGATGGCGGTCAAATAGAAGGGACTACAGAGAGAGAAAGAATTGAAAGATGGGGAGAAGGCTGGAGAACACTGGATCTTGGGATAGAAGATCCATCCAGTATACTGGAGCGAAGCAGAAACTTCATTGAGGAGATCATTCAAAAGCATGAGAAAATGAATATCATCGTAGTCAGTCACGGGGCTTTTATAAGCCATACATTAAGAGAACTGGATGCGGAAAGTATCAATGAAGAACATATGAAGAACACATCACTGTCTGAAGTGGTCCTTCATGAGGGAAAATGGAAATGTGAATTATATAATTGTGTTGTGCATTTAGAGGAATAAATGTGGAGCGGCTCAGATGGAGCCGCTCTTTTTATTATTGCTCCTTAGTATAATTCAGATCCCATATAACCCCAAAATTGTCTTTCACTTTAGCGAATGTTGCTCCCCAAAATGTATCTTGCAGTTCCATAAGGACAGTCCCATCTTTTTTTAGACGATCATAATAAGTTTGGATTTCCTCCGTGTTTTCTAACTCTAAGACTAATGAAATGTTGCTTCCTTGTTGCACAGGTTGCTCCAGGAAAGAATCGGAAACCATGATTAACAATTCTTCTTTTTTGAATCGACCGTGCATGATACGGTCGTCCATTTCGGGTGGTGTTTCGAAATCAGCTTCTCCAAAGGTCTGTACACCTGTGATTTCGCCACCGAAAACATCTTTGTAATATTCAAGAGCTTCTCTTGCATCACCATTAAAAGTAAAATAAGGCGTAGCTTGATATTTCACAGAAACACTCCTTCAATATTTATAGTCAATATCATTATACAATTACTTAACTGACACCACAAGAACGTTTGTTCGATTTTAACAATAAATAAAAGCGGTCGTCTCTGAGATAACTGCTTTCATTTCCTTTCCAAGCCTAATTATAAAAAAATTCAAAAAAGTGGTTGCATTTCCAAATGAATCACAGTAAACTGTACCATAACAGATAAACAATTAATAATCTGTTATATCAAAGGAGGAATGAAAATGAAAAAACACTCTAAAAATGTCAGTATTCCCTGCCCGCAATGTGGCTGTGAAGTAGAGGGTCACGCTTATACCTACATGATGGAATGTGATCACTGTCTCTCTAAGAAAGATGAATAATTTTGTATTATCTGTTATATATCAGAATTAAAATATAGGTATTACTATATAACAAAAAGGGGGCTGATCATGGAAACTAAACTTTCGGGGTTACAAATCCATGGAGAAATTCATAAGGGTTTTGATCAGATACTCACAGATGAAGCACTGGTATTTTTAATCAGGCTTCATGAAAAATTCAATGATGAGCGTAAACAGCTTCTGGAACACAGAAAAGATATACAGGAAAAAATCAATCAGGGGATGCGACCGGATTTTTTAATAAAAACTAAAGAAATCAGAGATGCGGAGTGGACCATTGCTCCGATTCCCGACGATTTGCAAGATCGGCGCGTTGAAATAACTGGCCCGGTAGACAGGAAAATGGTGATCAATGGATTGAATTCAGGAGCTAAAGTGTTTATGGCAGATTTTGAGGATGCCAATTCACCGACCTGGTCAAATACGATCAATGGTCAAATCAATTTAGGAGATGCGATCAGAAAGACCATCCAATTTGAAAATGAGTACGGGAAAATCTATCGGTTGAATGAACAACCTGCAGTCCTGAAAGTTCGCCCACGCGGTTGGCATTTAGATGAAAAGCATATTACTTATGAAGGTGAAGCAATGTCAGGCAGCCTGGTGGATTTTGGGCTTTATTTTTTCCACAATGCGAACCAACTGATTGTGAATGGCTCTGGTCCATACTTTTATTTGCCGAAACTGGAGAACCATCAAGAAGCGAAACTTTGGAATGAAGTTTTCGTTTTTGCCCAGCAATATTTGAATATCTCACAAGGAACAATCAAAGCAACAGTGTTATTAGAAACGATTTTAGCAGTGTTCGAGATGGAAGAAATTTTATATGAGCTGAAAGTCCACTCCGCCGGTTTGAATTGCGGCCGCTGGGATTATATTTTCAGCTATTTGAAAAAGTTTCGCCATGATGAAGACATCCTTCTGCCTGATCGAGAACACGTTACGATGACTGTGCCATTCATGAGGGCTTACTCTTTACTGACCATCCAAACATGTCATAAACGTGGTGCGCATGCCATTGGCGGTATGGCAGCTCAGATTCCGGTAAAAAAAGATTCAGATAAAAATGCCGCAGCTTTTGAAAAAGTACGGGTAGATAAGGAGAGGGAAGTGAAAGATGGCCACGATGGGACGTGGGTCGCCCACCCGGCCATGGTAGCAACTGCTATGGATATATTTAACAAATACATGCCGGAAGCCAATCAGATACACCAAAAGCGTAAGATGGACTATATTAGCGCGGAACAATTGATGGAAGCCCCAAACGGGTCAATCACCGAACAGGGCTTAAGGACGAATATAAATGTAGGGATCCAGTATATTGCATCATGGCTGGATGGTCGGGGGGCTGTACCTATTCACCATTTAATGGAAGATGCAGCAACGGCAGAAATATCAAGGGCGCAAGTATGGCAATGGACCCGTCATCCACATGGTGCACTGAGTGACGGGCGGATGATCACTTTTGAGTTATATAATGCTCTTATGGAAGAAGAAATGGTAGCGATTCAGTTGGAAGTGGGAGCGGATGATTTTGAAAATGGTTCCTACCAAAAGGCTGCACAACTTTTCGACGATTTGGTCAGGAATGAAGAATTTGAAGAGTTTTTAACGTTGAAAGCTTATCGTTATTTATCTTAAAGGGGGAATTAATTAATGAGAAATGAGCGAATAGAGAAGTTGTATAATGAATGGCAGGATGAAAGTCGTTGGTATGGAGTGAAACGCCCTTATAAGCCTGAGGATGTCATCCGATTGAGAGGATCTATTGATATTCAATATACTTTAGCTGAAAAAGGCTCAGAAAAACTGTGGAAGCTGATGAATGAAGAAGGTTATGTTCATGCGCTTGGGGCCCTCACAGGAAATCAGGCGATGCAGCAGGTAAAGGCTGGATTAAAAGCCATCTACTTAAGTGGATGGCAAGTAGCGGCAGATGCTAATCTGTCCGGACATATGTACCCGGATCAAAGCTTATATCCGGCGAATAGCGTTCCTCAAGTAGTGAAACGCATCAATCAAGCTTTACAGCGTGCCGATCAAGTCCACTACATGGAGGGGGACCAGAAAATGGATTGGTTTGCACCGATTGTAGCAGATGCAGAAGCAGGGTTCGGTGGTCAGTTAAATGTGTTTGAGCTCATGAAAGGGATGATAGAGGCAGGGGCGTCAGCTGTACACTTTGAAGATCAACTTTCCTCTGAGAAAAAATGTGGTCATCTCGGAGGGAAGGTTCTCTTACCAACACAAACAGCTGTCCGCAACTTGATTTCTGCCCGATTTGCAGCCGATGTCATGGGGGTGCCTTCTATAATCATCGCTCGGACAGATGCCAATGCAGCGAATCTGATCACAAGTGATGTGGACCCGGTTGATGAGCAATTCCTTACAGGGGAGCGGACGGCTGAAGGATTTTACAAAACGAAGCCAGGACTCGATCAGGCAATTGCACGCGGATTGGCTTATGCGCCTTATGCCGATCTTGTGTGGTGTGAAACTTCGGAACCGAATTTAGAGGAAGCGCGTAGGTTTGCAGAGGCGATCCATGAAAAATTCCCAGGGAAATTACTTGCTTACAATTGCTCGCCATCTTTTAATTGGAAGAAGAAACTGGACGATCAAAGCATTGCCGACTTCCAGCATGAATTAGGGGAGATGGGATACAAATTCCAATTTGTTACTTTGGCAGGATTCCATGCATTGAACCATGGAATGTTCGAACTTGCTCGGCAGTATAAAGACCGAGGTATGGAAGCTTATTCTGAATTACAGCAAGCAGAATTCGCGAGTGAAATACATGGCTACTCAGCAACAAGGCATCAAAGGGAAGTGGGCACTGGTTACTTTGACGAAGTTTCCCAAGTCATATCTGGTGGGACTTCTTCTACCACTGCTTTGAAAGGTTCCACTGAATACGAGCAATTCAATTCAGAAGCAATTAAATAATCCTAATCCATGTAAGCCCGCCTTTTCGGCGGGCCTTTTTCAGCTTGTCAAAGCTGTAGGAGACGCTTAATCCTTCGTTCTTCCTTATTTCTGCTATCAATAGTTCAGGCACACTTTATAAGCAATTTAATATGGTATGATATCACCTATTTTATGTGTTTGTAAAAACTCGGGAGTGATATCATGCCGGTGATTACAGGAGAGGATTACAAAAAGCGGATTGATGCAATGGAGTCAGAGGTTTGGTTTGATGGAGCAAAGGTGACAGGGAAAATATCTGATCATCCGGCTTTCAAGGGTGTAGTGGGGACTCAATCCCAGCTTTATGATATGCAGAATGAAAGCAAAATAAAAAATGAAATGACTTTTGCCTCAGAAACAACGGGGAATGATATCGGGGTATCTTACTTAATACCGAGAACAAGAGCGGATTTGGAGAAAAGGAGGATCATGATCCAGCACTGGGCGCGTATTTCTGGTGGCCTTATGGGAAGAAGCCCGGATTATATGAACACCGTTCTTGCCTCATTTGCTTCTTCGGTCGATGTTCTAGATGGAGAAGATAATTGTTATCCGGATCGGTTACTTCATTTTTATGAATACGCACGGGAAAAAGATTTATCCTTTACTCATACATTTGTGAATCCGCAAAGCAATCGGTCAAAGCTTGCGTTTTTAGAAGAAGATGTCACGAACGCCAGAATTATCGACCGAAATGAAGAAGGATTAATAATAAAAGGTGCAAAGCTATTGGCCACCCAGGGCGGAATAACCGATGAGATTCTCGTTTTCTCTGCGCCAGGTGCTCAAGAAAGTTGTCATGCATATGGTTTTTCCCTTCCAACAGATACAGATGGTTTGAAATTCGTTTGTCGTGAATCATTTGCTACTAAAGACTCGAGTTTTGATTATCCATTATCATCCCGTTTTGCGGAAATGGATACGATCGTCATTTTTGACGGGGTGCTTGTACCATGGAATCGTGTTTTTTTCCATGACAATATCCGTGCTGCTACTCAAATGTACTTGAAAGGAAAGTTTGTACCGTTTACTTTGCATCAAATCGTGTCAAGGCAAATTGTGAAAACGGAATTCTTACTTGGAATTGCCCAAAGTATTGTGGATACAATCAATATTAGCGACTATCAACATGTGCAAAGTAAAGTGGTTGAAATCGTCAAAGGATTAGAGACATTAAGAGCGTTGTTATTGATGTCAGAACATGATGCGAAAATAGATGGTTACGGTGTTATGGTCCCTTCCAAACAACCCTTATATGTAGCTGTCAATCAATTTCAGGAACTTTATCCAAGATTTACAGAGATCATTCAGCTGTTAGGGGCAAGTGGACTGATGACGATTCCAAAAGAGACTGATTTCGATACAGAAATTGGAGAGCAACTTGACCATTTCTTGCAAGGAGTTGAAGTGAAAGGAAAAGATCGTGTTGCCCTTTTCCGGCTTGCATGGGATTTGACAATGAGTGGGTTTGGTTCTAGACAGACCCTCTATGAACGATTCTTTTTCGGGGATCCGGTGAGGCTTTCTCAAACGATCTACCAAAATTTTGATGAAACCAAGTCTAAGAAGATGATTGAAGACTTCTTGTCGTTGAAGGAATAATTATGTGGTATTCATAAAAAAAGCTGACTAAATTATAGTCAGCTTTTTAACGTTTGGCATTGCTTTTTTTTGCTTTTTGTTCCAGTTGCGATCGTGGTTGTTGATCCGCGATATCCTCAGACAACCCCTGGGGATTGACAGTCGGAGCGACTTTTCTTTTTTCTGAGTTGCTTTTCTTACTCATTATGAACACCTCCTATAGATAGTGTGCAGGAAATCGTATATATTTATCCTTTCTTCTCAAAGCAGCAAATTAGGAAAAGGTTTCAAAGAATTTTTAATCTGAAGATGCAGAAACTAAGAAAAAGTTTGAGGAGGAATACATGTGAAGAAGAAAAAAGACCAAGGTGTCCGCAATTATCAGCCATCGGATTATGAGAAGGAAGACTTTGTTTCCAAGGGGTTAGCCACGACCCACGAGCAAGTTTCTGACACACTCACAGAAGGAACATTTGATGGGAAAATAGATGAAGTGGACAAAAACGGAAACCTTGTCACCCACAAAGGGAAAGAAATTAAAAGGAAGAGAAAGTAATGGGAAGGCGAAATAACCTGCTGATCCCTGAAGCGAGAGAAGGAATGGACAAACTTAAAGTGGAACTGATGGCGACTACAAATCAAGAGGACACTAAGTATGAAGTGGCCAGGGAACAGGGCATCCCTTTGAAACGTGGAAATAATGGTGACTTAACCACACGGGAAGCCGGTCAAATTGGCGGACAAATCGGAGGCCGTATGGTCAAGGAACTGATTAGAAGAGCACAGCAGCAAATAGAGGATAACCAAAAGAGGCGCTGAACACGCCTCTTTTTTTAATAGTTATCTATGGTAATACAAAAAAGTCCGCTTAGGCATTACAAAATGAACTTTGTGATCTTGTTATATTTTCACTTCAGATAAGTAATTAGAAATGCCCTCAGCGAACTGTTTGCATCTCAGTAAATCACTTTCTTCATCAGGGTTCATTTCAATCTCCAACTCTTCTTGGATAAGGTTTGCTCCAGAAATTTGCAATTGGTGTTGGATCAAGTGGACCGCTTCACAAAATTTAGGGTATGTGGGATCCCCAGAACCAAATACAGCAGCAGGAACTCCTGATAAATCGACCTCCGAAAGTTCATCATAGAAATCCTCGACTTCATATGGAAGGTCGCCGTCATTCCATGTGTAAGACCCAATAAGAATACAGTCGAATTCCTTTAAATTAGAAACCTCAATATCTTCGATTTCCTCCATTACGACCTCATGGGCGTCCTGGAGATGTGTATGAAGTAAGTCTGCGATATCCTCAGTATTTCCTGACATACTGGCAAAACCAATAAGAATGTCAGCCATAGGATCACCTTTTTTCCACAATCGTGTATTCAGGGTGCAAAGCTGTGAATTGATCGAGCTTTGTTTTATGTGAAATGAAATGTTGCTTGTTTTTATCATCTAAAGACTGATCCAGTTTATATTGGTGAAAATTGATAGCTAAGGTAAGGTCCATTTTTGTATATAGCACACCTTTTTCATATAAATCGTCAATGAAATGGGCGGACATGTAAAAAGGAGAATCATCATTTCTATAAACCCCGATATACCACCCTAAGTTTTCCACATAAAAAGGATCTCCCATTACGTGTAACAAATCTCCATATAGAAAGCGGATGGTTTGATAACAAGAACATTCCCTGTTTCCTTTTTCATACTGAAATGGGGTGAGAACGAATAAAATACTTTCCATGAACTAATCTCCTTTCGATATGTTATCATCATATTAATTGATAATGATTATCAGTGTCAAATAGTTTGAGCAAAAAATTACTTCTTTATTTGAGAAATCTAGTATAATTATAGAAATAAAATGCTTTTTCACAGAGGAGAATCCTTATGTTCGAGGTGAAAGGCTTGATTGAAGAAGTCCAATTTGACAAGGATTGTATAATCTATATCCCTGATGGATTACAATTCATCGGCCAGGGGAGAAGCGCAGCTGTATTCCGTATTCTTGAAACACAAAAAGCTGTAAAGATTTTTTATCCAGAATACAAGGGCCTGGCAGAAATAGAAGCGCACGTTTACCAGAAATTAAATAATCATGATTACTTTCCAGCTTATTATGAAGTTGGTGACGGATTTCTGTTGATGGAATATGTAGAAGGAATTACATTTTACGATTGTCTCGTTAGTGGAATACCTATTACCGAAAAGATGGTCGTGAAGGTGGATGAGGCACTGGAATTTGCTTGCAGCCTTGGATTGAATCCGTCAGATATCCATTTGAAAAACATTTTATTGACTTCTTCTGGTCAAGTGAAGGTCATTGATGTTGTCCGCTTTACCCAGGAATTTGATTGTCCTCATTGGCGTGACTTGAAAAAAGCATATGAAACGTTTTATCTAAGGCGGTATGTACCAAAAAAATTCCCTAAGTTCTTTATCGAATTTATTATCCGGCTTTATCGGAGACGACTCTTACCTATTTGAAATTTATTTAATTGATTGAAATTCACAAAAAGGTTTTGCGGCATGTTCACTTAGAGAGAAGTTTTATCTTTCTCTATTCTGGGAACTGCATTTAATATAGAGGGTTAGGTTACATGAAAACTTGATTTCAAGGCGTTTGTAGAATTCAGGGTTAACTGGGGGAGTGGTACTTTCCCGACCTTCAACCTTTCCTTTAGTAACGGAAAACTTCAATTTAAAAAATCATCATAAACTTTTAACCGAAAAAAGAAAGGTGGAGTTGAAAATGACACAACACCGTTTGAGTGAAGTAGAGATAGGAAAGAATTATAAAGCAAAGGAATTGGATAGTTTTGTGTCTACAACTGATGTAGTCGTCCTATCCAATAACGAAGAGCAATTGTTTACGGATCCTGATCGGGAATATAAGGTGGTAACTGCATTTGCTGGATTCTTTGAGCATTCTTCGGAAGTTGGGGAAAAGTATTACCGTGAAAAGAAAGCATATGTTGTTGAAAAAATATAAATTATAAAATGAGCGGGCCATTCAATTTAAATGGCCCGCTTTTTGTATGACTGGGAAATCCAGTGACTGGCCCTTTTTTGTCGTAAGAAACTTGGGACACTGGCGTCATTATTTTTGACTTGCGGGCAAAAGTGATCGACTAATACCGGAGCTTCATCAAAATCTCTCTGATTTCATCGTCCTCTATCAATACAGATTCATATTTCTTTGTGATCTCGGTAAGGGCAACATCATGATAGAAAAACTCAGTAAAGAATTTGACGAGTGGTTTGGATAGGGTATGTATGCCCTGAAAGTACCCTTTTTCCACCCCTGCAAAAAGAATTTCCTGCTCATCTACAATCACTATTTTATGCCGCTCCAAGGCTTCATGCTGCTCATCAGGTAATAGTAAATGAGAAGGAATATTTCCAGTGTCAAGGTCCCCTACTGATAAAAGCTCGATATTTACACCTTCCTTATGTTTTTTTTGTAAATGAGGAAGGAGCGGGGTCAGCTCATCACTCCAACCGGTAATTAATATTTGTTTGTCAGCTTTTTGAATGCACTCCTTGATCAACACGGATATAGAAGTATCATTTTGTAAGGTCCATACTCGGTCATCCGAATCGGGGAGGCTGAATTCTTTAATCTTCAATTCTTCGACATTGGATTGGAATTCCGAAGTCAGTTTTTCAATTGTTGTTTCCAATGGTAAGGCAGTGTAAAGTTTCTTCCGGTCATTGAACGAGGTGAGTATCATACCTTTTTCTACAAGACGCTGCAAAACTTCATAAACTTTGGATTTGGGTACTTGCGAATATTTGACGATTGTGGTGGCGTCCATTGGCGAGTTGCTTGCTGTAAGTACTTCAAAGACCTGGCTTTCATATTGAGTGAATCCGAATTTTTGTAACATGGAGAACCTCTCTTCAGACTATTCTACTTTCAAATATACAATGATTGATCAAAACCGTAAACTTTTCCTCTTGTTTTCTTCGTGAGTAGTGGTTACCATTATAGTGGTAACCTAAAAGAGAGGATAATAAACAATGAATAAAAAAGTCTATCTGTTAGCGCTTGTTGCTTTTGTAGTTGGGACTGTGGAATTGATTATTGGTGGGATTTTGGACTTAGTAGCAGAAGATCTTGGTGTGTCCCTTGGAGAAGCAGGGTTGCTCATCACTATTTTTTCCTTGGTTTTTGCAATCGCGTCACCGATTTTATTGACGGCTACAGCTAAATTCGATCGGAAAAAGCTAATGGTAGTAACACTAACCGTATTCTTCTTAGGAAACCTCATGGCTTTTTGGAGTCCAAATTACTCCACCATCATGGCAGCTAGAATCATTACAGCAGCCAGTGGATCCTTACTTGTAGTCCTTGCTGTTACAATAGCCTCTGCAATCGTAGCACCCGAATATCGAGGTAGGGCGATTGGTACTATTTTTATGGGGATCAGTGGATCTCTCGTACTTGGGGTGCCGATCGGTTTAACCATTGGTAATGCCTTCGGATGGAGGGCACCGTTCTTATTCATCAGTATACTGACTTTGCTTTCTATTTCAGCAGTCGCTTTGACATTAGGACATATTGCACCAAAGCCTGTAGTATCTGTAAAAGAACAACTTCGTACACTGAAGGATAAAAAGATTTTCACAGCACAGTTCACTTCATTTCTGTTCTTAACAGGACATCTCGCTTTATATGCCTATCTAACCCCTTTCCTAAAGACTGAAATGGGCTTGGACGGGACATGGGTAAGCATCGTCTACTTCATCTTCGGAGTAGCCGCTGTGCTCGGTGGTGGAGTAGGAGGATTTCTATCTGACAAATTCGGATCGGAAAAGAGTATCATCGGGATTATCGTTATGTTTGCGATTGCTATTTTCTCGATTCCTTATGTAACCTTCTCTTTACCTTTATTTTTGATTGCGATGATCATTTGGAGTGCGTTAAGTTGGGCGATCACTCCGGCGCAACAAAACTATTTAATCAACTCAGCTCCTGAAACATCTGACATTCAACAAAGTCTGAACAATTCAGCATTGCATTTCGGAATTGCCTTTGGTTCATCCATTGGCGGGATAGTCATTGAACAAGCTTCTGTGGTTCATAATGCTACAGTGGGCGGTGTGTTTATATTGTTCTCCCTTGCTACAGCTTGTTTCTCAATTACACGAGGCAAAGAATCATACGACCAAAAGACTGTGCATCAGTCATAATCCTACGAAAATCCTTACCTTAATCAAGGTAGGGATTTTTTATACGCCCCTTAAAAAGCCATTTCTGTAATTATTTCTCCATGAAATAATACGGGGAAAGTTTAGTTAAGTTGCCTACAGCTGGAGAGAATAATTGAAACGAAAGCGTTGCATACTATCTTTGTTCAACCACGAAGGAGGGGAATTTCATGGGTAGAGATGAACACAATAATGGTAAAGGCAAAAAGAAATATAAACTGCCACAAACACCGAAAAATGAAAAAAATAAAAATATCGATGTAGAGTTCTCTGAAGAGTTAGCAGATCGTGATGATAAAATCGCGAAAGAGAGAAGCAAAGCGGCCGACCGCCGCGCTCACAAAAGAAAGTAAATGTAAATGAGAGAAATATCCACCTCAAGTCATCCAATATTTGGGTGACTTGAGGTGGAATTATATGTAAAATGTCAGCAGTGAATTTTTTGTACAGTTTAAATTGTTTTAACTTTAGTCATTTTATGCTATAATTTTCAACTGTGTTCAAATATATCTAATATCTAACTCACATACTTAGAGGAGGCAGAAGAAATGACAAAATTACGTAAATGGCTCCCAGCTGTTTTCTTGGGGATCTTGTTGACCCTGGCAGCTTGTGGCGGCTCAGAAGATGAAGCAACTGAAGGAAATGAAAATGAAGGTTCGGATGCGGAAACTTCAGAGGACAAAGGTACAATTACGATTGGTATGAATAACTGGGCAGAAAACGTTGCCGTATCAAACATGTGGAAACTTGTTCTAGAGGAAAAGGGTTACACGGTTGAACTGAACCAAGTAGAAAAGGGCTTTTTGTATGAAGCACTTTCCAGTGGTGATTTAGATATTGGTATGGAAATCTGGTTACCGAATACAGATAAATCGTTCTATGAGAAGTATAAAGAGGACATTGACTGGCGTGAAACATGGTATGAAGGAACGAAATTAGGTCTAGCAGTTCCAAGTTATATGGAAGACATCAATACGATCGAAGACTTAAAAGGGTCTGATGCTTTTGAGGACAAACAAATTGTAGGTATTGATGCCGGCGCTAGTATCATGTCTTTAACTGAGGATGTAATCAGTGAGTATGAGCTCGATTATTCTCTGGCAGCTTCATCAGAGCCGACAATGATCACTGAATTGAAAAGTTCTTTGGAAAGTGAAGAACCGATTGTAGCTACGCTTTGGAAGCCACACTGGGTTTTTGCTGAAATGGATCTTAAATTCTTAGAGGATACAAAGAATGTGTATGGTGATTCAGAAAACATTTCATATGCTGCTCGTAAAGGATTAGAGGAAGACCAGCCAGAAGTAGTGAAATGGTTTGATAATTTCATGTTGACTGATGACCAGCTTGCAAGCTTAATGGCATCTATTAACAAAGCTGAAACTGAAGAAGAAGGCGCACAAAAATGGATCGATGAAAACCAAGATATAATCGATGAGTGGACAAAAGAATAAATCTTTCGGACAACCTGCTTAATCCGAGCAGGTTGTTTTTTTTATCAGGAAAAATTATAAAATCAGCCTATTGATATTTTGTCATACAAGGGCATGGAAAATCACAAGGAAACTCGAATGGAGAATTTTCTGATATTAACTGTTATAATCGTAAATTGAGACCATTTTTTAGAAAAAAAGGGAGCGTTAATATCTATGGGAAATACCAGCATACATAATGCAAAAGAATCGATTGGGCGTGTCATATTAGGTAAAAATGATGTAGTAGAATTATTATTCATATCTATTATCGCAGATGGACACGTTTTGTTAGAAAGTGTCCCAGGATCAGGGAAAACGAAGCTTGCCAAAAGTTTTGCTAAAGTCATGAATGGTAAATTCAGTCGTATTCAATTTACCCCGGATGTATTGCCGAGTGATGTGACTGGTATCCAATTTTTCAATCCTAAAACGCAGGAATTTGAATTGAGAAAGGGTCCTGTAATGACAAACGTACTACTTGCCGATGAAATTAATCGGGCCACACCGAAAACACAGTCCAGTTTGTTGGAAATCATGGAGGAAAAACAGACAACGGTTGATGGACAAACATTAAAGATTGAAGCTCCGTTGTTTGTAATCGCTACGCAAAATCCTGTAGAAGGAAATCACGGTACTTTTCCTTTGCCAGAAGCCCAGCTCGATCGATTTTTGTTCAAAATAGATATGGGTTATCCTTCTGAAGTGGAAGAAAAGAATATTTTACGGACTTATCAACAAGATGAACCATACGGGGACTTGGAAGCCGTCATCGGTCTGGAAGAAATCTTAACCCTTCGAAATGAAGCTAAGGAAGTTGAAATGGAAGACGATACGATGAATTACTTATTGGATCTGGTACGCATGACAAGAGAGAATTTACATATTGATTTAGGTGTGAGTACAAGAGGGGCTTTAGCTTTCATGAGAGCATGTCAGGCAAAAGCTTTGTTGAATGGCAGTGAGTACGTGACACCTGAAGATGTAAAAACGTTAGCCCCCTATGTTTTTGAGCATCGTATTGTACTATCAATGGAAGGATCGATTCGAAAAACAAATGCGCAAGTCGTAAATGAAGTTATTGAAGAAGTACCGGTACCGGTGGAAACAGGCGCAGGACGTTGAAGGTATGGAAAAAATATGACGGACAAAGTGAGAGATATTATGATGGTTTACTCGCTGTAGTAGTATTGACGGGCTTAATCGGTTTTATCATCAATCAGCCTTTGTTATTCGTACCGACCGGTTTGCTCCTCTCATTACTGTTAGCAAGTAAACTTTATGATCGTTTTAGTGGTTCGAACTTACATCTGCATGATTCTAAACGTTCCATCCGGTTGTTCCCTGGTGATGCCACCCACCTAAGTATTCGTATGAATAACCTATCCAGAATTCCGGTTTTGAATGGGATGCTTACTTTTCAAATTGATAAATCAGTTCGCAGTTCAGGAGGTATGGAGAGGGGGGGTAATGATGAGTTATCTTACCGGCTGCCATTATCTCTGATCAGCCACGGTGAGTCAGAGGTCGATCTGCCTATCCAAGCCGAAAGTCGCGGGGTTGCAAAAATAAAGGGGGTTATGTTCAGCTATCCACATTTATTGAGGTTTTCTCCTATCAAGATGGAGTATAATCCCACTTATAATACCGAGTTCATTGTGTACCCGAAGCCAAAAAAGATTCATGGAATAGATGAGGTTTTTCATATGTCCATGGGGGAGCATCCTGCCTCTCTTTCTCCATTTGAAGATATTTTGACACCGATCGGAACTCGTGATTATGTGCCTTCTGACCCCTTTCATCGTATCCATTGGAAGGCCAGCGCTAAAACCAACACTCTCAAGACGAAAGTATATGAACGCCAAATTGATATCAGTTGGACGATATTAGTCAATGTTACCGAACATACGAGGTTGGGGAACGAACATCTTTCTCCCGAGATGGAGGACTTGTTGTCTTATGCCTGCGATTTATGCTATTACGCGACTGAGCATGGATATCCTTATGAAATGGTGGTAAATATGCGTCGTCCTCATCAAAAACCTTATTTTTACCAGTCAGAGGGAGAAGGTAATCAACACTTGCGTGATTCTTTGGAATTGTTAGCACGAGTTGAAAAGAAACAAATTCCTTTACCTATGAATGAAATGATGTATCGCTTAAGTCATCAATTTTATAAACAGAAGACCGTCATCATTTTAGGGGAGGTCCCCGACCAATCTCTTCCGTACGTAAAACAATGGGAAGCTAAAGGAATCAGAGTAATCAGGTTGTATGTAGAGGATACGTTCGCTACGCTCGCCCCGATCAGATTGAAGGAGGGTCAGCTATGATTGAAGGGAAGAAAAATCTGACACTCGCATATCAGTATCTGGGAGAGTCGCTGCTCCTTTACTTTATAATATATCCCGTCGCCGCATGGTCAACGGCATCCATGCCTTTCTGGTCTTACCTTATTTCAGCTCTGGTTTCATTGTTGGTCTTCCAGATTGGGACCCATTATTTTGAGGGGTTCCTGCCCTATTTTTTATCCCCTGTGCTTGTGCTTTTGCTGGCTTATATGACTGGAGTGCATTTTTATTTATCTTTGATCATCGTATTCGTATTCATATGGCGTTTTTATATTCATGAACAGGAGCCGGATTTGGAGAATGAACGTTTTTTGCTTTTTTCCACGACTGTCTGCGCTTTTCTCATGCTGATCCTGTTCAATGATAACGATCTATTAGCTGCTTTACTCTTACAATATTTGGTGGTTATAGCAGGATATACTGCTTCTCATTATTTCCAGTCAGAAAAATTGAAAAGGAAAAGCAGTCTGAAAAACTTATTCATGTTAAGTGCCTTATTGGCTGTGGGTCTGGCATTAGTGATTGGGCTTTTACCGCAAATACGGTATGTTTTAGGAACCATTTGGAGTGCGGGATCTTATTTGTTTTTAATGCTGGTGAACCGGTTCTTTACTGTCCTTGCCTGGGCTGGTTTAGAAGTCTCTGAAATTGAGCCGTTGGAAAGAGAGACATCATTAGAAGTGAACTCTTCTGAAAAATTGTTTAATAAAGAAGAAAATATGCAGTTACTTGATTCAGACTCTACAGAACAGGTTGCTCAAGCTACTGAATCAGTAGTAGTATTCCTTCTTATTTCAGGGATTATCTTAACCTTGTTTCTATTGAACTACATAAGGAAACGAAAAGGTGTAGAAAATGAACCTGACCTGGAAGGTGTTTCCTATAGGTATTCTTCTCACTCAATTGATGGGAGCAGTAAAATTCCTTCATTTCGCTTTAGAAGGTCCGAAACCAAAGGTCAAATCAGAGAACATTTCCTTGATTTTGAAAAGTTCGCAGCTAAATATGGGGTAGGAAGAGCCCCAAATGAACCTATTGAGGATTGGTTTAACCGCGTGGATCTTGATGTAAATTCCACAAATTTATATCAACAGGTGCGATACGGTGCTAAAGACTTGAATGAAGAAGAGAAACAGTGTTTTTTCAAAAGAATAAATGAGCTTAAGCGACAGATTAAAGAAAGAAATAAATAATTTAGTTAAGAAAAATGTCTTAGAACGAGTTTAAGCGCTCCTTATTCAGGAAACATATGTTGTAGAAGACATTCTTACCATTTGAAAGGAGTCGCTGTTTTATGGACTTGAACAAAGAAATAAAGAAATTGGAACAAATACACTTAGAAAAACCACAAAAAGTATTCACAATGTATTTAAATACCGATCCTTCTGACCCTGAGCAACAAGGGGGAGAATGGAAAATTCATCTGAAAAATGGTCTTAATAACTTTGAATCCTATCTTCAGGAAGATGGAGATTCAGATGAAATAAGAAATTATTGGGCTGTAAAAGAAAAAGTACAACAGTATGTTGAAGAAAATGAACAACATTTTGCGAAAAGTATCGTGCTCTTCGCTACAGGTGATGAAACCGTATGGTTCGCTGAGCGTTTCCAAATGCCGGTGAAAACGGAATTTTTCTGGGAAGAGACACCGGTGCTTGATCAGTTAAAACAAATGCAGAACGATTTTCCGAAAACGGGTGTCATTCTAACCCAAAAGAATCACATTAAACTGATTGATGCAGAACTTGGTACTTTGAAAGATACGCAACTCTTTGAATTAGATTTGAATACAGAGGATTGGCGTCAACACCAAGGCCCGCACCGTGCTCAACCATCCATGGGATCTGGTGGTGCAAAATCTTCCAAACAGGATGAATTCAAGGAAAGATTTGAAGCTAACCGTTATCGTTGGTACAAGAGCGTTGCGCCTAAACTTGATAAACTTGCGAAGGAATATGGATGGGAACGCTTCTACCTTGTCGGTGATAAGGAAGAACTCAAGGATTTACAAGACAACATGAACAAAGAAGCAAACGATATGATTAATAAGAATCTGTTAGATCATGAAGAAATGCACGTGCTGGATGAAGTCGTCCAATAAATAAAACTAAGAGGTACTGGTAATATTACCAGTACCTCTTTTTAGTGTTAAGGCATGGAGAATGTTAACATATACATAGAGAAAATTAGTATGATAAAATAATATTCAATGAAATTACGTAGATTGGAGACATTCATATGTTCGTTGTAGACTCAACGGTCATCGTCCCTGAGCATAAAGCCGAAGACTTGATTAATATATACAAAAAGCGTTCTCGGTGCGTAGATGAAGCAGAAGGCTTTCATTCTTTTCAATTACTTCAAAATGATCGAAAACCAGGAGAGTTGACCGTCCATCTGGAATGGGAGTCAAAAGAAGCCTACTTGAATTGGGCACGTAGCGAGCAGTTCAAGAAGATACATGAACTTGAAAAACGTTACCCTGACCAAGAATTGCAAGGCATCGTACCTAAGGTTTCTAAATATGAGGTGGTCGCTACGTGAATAAATCAGAACAGAGTCGTCTAGTTCAACAAGTAGTAGACGAGATTTACAGCGCCTATCCATTTTTATGGGAAAAGTTCGGTCAAAATGGGAGAGAGCGAACAGAGGAAGATAATTTTCACCATTTAGACCATTTGTATGCTGCATATGAAATGGATAGTGCAGCGTTTTTTATTGATTATACGAATTGGCTGAATACTGTTTTGACGTCAAGAGGTGTATCCACCCAAATAATCATCGATAATTATAAAAGGTTAGTTCGTTTATTGGATGAATCACATATAGAAAATGAAAATGAAAAAAGAGTATATATCGCTTATTTGGAACAAGCATTGGAACATTTACATACTCTTGTAAAGAGGTGAGCCATTTGAATACACAGCAGGAAAAACTTGCCCGATATTTCTTGAGTGGAGATGATGAAGGCGCATTAGAATATACGAAGGCTCTTTTAGAAGATCATCCCAGGGCTTTCCTTTTTGGTGACATATTGACCCCTGCGATGTATTATATCGGAGAACTTTGGGAGCGTAATGAAATTTCTGTCGCTGATGAACATCTGGCCACAGCGATTTGCGATTTTGTGTTATCAAGACTTGAGGGAGAAAACGTGACACAAGATAGGAAGACACAAAAAAATAATAAAGCCATTTTGTTCGGTGTTGAAGAAGAGCAACACTATATAGGATTGAAAATGGTGGCAGAGACCTTCAAAGGTAGGGGTTGGCGTGTGAGATATCTAGGCCCTAACCTGCCTTTGGATCATTCTTTGGTTCAAATAAATAAATTCCGCCCTGATGTTATCGGTATCTCAGCCGCCCTCTCTTATCGTTTGCCTATGATAAAAGTATTAATAGAACGCTTTTCCCGATTGGAGTGGAAGCCTCTCATCATGATCGGTGGGCGCATGGCGACTAAATACGAATTGGAGAACTTCGAATCAGAACAAGTAATGGTCATGAGGGATTTGAGCTGTCTGAATAAATGGTTTGATGAAGGAAGGAATGAAGTATTCAATGAAACGAGTTGATCGATCCTTTCCTCTTCCATTCTTTATTATCAATAAAAAGTTCATCATACAATCATACTCTCAAGAAGCGGAAACGATGTTCGGAGAGAGGGAAAACTTACTCGATGTCTTTGATGAAGATAGTATGGATAAAATCAGGAAATGGGTCACACCTGATATCAAAAAGTTATCATTAGAAAGCCATTTGAAACCTCTGGGAGAAGCGATCAGTCCCATCACTTGTGATGTGCACGTAAATTGGAAAAATGATTTATATGCTGAAGTATTGGTTATAACGAAAGACGATCAATTGACAAAAGTCACGAAAACTATGGATCAATTGCGATCGCGGTTGAATGACACCAACTTTGAACTATTTGAAGAGAAAGAAAAGTTGGAAGAGGCTATTCAACAGAGCAACCGGTTATCAGCACCTTTCATCCAGTTGACGAGCGATACAGCACTTGTACCATTATTTGGTGATATTACAGAAGATAAGATGTTTACAGTAGAAGATCATTTACTCCATTCTTCACAAATTGGAGAAACCGAACGTATCCTTTTTGATTTTACAGGTGTCGGGGAATTAATACATGAAGGAACCTATGTGTTGAAAAATATCATGACTTCACTCTATTATATGGGGGCTGAGGTTGTCATAACCGGAGTGCGGCCGGACCACGTGAAAAATTTCCAAGCAATGCAATTCCCCTCAAAAATCAATTTTATGAACTCTTTGCAGCAAGCAGTTCGGAAATACTGTGGAAAGTGAAAAGTAGTTTTGTTTAGGAGAGTACTGCCACTAAGGTGGACCTTTAAACGGAACTGCTCTTTTTATTTTCATTACTTGGAAAGAGTTATGGAATAATTCGCTACATAATCTCTACTTACCTTTTGGCCCTCTCTTTCTCACGAGGGCTCCCTAATATTCTAATTTATCCACCGGTTTACGTTATAATCCAAGTGAATTGTGGAATATACAAAATATAGCATGAGAACAACTGGCACATATTAAATGTGAAGAAGAATAAATAGAAAGGTTGTGAATGACATGGAATTGACTTTAGAAGTGAACGGTATGACTTGTGAACAATGTGAAAAAGCAGTAAAAGGATCATTAGAAAAGCTGGAAGGTGTTCATGGAGTAGAAGTTTATCTCGATAGTGGAAAAGTGAATGTTACGTATGATGAAGCATATGTAACAAAATCATTGATGAAAGAAGCGATTGAAGCTCAAGGATATGAACCAGTAGGATAAAGTAAGCCCGGCGTTTAGCCGGGCTTTTATTTTTATTGAACCGTATAAGGCAGCTGCGTCTTATAACCATTAAATTGCTGATAGGCCTGTTGGATTTTTTGGGGTTGTTCTTGCTCAATACTATACCAGCCATTTTTAAACATCAGGTTATATAAATTTCTTTGGCAGTCTTGTGTTTCCTTGAAGATAGTAGCTAGATCCTGGTAGAACGTCTGATTACTGGCTTCATTCAATGCTATATTATAAGAAGCTGTCATATATTTTTCAGTGGTCAATTGATCATTGATGAAATCTCTCTCGTTCATTTGCGGTGTTTTAGGAACACTGGTTTCAGGGTTTTGAATTTTTTGTGATTGATTCATTACCATTCTCCTTAATTCATCGTTTTGGATTGGGTATCAAGATGCTTGAGGATTTTATCATAATGACGTTGGTGCATTTGACCAGCTTCTTCTAAAGCAGCTTGAATTTCAGGTGTCTGACAGTTTTGAGCAAAGAAATGTGCTTTTTTACATGCGTTCAAATTCCATGACAACATATCTGTTATATAAAGTTGATCTTTTGTACTTACAATGTCAGGAACTTGAGGCATCGGTTGTGACTCTTGCATAGATGATTGATTGTGCTGTTCCATAAAGAATCCCTCCTTCTATAGTCATGATTAGTATGACCTTAAGGCAGATTTCTATAAAAGAAAAACAGAAATTGAAAAAATATCGTGGAGCTACATGTCGAAGAAGGGATAATATTTCCCCATTAATCATCAGAAATGATAAAATAGTATTATGTTAACGGTTACAAAAGAGATATTAGAAGATATAGGATTGTACCAGAGGTAGGGGGGGAGAGGCATGGAACGTTTACTCAGGAATTTTTTCCTATTCTTATCAAAAAATCGTTTTTTTACTAAGTTAGCTAAAAAATATGGATTGCGTTTCGGTGCAGGGAAATTTGTAGCAGGTGAAACCGTTCCCGATGCTGTGAAAACCATCCAGCAGCTTAATGATAAGGGTATGGCTGTCACCATTGATCATCTGGGTGAATTTATTGATAGCAAAGAAGAGGCTAGAGAAGCAGCGGATGGCTGTATCGACGCCATCAAAGCTATTGGTGAACATAAGCTGGATTCTCAGCTTTCCCTGAAGCTGACTTCTATGGGCTTGGACATATCAGACGAGGTCGTATTGGAAAATATGCGGCGAATTCTGGGAGTTGCTGAACAAGAAGGTGTATTCGTCACCATCGATATGGAGGATTTTGATCGTTGTGAAAAGACCTTGGAAATCTTCAAAAAGCTAAGGTCAGAATTCGACCACATAGGTACTGTTTTACAATCTTACCTTTACCGTACAGTTGAGGATATAAAGGAATTGGATCAATACAATCCAAACCTTCGATTAGTAAAAGGTGCTTACAAAGAATCACCGAAAGTCGCTTTTCCTGATAAAAAAGACGTAGACGAAAACCTTAAGAAAATCATCCGACTTCACATGTTGAATGGCAACTATACGGCAGTGGCAAGTCATGATGACTCAATGATTGAATACACAAAACAATTGGTTGAAGAGAATAATATATCCAAGGACTTGTTTGAGTTCCAAATGTTGTATGGGATTCGTGTGGAGCGTCAAGAAGAGTTAGTGAACGAAGGATATAAGATGCGCGTTTATGTTCCTTATGGGAATGACTGGTATGGTTACTTTATGCGCCGTTTAGCAGAGCGACCAGCTAATGTAGCTTTTGTTCTAAAGGGTGTATTTGGAAAGTGAAGGAACAGACGCCTCTTTTACCGGGGCGCCTTGTTCATAAAGGGAGTGCACGATTCGATTTCAATAAGCATAGAATGAATCGACAATCAAATGTGATAGCTCCCTCCCTGAACATCGTGTAAGAATTTACATGATTATGGAGAAAAGGATTGCGAAATATCAGAAAATATTTTATATTATACATAGATACGAATTAGCCGTAACTTATTTTTTTGGCTTTAAAATGAATGAGTATTCATTCAAAGAAATAGGGGGAAATGTAATGCAACAGAAAATTAAACGAGCAGCGGTTCTTGGCTCAGGTGTTATGGGAGCAGGCATAGCTGCCCACTTAGCTAATGTGGGAATCCCGGTTTTGATGCTGGATATCGCTCCGAGCGAATTAACAGATGAAGAAAAAAAGAGAGGTTTGAAGCTTGAAGATCGTGCTGTTCGCAATCGGATCGTCACCGAAAATAAAAAAGCATTATTAAAACAAAAACCTTCACCACTAAGCAGTAAAAAGAATTTGGATTTAATTGAGGTCGGCAACTTCAGTGATGATATGGAACACTTGTCGGAAGTCGACTGGGTGATAGAGGTTGTCGTAGAGAATTTGGATATTAAAAAGAAAGTCTTGGCAGATGTTGACCGTCATAGAAAAACAGGATCGATTGTCAGTTCCAACACTTCTGGTATATCAATCGAAGCCATGTCTGAGGATTGCAGTGAAGACTTGCGCAGCCACTTCCTCGGCACGCACTTCTTTAACCCGCCGCGCTATTTAAAGCTTTTAGAAGTCATTCCCACCAAACAGACGTCATCTGAAGTCTTGGAATTTATGAAAAGGTTTGGAGAAGATGTCTTAGGAAAAGGTGTAGTCGAAGCAAAAGATACACCAAACTTCATTGCTAATAGAATCGGTACTTATGGTTTATTAGTAACTGTCCAGCAAATGCTTGAAAAAGGTTATTCAGTCGGAGAGGTTGATTCTGTTACCGGTCCGATGATCGGTCGACCTAAGAGTGCCACATTCCGAACATTGGATGTAGTCGGACTGGATACATTCATCCATGTTGCGAACAACGTCTATGACCAGGTGGAGGGTGAAGAGAAAAAGTCATTTGAAGTTCCTTCATTCATGAAATCTATGCTCGAAAAAGGTTGGTTAGGATCGAAAAGCGGTCAAGGATTCTTCCTTAAAAAGAAAGGTGAACAAAGCAGCGAAATCCTGCAATTGAACCCTGAAACTCTTGAATACGAAGCAAGAGGGAAACTGAAAACAAAAGCTACTGAAATGGCTAAACAGGAAAAAGGAGCGAAACGCAAACTGAAAGCACTCATTTCAGCTGAAGGGGATCGTGCGGGTGATCTTGTATGGTCTGTCATCAAGCCAGTATTGATTTACTCTGCTGAACTGTATGGTCAGATTGCTGATGATGTTCCTTCTATTGATGAAGCTATGCGCTGGGGATTCGGATGGGAATTAGGCCCATTTGAAATATGGGACAGCATTGGAGTTCGAACTTCTGTAGAACGAATGAAGAAAGAAGGAGAAACCGTTCCCGATTGGATTGAAAACATGCTTAAAAAGGGTGACGAGTCCTTTTATAAGAAAGAAAATGGAAACGTTTACTATTACCATGCTGGTGAATATAGACAACAATCATTTAACGAAAAAAATATCAATTTGAAGCGGTTGAAGGAAACGAGAGAGGTCATCAAAAAGAATGCAGGTGCTAGTTTAATCGACATCGGCGATGGAGTGGCTTGTTTAGAATTTCACTCCCAAAGTAATGCGATCGGCCTGGATATCATTCAAATGATCAATTTCTCGATTGACCACGTTGAAGCAAATTATGAAGGTCTTGTCATTGGAAATCAGGCGAAAAACTTCTGTGTCGGTGCTAATCTTGGAATGATTTTAATGGAAGCTCAAGATTACAACTTCTTTGAAATTGAAATGGTCGTTAAAAATTTCCAAGATAGTATGATGAAGCTTAAGTATTCTGATAAACCTGTAGTTGTTGCACCATTCGGAATGACGCTTGGCGGGGGAGCAGAAGTTTGTTTGCCGGCTGACTCAATTCAAGCATCTCCGGAAACCTATATGGGGCTTGTAGAACCAGGTGTAGGGCTGATCCCTGGCGGTGGAGGGAACAAAGAACTCTATATCAAACACTTGAGAAATATACCTCAAGGTGTCGATTTCGACTTACAAAAAATAGCCAATAGTGTATTTGAGAAAATAGCCATGGCGAAAGTTTCGACTTCAGGGGAAGAAGCGAAAGAGAATGGATTCCTTGATCAAATGGATGCAATCAGTGCTAACGGGGACCACCTCCTTCATGACGCTAAACAAAAAGTGCTTGGCCTGGCACGGTCCGGTTACACTCCACCAAAACGGGTGAAGATCCCAGTCGTCGGAGAGCAGGGGTATGCCACTATGATGCTTGGGGCAAAATCACTTGCTCTCAGTGGATATGCGAGTGAGCATGACTTGAAGATTGCAGAAAAGCTGGCATTTGTTTTAGCAGGAGGACGATTGGCACAAGGTTCTTTTGTGGATGAGCAATATTTGCTGGATCTGGAACGCGAAGCATTCTTGAGTCTCATAGGTGAGCCAAAGTCACAAGCGCGTATGCAACATATGCTCATGAAAGGAAAACCGCTACGCAACTAAATTTTTGAAGAGGGGGAAGCAACGTGAAAGAAGCAGTCATTGTATCAGGTGCACGGACCCCTGTGGGTAGAGCGAAGAAAGGTTCGCTTGCCCACACGCGTCCAGATGATTTAGCTGCACTTACTATAAAAGAAACATTAAAACGTGCCAATCAATATGAAGGAAACATAGATGATGTGATTATTGGTTGCGCCATGCCAGAAGCCGAACAAGGAATGAACATGGCCAGAAATATCGCCGGTCTTGCAGGGCTTCATCACAAAGTGCCTGCGATTACCATAAACAGGTACTGTTCCTCAGGGTTACAAAGTATCGCATATGCTGCTGAGAAAATCATGTTAGGTCATAGTGATACAGCTATCGCGGGCGGGGCCGAGTCCATGAGTCTAATTCCGATGGGTGGCCATGTGATCAAACCCAATGTGCAGTTAGTAGAACAGGCTCCAGAGTATTACATGTCAATGGGACACACAGCAGAGGAAGTAGCCAAACGTTTCGACATATCAAGAGAAGATCAAGATGCTTTTGCTGTCCAAAGTCATGAAAGAGCAGCCAAAGCGATTAAGGAAGGGAAATTCAAAGATGAAATCGTCCCTGTAGAGGTCATGAATCGACATCTAGATGCTGACTTCAAAGTGAATGAAAAAACTTCCACATTTTCTATGGATGAAGGTGTACGACCTGGTACCACGAGAGATGTGCTAGGTAAATTAAAGCCTGCTTTCTCAACGACAGGAACGGTCACAGCGGGTAATTCCTCTCAAATGAGTGATGGGGCGGCTTCCGTTTTAGTCATGGAGCGTGAAAAAGCGGAAGAAGAAGGACTGACGCCACTTGTGAAATTCCGGTCTTTTGCAGTGGCAGGAGTTGAACCCGAGATCATGGGAGTCGGTCCGATTGAAGCAGTTCCGAAATCTCTCCGACTAGCTGGTTTGTCTTTATCAGACATTGGATTATTTGAATTGAACGAAGCTTTCGCATCCCAATCCTTACGGGTGATCAGAGAGCTTGGTTTAGATCCTGAAAAAGTCAATGTAAATGGTGGAGCTATTGCTCTGGGTCATCCTCTTGGATGCACAGGGACTAAATTGACATTAAGCCTGATTCATGAAATGAAGAGAAGGAATGAGCAATTTGGTGTTGTGACAATGTGTATTGGTGGCGGTATGGGAGCTGCTGGAGTATTTGAACTAATATGAATGGGGAGGAAAACATTATGAGTGATACAAAAGAAATGATCAAAGGTGGAGGGTTCATCGTTGAGGATTTAGCTGCAGAAGATGTCATAACACCGGAAGATTTCACAGACGAACATTTGATGATTGCTAAAACAGCGGAAGACTTTGTTTTAGGAGAAGTTGTACCAAAGATTGATAATTTAGAAAACCATGAATTTGAACATTCCGTTGCACTATTGAAAAAGGCTGGTGATCTTGGACTGCTTGGAGCGGATGTACCTGAAGAATATGGTGGTCTGCAATTAGATAAAATCAGTTCATCTTTGATTACAGAAAAGTTTTCTCGTGCAGGGGGATTCTCGGTCACTCATGGCGCTCATGTAGGTATCGGGTCTTTGCCAATTGTATTCTTCGGTAATGATGCTCAAAAGAATAAATACCTCCCTGTATTGGCCACTGGAGAAAAAATAGCGGCCTATGCTCTAACCGAGCCGGGATCTGGATCAGATGCACTAGGGGCCAAGACGACTGCTAAACTTAATGATGCTGGTACTCATTATATTCTCAACGGAGAAAAGCAATGGATTACGAATTCCGCCTTTGCTGATGTGTTCGTCGTTTACGCTAAAATAGATGGGGATAAATTCACAGCCTTCATTATTGAACGCGATTACCCTGGAGTTTCTACAGGTCCAGAAGAGAAGAAGATGGGAATCAAGAGCTCATCTACTCGAACATTGATCTTAGAAGATGCTGAAGTACCTGTAGAGAATGTGTTGGGAGAAATCGGTCGCGGCCATGTGATTGCGTTCAATATCCTGAACGTAGGACGATACAAACTTGCAATAGGAGGAGTCGGCGGATCCAAACGTGCTTTAGAACTTTCAGTGAAATATGCGAAAGCACGCAAGCAATTCAAAACCCCAATCGCTAGTTTCCCACTTATTCAGGAGAAGATCGGGTCTGTAGCCGCCAACACCTATGCAAATGAAAGTTCTGTGTATCGGACAGTCGGGTTATTTGAGCAGAGCATGGGTAAACTCTCAGATGAAGAGCTCAAGGATGGCGCTGCTGTAGCGAAAGTTATCGCTGAATATGCTATTGAGTGTTCTCTGAATAAAGTGTTCGGTACTGAGTTACTTGATTTTGCAGTGGATGAAGCGGTGCAAATTCATGGAGGCTATGGATTTATGGCTGAGTATGAAGTAGAGAGAATGTATCGGGATTCACGGATCAACAGAATCTTCGAAGGAACGAATGAAATCAACCGTATGATTGTACCAGGTACATTATTGAAGAAAGCTATGAAAGGAGAACTGCCTCTCCTTCAGAAAGCACAAGCACTACAGGAAGAAATCATGACCATGATGCCTGAAGAACCAGGAATTGAAGCATTAGAACAAGAAAAATACTTGTTGAAGAACGCGAAGAAGATCGGATTGCTTGCCGCAGGTCTGGCTGCACAGAAATATGGTGAAAAACTTGAGAATGAACAAGAGTTGCTCGTTAATATCGCTGATATCGTAGGGGAAATTTACAATATGGAATCAGCGATTCTCCGTACCGAAAAAGCCATCAACAAAAATGGAGAAGAAAAAAATAATCAAAAACTTCTCTATACACAGGTATATGTGCAAGAAGCGTTCAATCGCATAGAAGGTCATGCGAAAGAGACACTAATCGCTGCTGAATCTGGTGATTCTCTTCGGATGATGCTGGGTGCATTACGCAAGTTGACACGGCATACACCGATCAACGTGATTACTAAAAAACGTGCGATTGCTAAAACATTGATCAATGCAGAAAAGTATACGGTTTAAGCCCTGAGCATTCAGAGCCCCCTTCTTCACTTTGTTAATGAAGTTAGGGGGTTTTGTCTGGGATTTTAAGCTTATTGATTTCCTTTGTTTCATGCATCCCGTCCACATTTACCTGTCCCTTTAAGGAAATTACACATTTGTTCCTATATTAGATTCATACATTTTCATGAAATTCCCGGCTTCAGTATGATAAAATATAAAACAACAAGTTGGAAGGAGGATGGTTGAATGTCTGTAACTTTCTATTGGTATCCGAGTTGTGGTACTTGTAAAAAGGCGAAGAAGTGGTTTGATGAAGTAGAGATTGACTACGAATCAGTACATATCGTTAATGATCCACCTTCTGAAGAACAGTTGAAAGATTACGTGAATATGAGTGGCAAACCAGTGAAGAAATTCTTTAATACGAGTGGCAAGAAGTATAGAGAACTGAATATGAAGGAAAAGATAAAACAAGCGAGTGAAGAAGATATGATCAAATGGCTCGCTTCTGATGGAATGCTGATCAAACGTCCAATTGTAACAGATGGTGAATATGTGACTGTTGGATTCAACCAGGAAGAATTCGAAAAAAATTGGGCGAAGTGAGCAGAACGTTGGAAATAAAAGCTTTTTGCTTTTATGTTTATAATTGCTGTTAAACTATAATTATTATTGTGGAGGTTTTCTTAATGAGCTTACCAAAAGACTTGCTTTACTCTGAAGAACATGAATGGGTGAAAGAAGAAGGAGAAAAAGTCCGTATTGGAATTACTGACTTCGCTCAGTCTGAACTCGGAGACATCGTATTTGTAGAGCTGCCGGAAGTCGGCGAAGAATTAGAAGCAGACGAACCATTCGGAAGTGTAGAATCAGTGAAAACTGTGTCTGAATTGTATGCACCTCTCAGCGGGAAAGTTGTAGAAATCAATGAAGAATTAGAAGATAGTCCGGAGTTTGTCAACGAGTCTCCGTATGATAAAGCTTGGATGGTGGTTGTTGAACCAAGCAATTCATCTGAGAAAGAGGAATTGATGTCTCCAGAAGAGTATAAAGAAATGATAAATGAAGATTAATTCTTATTAAATTTACAAGCAATTGTACAGACAGGGCTACATATGCTTCCTTGTCTGACATGATCGCGTTTGATCTTATCATGTTCAGACCATGCCCCTTTGGCATGGTCTGTTTCTATATAGAAGGTGATGAAGATGGATGGAGAACGTATTGTCATTGTAGAGGGTATCACAGACAAGAAGAAGCTGAAAAAGGTGCTGGATGAAGAAGTTGAAATCATTTGTACACATGGGACCTTAGGAATAGAGCGCATGGAAGAAATGATTCTCGATTTTAATTTGGATGAGCGCTCTGTCTATATTTTAGTTGATGAAGACGATTCAGGCTATAAGTTGCGTAAGCAATTAACTGAAGAGCTCCCCCACGCAGAACATATTTATATTGACAAAGCTTTTCGTGAAGTGGCGGCGACCCCTGAGCCCGAGATAGCTAGAGCTTTGCTGAGCAGACATTTCAATGTGAAACCGATTTATCTAATTTAGGAGGACTCCTGTGCAAGAACTTGTACCTAATGAAACCGTAGAAATGATTCGTGCTGATAGAATAACACTCACTTTTGTACAAAGCCCTTTTTGCGGTACCTGTCACTTGGCGAAAAAAATGCTTTCCACATTGGAAGCTTTGTATGAAAAAGATATTTTCCAAGAAATGAACGCTTCTCTTCACTCATCACTGATGGAGCACTTTAAGATTAAAAGTGTGCCCTGCCTTTTGGTGACCAGAGAAGGAAAAGTGATTGAAAAAATTTATGCATTTCATTCTGTTCCATTTATGAGGGACAAAATATCTAACTATGTAGAATAAGTTAATAATTACCCGGGAAATGACGAAGGGCTCCTCCTCTTGTGAAATTACGAATTGGGAGGAGTTTTATGTTGGTGACTTTTAGAGAAGAAGACATTGTAAGTCGAAGTGCTGGTTTGAAATTTTGATTCAAGTCAAAGTACTCGAGTTATTTCCAGTGGTGTTATGTATGATTTTCCTGCACTGCCCCCATAAAGGGAAGTCCTGACAAGGGAGTAAAAGAAAAGGAGTCGGATGACAATGCATTGAACTCTCCCTTGCCACGACCTTATATGAAAAGTAATCCATAGTAATGCGTTAGGGGGGGGCTGATGTTATCTAAATTAGGGCACCGAGAGATTCTACAACATCCAAAAAGGATGCTTGATCGCCAATGCGGTCATGAATGTTTCCTTGTTGGTCGATGATGATGGTCGTCGGAACGCCCTGGCAAGCATACAAGTCATATGTTATACGTCCCTCATCAACGAGAGTCGGTTGATTTAAAAACTTTTCAGCGAATTCAACGCCTTCTTTTACATCCCGTTCCCTTCCTGAAACATTTATAGTTACCATCTTCACTTTTTCGTGATCCACAGTACTGTAAAGCTGTTCTTTCTTGGGAAGGTCTTTTCCACAATCAGGACACCAAGAGGTCCAAAAGGTCAGGACGATAACTTTCTCTATGTCATCCTCCAGGTTATAAGTTGATTCTCCAGTAATATAAGGGAGTTCAAAATGAGGGGCTTGTTCTTTCATAATCATTCTCCTTGTATAAGATGAAATTAACGTTTGACGTTATTCTCAACCCCATGCTAACATATATTATAATTTCATAACGACATCTTCACTTATCCAGAGTGGCGGAGGGACTGGCCCGACGATGCCCAGCAACCGGCAAAATAATGCACGGTGCTAATTCCAGCAAAGTCATCAGACTTTGACAGATGAGAAGAGACAGACAGGGAATCTCTTCTATTTTGAAGGGGTTTTTTTAGTTTCAGTTGATAGAGGATATCATTGCGGTCGTTTGTTAAAGGATACTTTGACACTCATTCATCCAAATAATTTTGAAATTTGTCGAAATACCACGGGTTATAGTTGACACAAAATTCCCACAGTGCTAGAATCCATCTTGTGATGCTAAAGTGAGTTAAAGTAATAATAAGTTAATATGCTAAAATCTCTTATCTAGAGTGGCGGAGGGACTGGCCCTGTGATGCCCGGCAACCGGCAAGTGAAAACTTGGTAAGGTGCCAATTCCTGCAAAGTTGAAATTCCTTTGGCAGATGAGAGAACAGATATTAAGACGACACAAAAACGCCTTTCTGTTCTCATAACAGTAAGGCGTTTTTTTGAAATGGAGGGAGACACCATGATTTCAATCGAAGGCTTATCGAAAATCTTCCATACGAAAGACCAAGAAGTTAGAGCGGTGGATGATTTAAGTCTAAATATAGACAAAGGAGAAATTTATGGAGTAATAGGTTACAGTGGTGCTGGTAAAAGTACCTTCATTCGACTTTTGAACCGTTTGGAGGACCCCACTGAAGGAAGTATTACTATGGATGATCAAAATTTGACAGCTTTAAGTAAAGGAAAGCTTAGAGTCGCCAGGCAAGAAATAGGGATGATTTTTCAGCATTTCAACCTTTTATGGTCACGAACGGTCTATGATAATATATCCTTCCCTTTAGAAATTGCAGGGGTATCCAAAGGAGACCGCCAAAAAAGGGTTAATGAATTGATTGAACTTGTAGGGCTGAGTGGGCGCGGCAATTCATACCCTTCCCAATTGAGTGGAGGACAAAAGCAAAGGGTTGGAATCGCCAGAGCTTTGGCTAATAATCCAAAAGTGCTGCTTTGTGACGAAGCTACTTCTGCCTTGGATCCCGAGACTACAGATTCAATTTTAGACTTACTTGTCGATATCAATGAAAAATTAAGCTTGACGATTGTTCTCATTACTCATGAAATGCATGTCATCCGCAAAATCTGTCACCAAGTAGCTGTCATGGAACAGGGGAAAATCGTTGAGCAAGGTGATGTACTAGATGTATTTTTACATCCAGAAAAAAAAGTCACTAAAAGATTCGTGGACCAAGTAATGGGGGATCCGGAAAAAGAAACTTCTATGCAGTTGATCAAAGATAATTATCGAACTGGTGAAATCATTAAGCTTCACTTTGTTGGTGAGAGTACTAACCAAGCTTTAATCAGTGATATATCAAGAAAATTCGAGTTAGATATAAATATCCTTCAT
This sequence comes from Halobacillus litoralis, assembly GCF_004101865.1. NCBI lineage: Bacteria > Bacillati > Bacillota > Bacilli > Caryophanales > Bacillaceae > Halobacillus > Halobacillus litoralis. Next base: position 3,426,327 of record NZ_CP026118.1, read on the forward strand.
GGGAAAATCACTCAAACCCAAAAAGGGGCGTACGGAACAATGTTCGTCCAGTTTGACGGGGAACAGAGTGAAATTGAGAGAGCAATAGAGTATATTGAATCGACCTCTGTAGAAGTGGAGGTGAATCCTCATGTTTAATCAGTTATTTCCGAACGTAAGAATGGAAGACATGATAACAGCTACAAATGAAACCATTTATATGACACTGATTTCTGTTGCTGGAACGTTCGTTATTGGATTATTACTAGGCTTATTACTTTATTTATCTGGTCCAGGGGGGCTCTGGCAGAATAAAATGCTGAACTGGGTCACAGCATCGCTTGTTAACATATTTCGTGCCATTCCATTTATTATTCTAATTTTGCTATTGTTCCCGTTTACGGATTTCTTAATGGGTACGATTCGAGGACCTAAAGCCGCTTTGCCAGCTTTAATCATAGGAGGAGCGCCATTTTATGCACGTCTGGTAGAAATTGCATTGAAAGAAGTGGATAAAGGTGTTGTAGAAGCAGCCAAATCAATGGGGGCTAAATACTCAACTATCGTTTTCAAAGTACTGCTGCCGGAATCAATGCCAGCACTAATCTCCGGGATTACTGTCACGGCCATTGCATTGATTGGTTATACCGCTGTAGCAGGCGCGATTGGAGCTGGTGGTTTAGGTGACTTTGCTTATTTCTATGGATTCCAGCGTAGTAACTGGGATGTAGTGTTTATGTGTACTGTCATCATCATTATTATTGTTTTTATTTTCCAATTCATCGGGGACTTAGCAACCCGTAAATTGGATAAAAGATAAAAAATATATATTAAAGGGAGAGTTTATAAAATGAAAAAAATTTGGACAGGCGCACTTGCCTTATTATTTGTACTTGTACTTACTGCTTGTGGTTCTTCTGGAGATGATACTTCAGGTTCTGAAGAAGAAGGAAGTGAAGGAAGCTCTGAAATTAAAGTCGGGGCAACGAGTGTTCCTCATGCGGAGGTTTTGGAAGAGGCGAAACCACTTCTTGAAGAAAAAGGCATTACATTAACGATTGAGGAATATCAAGACTACATTTTACCTAATAAAGATTTGGCTGAAGGACGTATTGATGCTAACTATTTCCAAACCATTCCTTATTTAGAATTACAAGAAGAAGAGAATGATGGATTTGATTTCGTGAACCTTGGTGGGATTCATATTGAACCAATCGGAGTTTATTCTCAAAAATATGATAACCTGGAGGATGTTGAAGAAGGTACAACACTTGTTATGAGCCGTTCTGTTTCTACTCACGGCCGCGTTCTTTCCTTATTAGAAAAAGAAGGACTGATCAAATTGGATGAGAATGTTGAAAAAGTGGATGCTACGGTAGATGATATCGTTGAAAATCCTAAAAATATCGAATTTGATACGGGCGTTGATGCTGCAGGACTTCCAGAAGTTTATAAGCGTGAAGAAAATGTACTAGTTGCCATTAATACGAACTATGCTATAGAAGCAAACCTGTCACCAAAAGAAGATGCGATTATTCTAGAGGGTACGAATTCGCCTTATGTTAATGTGGTAGCAGCTCAAAGCAAAGATGAAGATAATGAAGCACTCAATCAATTGGTACAAGTCCTTCGCTCTGAAGAAATCCAAACATTCATTAAAGAAGAGTATAATGGAGCCGTTGTACCTGTTTCTGGTGATGCAGAATAACGGATAAAATGAGTGACTGCTGTTGATACTAACGGCAGTCACTTTATTTTTTTAGGAGGTAAAAAGATGCAAGAGAAAAATATGACATGGACTCAGACATACTTACATGATTATAAAGAAGGTATAGGGGTATTCTCAGACCATATGCCGGAAGTGGCTCATAAATTCAGCCAATTCACGGAAGAGTGCTTTAAAGAAGGGGAGGTCTCCCAAAAGCATAAGCAGTTGATGGCGCTTGGAATCAGTATCGTTGCTCAAGATGAATATTGTATGATTTATCATACCAAAGGTTGTGTAGATCAAGGGGCATCAGAAAAAGAAATACTTGAAGCTTGTGGCGTAGCTGCTGCTTTTGGTGGAGGAGCAGCTCTCAGTCAAGCCGTTACCCTCGTCCAGGATGCATATATGGATTTAACAACCAGTATCAATTGATTGAATAATTTGAATATTAAAGAAAAAAAGACGTATTCTTTAAACAGAAAAGAATTAAACGCTTACATCGCACCAAACGACAGTTGAGGATCTTATTTGGACTTTCACGGTGTTTTGTCTAACGTATAACGCTGTGATATTCTAAATTATGTAAATAATCTGAAAGGATTGATTCGTTATTAGTGACGATCTGCAATTGAATTACACTGCTGATATGGAGAAAGCCATGCACCAAGCGCATAACATGAGTTATGCGGAGTACAGCAGAAAGTTGGATACGCGATTAGAAGTAGAAGAAAAGCGCCAACGTGAATTCGAAGAGAGTCAGAAAATGATTGCCCAGGTCGACCGTCAATTGCATAGATAATTTATTTTGATTGAATCAGGTGTCTTTAGCCACCTGATTTTTTCATGTTATAATAAGGATGTAAAATGAAAATATTGTTGATTTGTGAAACTGGTTTCTTCTATTCATATTAGTAGGAAAAAGTTGATAACAAATACTAAATGATATAAGATTGTAATGAGAATAAATTGAGAATGGTTCTTTGATCCCTATCAACCAGGACATTCGATAATAATAGATACTGGAGGTATACATTATGTCAGGATCAACTTTAGAAATTAAAGATCTTCATGTAGAAATTGAAGGTCAAGAAATCCTTAAAGGTGTTAATTTAACAATCAACGGTGGTGAATTCCACGCTGTTATGGGACCCAACGGAACAGGGAAATCCACCTTGGCTTCTGCAATTATGGGACACCCTAAATATGAAGTGACACAAGGGGAAGTATTGCTTGATGGCGAGAACGTTCTTGAGATGGAAGTAGACGAACGTGCGCAGGCTGGTCTATTTCTTGCAATGCAGTATCCAAGTGAAATCAGTGGAGTGACAAATTCTGACTTCTTACGTTCATCTATCAACGCTCATCGGGAAGAAGGCGATGAGATTTCATTGATGAAGTTCATTAAAGAAATGGACGCAAAAATGGATACACTTGATATGGATAAAAACATGGCCCAGCGTTACTTGAACGAAGGTTTCTCCGGCGGTGAGAAAAAACGAAATGAAATTCTTCAATTAATGATGATTCAACCGGCGATCGCAATTCTTGATGAGATCGATTCTGGTCTTGACATCGACGCTTTGAAAGTTGTAGCACAAGGTATCAACGAAATGCGCAACGATAATTTTGGCTGCTTGATCATTACCCACTATCAGCGTTTGCTGAACTATATCACTCCAGATAAAGTTCACGTTATGATGCAAGGTCGCGTAGTGAAATCCGGTGGTCCAGAACTTTCTCGCCGCCTGGAAGAAGAAGGGTACGAGTGGATCAAACAAGAACTTGGCATCGAAGACGAAACAATCGGCCAAAAAGCGTAATCAAGATAGGAGGGTAATCATGACAGTAGAAGTTTCACTACCATACGATAAAGAGTATGTCACACAATTCTCCCAGGGCTTACAAGAGCCGGAATGGATGAAAAACCTTCGTCTTAGCGCCTTGGAGAAATCTGAATCTCTTCCATTACCAAAACCAGATAAAACGAATATCTCGAAATGGAACTTCACTGAATTCGATCATCACGTTTCCAGTGATCCGATAGATTCTCTGGATGATCTTCCTGTAGAGATTAAAAACTTCTTAGATGAAGAAAAAGAACAACAAAACCTTGTTATTCAACGGAATCATACAGTCGCATATGGAACAATTGATCAAAAACTCAAGGATCAAGGTGTTATTTTCACTGACATCTCTACTGCACTCCAAGAGCACAGTGACTTGGTTGAAAAATATTATATGAATGATGCTGTGCATGTAGATGAGCACCGTTTAACAGCTCTTCATGCTGCACTGATGAATGGCGGTATTTTCTTGTATGTTCCTAAGGGAGTACAAATTGAAGACCCGATTCAAGCGATTTTTTGGCAGGAAGATCCTAAAGCTTCTCTGATCAACCACATTCTGGTTGTAGCTGAAGAAAATAGCTCCGTAACGTATGTAGAAAATTATATCTCTCATAATAAAGAAGAAAAAACATCAGCAAATATCGTTACAGAAGTCATTGCAAAAAATGGCGCAAAGGTATCGTTTGGCGCTGTTGACAATTTTGAAGCAGGCACGACGGTCTACACAAATCGGCGTGGTGTTGCCTATCGGGATGCAGTCATAGAATGGGCACTTGGACAAATGAACGAAGGAGATACCGTTTCTGAGAATATCACCCACCTTATCGGGGATAATTCACATTCAAATGCTAAGACAGTAGCGATTGGTCGTGGAAGTCAAAAGCAGAACTTCACTGCAAACATCACTCACTTCGGTAAAGGGTCTGACGGTTATATTCTTCAGCACGGTGTTATGAAGGATAAATCATCTGCCATTTTCAACGGAATTGGTAAAATAGAGCATGGTGCCAGCAAGTCGAATGCCGAGCAGGAATCCCGTGTCCTTATGCTCAGCAAAGATGCACGCGGAGATGCCAACCCTATCCTGCTTATCGATGAAGATGACGTAACTGCTGGTCACGCGGCTTCTGTAGGACGTGTCGATCCTGTCCAATTATACTATTTGATGAGCCGCGGTATTTCCAAGTTTGAAGCTGAGCGTTTAATCATTCATGGTTTCTTAGCCCCTGTTGTAAATCAATTACCAGTTGATGCTGTTAAACGCCAGTTGACACAAGTGATTGAAAGGAAAGTATATTAATGGATGTAAAAGCAGTACGCGACGAGTTTCCAATCCTGCACCAGGAAGTTAATGGACATCCGCTCGTGTATTTGGATTCATCAGCAACTTCTCAAAAGCCTGTTCGGGTGATTGAGAAGTTGGGTGAATACTACAGGGGGTACAATTCCAACGTGCACAGAGGTGTTCATACACTGGGGACCATAGCTACAGATGAATACGAAGGTGCACGGGAAAAGGTAAGACGTTTCATCAATGCTTCAAGTACGCAAGAAGTCATTTTCACCCGTGGTACAACTACTGCCATCAATACAGTGGCGGCTAGTTATGGCCGGGATCACTTGAAGGAGGGTGATGAAGTTGTCATCACCCCGATGGAACACCACAGTAACATCATTCCTTGGCAGCAAATCGTCAAAGAAACAGGAGCTACCTTGAAATATATTCCACTGCAGCCAGATGGCACAATCCTGCTTGAAGATGCAAAAGAAACGATCACTCCAAACACAAAAATTGTAGCCATCTCTCACGTTTCCAACGTTTTAGGAACGATAAACCCAGTTAAAGACATTGCAAGAATGGCACATGAACAAAATGCAGTCATACTTGCTGACGGTGCTCAAGGTGCTCCGCACATGGAAATTGATGTTCAACACTTAGATGTTGATTTTTATGCATTTTCCGGTCATAAAATGTGTGGCCCTACTGGTATCGGGGTCCTATACGGGAAAAAAGCTCTATTGAATAATATGGAACCCGTAGAATTCGGTGGCGAGATGATTGATTTTGTGAATTGGTATGATTCTACGTGGAAAGAACTGCCGTGGAAATTTGAAGGTGGGACTCCGATAATCGCAGGTGCTGTCGGTTTAGGGGCAGCGATAGACTTTTTAACTGATATAGGAATGGACAACATTAAAGATCATGAAGAAAAACTAGTAGCTTATGCGCAACAGCAAATGAGCAAAATCGATGGAATGACTATTTATGGTCCAGAACATCGAGCTGGTCTAGTTACCTTTAATCTTGCAGATGTCCATCCACATGATTTAGCTACGGTTTTAGATGCAGAGGGAATTGCTGTGCGGGCAGGTCACCACTGCGCTCAACCATTGATGCGTTGGTTGGAAGTATCTGCAACTGCAAGAGCAAGCTTCTATTTGTATAATACAGAAGACGAAATCGACCGACTCGTTGAAGGATTACAAACAACAAAGGAGTATTTTGGCGATGTCTTTTAATAACTTAGATACACTATATCGTCAAGTCATTATGGATCATTATAAAAACCCGCGGAACCGTGGTTCAATTGAAGGAGATCCCATGACTGTAGATATGAACAACCCTACATGTGGCGATCGTATACAACTTCAATTGTTAATAGATGATGGCATCGTAAAAGAAGCCAAGTTTGATGGTGAAGGCTGTTCCATCAGCCTTTCATCAGCTTCCATGATGACACAGGCCATCAAAGGAAAGCCAATTGATGAAGCTTTGAAAATGTCCGATCTTTTTTCAGATATCATGCAAGGGAAAGATGTTGACGAAGATAACCTTGATCTTGGGGATATCGAAGCCTTACAAGGGGTTTCAAAATTTCCTGCCCGGATCAAATGTGCAACCCTCGCTTGGAAAGCGATGGAAAAAGGTGTCGATGAAGAGACGAAAGAGGATTAAGCTTTTGTCAATACCAAAAGGAGGTATATTATCATGGCCAAAAAAGCGCCAGAAGTAGGAGAATACCAATACGGATTCCACGAAAAAGATGTCTCTATTTTCCGTACGCAAAAGGGTTTGACGAAAGAAGTCGTTGAACAAATCTCCAACTATAAAGAAGAACCGAAATGGATGCTTGACTTCCGTTTGAAGTCTCTTGAGCAATTCTATAAAATGCCTATGCCACAATGGGGCGGCGACTTGTCTGAACTGAACTTCGATGATATCACTTACTATGTGAAACCATCTGAACGTTCAGAACGTTCCTGGGATGAAGTTCCGGAAGAAATCAAAAATACTTTCGACCGTCTTGGAATTCCAGAGGCTGAACAGAAATATCTATCAGGTGTTTCTGCGCAGTATGAATCTGAGGTTGTTTACCATAACATGGAGAAAGACCTTGAAGATTTAGGCGTTATTTTTAAAGATACAGATTCTGCTCTGAAAGAGAATGAAGATATCTTTAAACAGTATTTCGGTAAAGTAATCCCTCCATCTGATAACAAATTCTCAGCATTAAACTCTGCTGTATGGTCTGGTGGATCATTCATCTATGTGCCGAAAGATACGAAAGTGGAAACACCCCTTCAAGCTTATTTCCGTATTAACTCTGAAAATATGGGGCAGTTTGAGCGTACGTTGATCATCGCTGATGAAGGATCATCTGTGCACTATGTAGAGGGTTGTACAGCTCCGACGTATTCTTCCAGTTCACTGCACAGCGCTGTAGTAGAAATCTTTGTGAAGGATAACGCTTATTGCCGTTATACCACGATTCAGAACTGGGCGAACAATGTTTATAACCTTGTTACAAAACGTGCCGTGGCAGAATCTAATGCAACCATGGAATGGGTCGATGGAAACTTAGGTTCTAAATTGACAATGAAATATCCAGCTGTGTTGTTAAAAGGAGAAGGTGCGCGTGGGATGACCTTATCTATTGCGCTTGCTGGTAAAGGTCAACACCAGGATGCTGGCGCTAAGATGCACCACTTGGCTCCGAACACTTCTTCAACCATCGTATCAAAATCAATTTCTAAACATGGTGGTAAGGTAACGTATCGTGGTATCGTCCAATTTGGGCGTAAAGCCGAAGGCGCCCGCTCAAATGTCGAGTGTGACACGTTGATCATGGACAACGAATCCACTTCTGATACAATCCCATATAACGAAATCATGAATGAGAACATCTCTCTTGAACACGAAGCGAAGGTTTCTAAAGTTTCTGAAGAGCAATTGTTCTATCTGATGAGTCGTGGGATTTCTGAAGAAGAAGCGACTGAAATGATCGTGATGGGATTCATTGAACCATTTACGAAAGAACTACCAATGGAATATGCCGTAGAAATGAACCGCCTCATCAAATTCGAGATGGAAGGTTCTATCGGTTAAGTCTAATTATATAACCGTACAGATACTATTATCTGTACGGTTTATTTTTGTTCTCATTTTATGGGGAAACGATTTCTTATGTGGGACAGGGTGTAAACTCAAGTGATCCGAAAAAGGGATCACACTTTTTGGACGGGCATGGTGGTTGGATTGACTTGATATAAGAATGTTTACAGAGACACAAAATGTGCTTGCTGAAATGAAATGGTTTCTCCTGGAATTTTCCTACCTTAATGAGGAACAGCTGTATGGGTGATTTTTGATAACTACGTGTTTACCGAATATACTTTCCGTGTTATTTTTATTATCCTTTCATGTTAAGGAAATCCTACGGAGGGCAAGATGTTTTAGGAATACAAAACGTGATATTATAATATTATCTAATAAGAGTTGAGGAAGGTACGTATGTTCTTTGTTATGTTTGTTATTGGATTAATAACAGCTTTGGTAGGAAGCATTGCCGGCCTCGGCGGCGGTGTTATTTTAGTTCCTGTTCTCCTTTTCTTAGGTGATCATTTTCAATCGTTTGAATGGGTGAATCCTCAAGCGATTGTAGGGATTTCATTAGTAGTAATGATTTTTACAGGAATGTCATCAGCTATTTCTTATATGAAACATCAGCGTGTAGATAAGAAGATAGGTCTGATTTTTTTATATGGGAGTATACCAGGAGGTATTTTCGGATCTTGGTTGAATCAATTTTTTAAAGCGGATGTCTTTTCTTTGTTTTTCGGAATCATTATGATATTGGTATCGTTGCTGTTTTTTATTCCCAGAAGGCAAAAAGGAAACTCTTTATTCAAGAATGGAATCGAAAGGGAGAAAATGGTTGACGGTAAGACTTTCACATATCGAATGCCGTTCCTTATCGGACTGGTTCTTTCATTTGTCGTAGGGATGTTGTCAGGGTTACTTGGAATTGGTGGAGGGTCACTCATGGTACCTGCCATGATATTACTATTAAATATTCCTCCGCATATTGCAACAGCAACTTCTATGTTTATTATATTTTTCACTAGTATATCCAGTTCAGCTACACATATCGCTCTAGGACATGTGGAATGGGCTTATACCCTGTGGTTTATACCTGGGGCTTATTTAGGTGGTACTCTTGGGGCAGCAGCTAATCGCCGTTTAAATGGACAGGCTGTTGAATGGTTCTTAAGAGTATTGCTCATAGTAATTGGTATTCGCTTAATTTGGCAAGGCATATGGTGAGGAGACTGATGATGAAGGAAAAATTATATTTTTATTATACAAGTGACTTACATAGTCATTTTGAGAATTGGCCCCAAATCGTCGGCTACTTTAATGAACAGAAGAAGAAACATGACTATAAAGGTGAAGAATACTGGTTATTCGATAATGGAGACCATGTCGATCGTTTCCATCCTATTGCTGAAGGGTTGATGGGAAAAGGGAATGTGAAGCTCCTTAACCACGCAGGCTACGATGTTGCAACTATTGGTAATAACGAAGGTATCACACTCGCGAGTGAAGACCTCCATTCTTTATATGACCATGCTGATTTCAAGGTTGTTTGTGCTAATTTAACTTGCAATATCACGGCACCTCCAAAATGGTTGGAACGCTATCATATCGTCGAGTCAAAAAAAGGTACGAAAATAGCAGTTATCGGACTGACAGCCCCCTTCCGAGCTTTTTATCAGGAAATAGGATGGGATGTCTCTTCACCTTTTGATGTACTGGATCTTCTCTTGCCAGAAGTCGAGAACGAGGCTGACATGATCATCCTATTATCACATCTAGGGATTAATGATGATGAAGAAATTGCGAGGCGTTATCCGTCCATTGAAATAATTATAGGCGGGCATACCCATCATATATTTAAAAATGGAGAAAACGTGGATGGAGCACTGTTGACGGCAGCAGGAAAACACGGAACTCACCTAGGTGAGATCATGGTGGAGTGGAATCAGGAAGCCAAAAAAGTGACTAAAAAAGAAGCTTACGCTATCCCTACAGAACAATTTAAAAAAGATGAAGAAGCTAATATTCAATTAAAAGAGATCAGGTCGCAGGCGGTCAGGAGTTTAGAAGTCCCGATAGCGAATTTGGCGGAGCCGATGCATATTGCATGGTTCCAAGATACACCACTTATGTCACGATTGACCGAAAAGTTGAAGAAGTGGACCTCATCGGATATCGCGATGTTGAATGCAGGGATACTGCTTGATCATTTACCAGCTGGTGAGATAACCTATGAGGACGTCCACCGTATATGTCCACACCCAATGAACCCGTGCAAGGTTGAATTGCGCGGCGATGAGATAATGGAAGTCATTCGGGCTGCTCATACAAAAGAACTTACTGAAATACGTTTAAAAGGCTTTGGATTCAGAGGAGAAGTAATCGGAAAAATGGTTTTTGCTGGAGTAGATATCGAGGTGAAAAGGAGGAGTGATGGGGAAGAACATGTGGTAAACGTTTCTCACAATGGTTTTCCGATCGACCATAACAAGGTGTATAGCTTTGCCACTGCGGATACATTCACCTTTGGAAGGTTTTTTCCTGAAATCGCATATGCCTCAAATAAAAAATATTTCATGCCAGAGTTATTAAGAGACTTATTGTCTGATGCTTTAAGAACATAGAAGTGTGGTTCAATCATAAAGCTACCAGCTGGTAGCTTTATTGCGTGTGTGTCAATATACCTTGTTTAGTTAGGAGCTTAACATGAGAGTGATTGCTACCAAATCCCTTGAGCCCGGTACAATTTTAGGGAAAACTATTTTTAATGAAAATGGTCAAGTTTTACTTAGTCGGGGAGTTGCTTTTACTTCCCGGGTGATCGAACGACTGGATAAATATGATATTACATATGTTTATATCGAAGATGGTCATACAGAGGATATTGAAACGCAGTATCCAATTTCAGAAAAGGTGAGAATGAAAGCAATTAAATCCATTAAGGATTCTTTTTCATCTGTAAACGAACAATCGAATCACTTTGTTTTTGAAAAGTCCGGGCGGGAAATGCGTGGAATCGTACGGTCCTTGATGGATGAATTACGCGATCATAATGAAGTCATTTCTCTTCTATCTGATGTATTCACTTATGATGATTACATATTTACACATTCATTAAATGTGACCATGTACGCTCTTGCTTTAGGAAAAGAGTTGCAATTACCAGTTCATAAGATGGAAGAGCTAGGATTAGGGGCTATATTGCATGATATAGGAAAAATCACTGTCCCCAAAGAGGTCCTTTTGAAGCCTGAGAAATTGAATGAAGAAGAATTTGAGATAATCAAAAACCACTCTGAAGCAGGGTTTGAAATACTGAGAAATGCACCGAATATCCCTTTGGTGGCGGCCCACTGTGCCTATCAACATCATGAAAGGTTGAATGGATCGGGTTACCCAAGAGGAATTGAAGAGAATGAAATCCATTTATTCGGAAAGATTCTTGCGGTTGCAGATGTGTTTGATGCAGTAACAAGCAATCGTGTTTATCGAGACGCCATGTTACCACATGAAGGATTGGAAGTGCTTTATTCAGGTGTCGGTACTTTATTCGATAGAAAAATGGTAGAAGCATTTCGAAGGTGTATTGCTGTTTACCCGAATGGATTGACAGTCGGTTTAGATGATGGGCGCAAAGGAGTTGTTGTAAGGCAGCACCCACATTTATGTGATCGGCCCACAATCAGAGTCTGGGAGAACGCTGAGCCTGCTTATGATATGGATTTGTCTAAAGAATTAAATATTGTCATTACGAATTGTGATACAACTTCTTTAAGTTGATGCTTAATCCCCTTCTTTCCATCATATAGATAGGTGAGGAGGGTTGTTTTATGCCAAAAAAGAATGTGACATCAGGGTCCTCGATCGGAAGGCGGATCGTTATCAGTATTATATTTTTTGCCCTTTTCACCGCCTTAAGTCTCTGGTTCATCAACAGAGGAGTGACGCCTGCACTCGTGGAGATTGCTGAAACAAAAGCACAGCAACTTGCGAGGGATGCGATTAATGAAGCAGTAAGCAAAACCATTGCGGAAGATTTACAGTTCAATGATCTTGTGAAAATGGAAAAAGATGAAGAGGGCAATATTGTATATATGGGGTGGAATTCAGTCGTTGTAAACAGAGCATTGAGAGATACAACGATTCGTGTCCAAAATTTCCTTAAACGTATGGAGCTTGGGGAGCTTCCTATGGAAGACACTACTCTTGAGCCGAACATAGATCCTGATATGACTCAGGAAGAGTTGGGAGAACAACCAGCCACTCTTATTGAACTGCCAATCGGCGTTGCGACGAACAATAGCTTACTTGCTAACTTGGGGCCTACAGTTCCAGTCCAATTAAGAGTCATTGGGGATGTTCAATCAGAAGTGGATATTAAAATGACAGAGTACGGGATCAATGCAGCTTTATTTGAATTAACAATTCATTTTGAGGTGAATGTACGTATCGTCATTCCCTTTTCTACAGAAACAACAGTAGTGACAAACAATATTCCTATTGATCAAGCCACCGTTCTCGGTAAAGTGCCTAATTTCTATGGCGGGATGTCCGGAGAGGGTACTCCATCATTTTCCTATCCAATGGAGCCCTTGCAATAATATAAATCACTTGGTAAAATGGCTAAGAATTGAATATGCGTGACCTTATCAGATCGGTGAGGTAGAGGTGCAGACATCATCAGTAATCAATGGGAGTTTGACAAGCGGAGATCATTGAGGAAAGGGATTGTTTGCCGAAGTGTAGAGCAGTGAGTCAAGCTGTTAGACGCTGGTGTACATCTGAACAGGAGATACACTGTCATGCATGCTTTTGGGTGCATGGGGCGCTACTGATCGAAATGGAGGATAATCAAATTGCCGCAAAAAGGCAGTGGTAGGTTATTTTCTATCATTGTCTTTTTTTATTCCTCAATTTTAATCCACAGTAGCCTTCCAACTCCCGTTACATCATAAGATATACGGAGGGGAACAACATGGAAGGAACCATCTTTTCTTTAATTCCAGCAATATTGATGCTTGTCCTTGTTTTAGTCACAAGGAAGGTGATCCTATCCCTGGGGATAGGAATAATCGTAGGAGCATTCATGCTCACACAAATGGATATTGGATCAGGTATTGGTCTGATCTGGTCTATTTTTGCCAGCATTTTTGTAAGTGATGGCGCGTTGAATATGGGAAGTATCTACCTTTTGGCTTTTTTATTCTTATTAGGTATAATGACTGCTTTTATGACTGCTTCAGGAGGCAGTCTGGCTTTTGGTAAATGGGCAGTAGAACGCATCCGTACACGACGAGGGGCCCAACTCGTACCGTCTTTATTGGGGATAGTCATCTTCATCGACGACTATTTCAATGCTTTAGCTGTCGGTCAGGTTGCGAAACCAGTAACCGATCGCTATAAAGTATCCAGAGCCAAACTTGCTTATTATATTGATTCAACCTCAGCTCCTATTACAGTCATTTCACCCATATCAAGCTGGGGAGCATATATCATCGGGACCATAGGCAGTATATTGGCAGCCAACGAAATTACGAACTACCAAGCCTTCGAAGCATTTGTCCTAATGATACCAGCTAACTTATATGTCTTTGCGGCTTTATTACTTGTATTCATGACGATTTATTTCAGGCTGGATATCGGTCCGATGAGAACTCATGAGAAACGTGCTCTTGAAACAGGGGAATTGAATGACCCTGAAAAAGGAGATGTGCCAGGTGATTTGAATGATGAATTCAAAGAGCATGAAAATGGAAAAATCACACATTTGATTTGGCCAATCGTATCTTTGATTGTCGGAACTGTAGCTACAATGGTTATAACAGGAATCCGCAATTCGGAAGGTACCGCGGATATTCTCTCTATTTTCGCCAATACCAATGTAAACATTTCCTTGTTTACTGGTGGTTTAATAGCAGTCTTCATCGCTTTGGTCCTTTATATAGGGCAACCTCAGCCGAAGTCAAATGTCATCCGTGTCTTGGCTGAGGGTCTTAAAGCGATGCTGCCTGCCATTTATATTTTGATTTTCGCGTGGATGATTGGTGACATCATCAGCCAATTGCAAACAGGTGAGTATTTGGCTCAACAATTCAGTCAAGCAGATATTAATATAGCTTACCTGCCATTTATCATATTCCTGTTATCTGGATTTATGGCTCTGTCGACAGGGACATCTTGGGGTACATTCGGAATCATGCTGCCAATTGCGGGAGAAATCGCAGCAGTTACTGATCCGACGCTCATTCTGCCTGCACTGTCCGCCGTCCTCGCGGGTTCGGTATTTGGTGATCATTGTTCACCTATATCAGATACGACGATTCTATCCTCTACTGGAGCGGGAGCGAATCATATCGACCACGTTCTTACACAGCTTCCGTATGCGATAATTTGTGCGGTTGCAGCTTCAGTGGGATATATTATTTTAGGCCTTTCAGGACAGGTATGGATACCGTTATTGATTACATTGGTGATTGTAGCGGTTGTTGCATTGATCATTCACAAAATAAATCCAGCCACTACTTCAACAAGTAAATAGACAAAAAAGATAGAGGATGAAAAATCCTCTATCTTTTTTAAATCGAGCGGATAATAAAAAATTCAGCCGGTGCTTCATAAGCTGCTTTTCACCTCAAAGACCTGTCTCTTCAGGCCCTTCCTTAAAACATCACTCCACTTTTAACTACAAGAGGTATACTCTCTGTATCCTTATTATGAATAAAGTTCCCTTCCTGAACAGCATTTTTATTAAGATGAATTTCTGAAAAATACTTTTTACATTTTCTGAAAATTTTAAATTTATTTTGACAAGCTCATTTTTGATGGTTATAATTTAAGCAGAAATAATCAGAAAAAAATAAAAATTTCGAAACATCCTCAGGTCTTTTGAATCATATGTTTTTTTGAGGGTTTCGATAACTCAGGGAGGTCTTTCACATGGAAAATCGTGCACAATGGGGAACACGAGCTGGTTTTATACTAGCAGCCGTTGGTTCGGCAATCGGTTTAGGAAATATCTGGCGTTTTCCGGCAGTAGCTTATGAAAACGGTGGAGGGGCATTTTTCATACCTTATTTATTTGCTCTTTTGACAGCGGGTATTCCGTTGTTAGTCATGGAATTTACAATCGGTCACAAGTACCGTGGTTCTGCACCGCTTTCTTTCTTTAGAATGAATAAGAAAGCAGAATGGCTGGGATGGTGGGCTGTATTAGTATCTTTCGTCATCTCGACTTACTATGCCGTCATAATCGGCTGGGCTATTTCGTATAGTATCTTCGCTTTCAATCTTTCTTGGGGAGACGATACAGAAGGCTTTTTGTTCAATGAATATTTGCAATTATCTGTAGATCCTGGTCAAACAGGAAGCCTTGTACCTGGTGTTCTGATTCCACTTCTTATTGTTTGGGTCATTACGTTGGGGGTTCTCTTCAAAGGAGTTAAAAAGGGAATTGAAGCAGCTAACAAAATTTTCATTCCGACGCTTGTCGTTCTATTTTTGATCATCGTGATCAGAGCGATCACTCTACCTGGTGCAGCAGAAGGTTTGCAAACGTTCTTCGCACCAAACTTTGATGCGATTACAAACAGCTCGGTGTGGGTAGCCGCTTATGGTCAAATTTTCTTCAGTTTATCGATTGCTTTTGCTATTATGATCACTTATTCCAGTTACCTTCCGAAAAAATCGGATATTACAAATAACGCTTTCATTGCTGGATTCAGTAACTCTGGTTTTGAATTATTAGCTGGTATCGGAGTTTTTGGAGCCCTAGGTTTCATGGCATCTCAAAATAACGTTCCTGTAGATGAGGTTGTAAGTGGAGGTGTGGGGTTAGCCTTTGTGGTCTTCCCACAAATCATTAACGAGTTTCCTGCCTTAAATGGTCTTTTCGGATTCTTGTTCTTCTTATCTCTAGTATTGGCAGGTTTGTCTTCTTTAATTTCGATATCGGAAACTTATGTAGCCGCTTTAAGCGAGAAGTTGGGATTATCAAGAAAAGCAGCAGTAGGATTTGGTGGCGGTCTAGCAGCTATTATCTCGCTATTATTTGCAACACAAGGTGGTTTGTTCTTCCTTGATGCGGCAGACTATTTCATCAATCAATTCGGTGTAGCTTTCGTCGGATTAGTTGAAGTTGTTGTCATTGCCTGGTTCTTACGTAGTCTTGGTGATTTCCAAAACCATGCGAATGGCATTTCCGATATCCGTCTGGGTGGATGGTGGAAGATTTGTCTTGGAGTCATCACACCACTTGTACTAGGATTTATGATGTTCGATCTTTTCAAAACGAACCTTCTTAGACAATTTGATACCGAGACCGGTAACTATGAAGGCTACACAGATGGCTTCATTTTATTCGGTGGTTGGTTTGTTGCTGCATTCGCAATCGTTATCGGTTTCCTAATGACTCTTAAACGTTGGGATTCCAAAGCTCTTGGGGATGAAAATAAGGAGGTAGGCTAATATGACAGCTGGTGCTATTACAATGATGGTTATTGGTATGGTCGTAATTTGGGGAGGACTTGCTGCAAGTATTATGAATGCAGTGAAAAAATCCAAATAAAAAATAAGGGCGCCACACTTGAAAAAGTGCGGCGCTTATTTTTTTATTTGGCCATCCGTTCCCATTTTCTCAGAAAAGGATAGGGATCGAAGGACCATTCATTTTTTCCATTGTCTTGATACATTCCGTAATGCAAATGAGGAGGGAATTTACCGGATGTCCCTGGTGGTCCATAACCAGATGCTCCTACAGCTCCAATTACATCTCCAGGCTGCACGATGTCCCCAACTTTCACATCTTCAGCAAAGTTTTGAAGGTGGGCATAATAATGGTATATATTGTAAATATCCCGTATTCCGATGCGCCACCCTCCGAACTTGTTCCATCCTTTCATTTCGATGACTCCGTAAGTCGTGGACTTGACCGGTACGCCATAATTCGCAAAGATATCTGTTCCTTCGTGAACTCTTCTGCCACCGAAGCCACGCGCATCTCCCCACGTACTTCTGAAGCTGTAATTCGCTTGTTTAGGTAATGGGAAGTCACGATTAGTCAACTGGACAGTTTGGAATTTTTTAAAGACTTCTGCTGTATTCATTATGGTCTGTACAGTCAGGTCTCGTTTATAATAATTCCATAGTGCAATTTTGATATCTTCTTCTGTGGTTCCGTATGACTTGATGTAGTTCCCAAGGGACCATAAGAGATCTTCATCATTTTCAATTTGTACATTTCCATCACCATTCCCATCAGAACCCCAACCTGTAGGGAATAGGTGGGCAGGCATTTCCCCAGCAGTCCCAGTCCAAAACATAGGGTCGACTTGTATGGCTGTTATCCTGCCATCTTCCGGGTCATCATGTACTTGTCGTTCATATTGATCGATAGCTGCCAAGTACTCCCAGGGGATATCAGTAATTACGGAAGTTTTTTTATAAAGAGCCATTCGATCTTTACTTTCTTCATCTGCATGAATAGTTTCAGCGTGAAAGAAGCAGCTCATTAAAAGGCATAAAATCATTAGACCGAAATATTTCATATAGTTCACCTACATTTTTTTGATACCTTTAGCATTAAACAGGAAGCTGATTCTTATGTTTGGAAAAATTGGGTTGCCGTTTAATTTTCCATCCCTGTCTTATCTTTCGTATCCATATTCGGCCCGACGTTCGGCTGATTAGAGTTTTCTTCCTGGACTTTTCCTTGTGGTGAGTTCTTCATTTTTTTAATAATACTGTCAATCGTGTCATTATATCCTTGGTCATAAACTGTCGAATTGCTCAAGCTTTGGATATCACCAAAAGAAGCGGGGTTGTCAGAGACATATACATGATAAAAGCTTGGCACTAGGGAATATGCGGTTTTCTGTACCATATCTGCAGCTGATTCTCGATCAGTGTCGTCTGCTTTTTTATAGGCTACCAGAACTTCATTGTCTGTTACTACAGTAGCTACGTCTTCGAATTTGTCATAACGAAGGATCATTCTTGAAATCATATCTGCCATTTGTTCGCGATTGACTTTAATTTCTCTATTTTTTTCTGTGTCTTGGTTGAGCTGTTGTTTATTGAATCTTACATATCCGACTTGGCCATCCTTCGGTTTGTCGTTGTACCCATCCATTGCGTTTCCATTCAAAGTATCATCATCCATCATATTCTTCGCTTCTTCCTCTTTCATTTCTTGACATCCTGCTGCAATCAAGGCGAATAGAGTAAAAAAGATCGTGATTTTCATTAATTTATTCAATGTAGTTCCTCCTTGAAAATAATATCGTGATAGTTCTTAGATTGGTCATTTTCAAAAGAAACATACCTTTTTCCCGAACTTGCGATTCCGTCATTAATATCAAATGTGATACACTATTGTTAGGATAGAGGTGAGAGAAGTGGTCGAACTATTCGGTAAAACATATGAGGTTTTAGAAGATCATCAAGAAGCTTTTCAACAAGAGGAAGTGGAAGGACGCTTCAGTGATATTTTGAATAAATATGATTTCATTGTAGGAGATTGGGGGTATGGCCAGCTCCGTCTTAAAGGTTTTTATGATGATCAAAATTCTAAAGCTACATTTGATACGAAGATCAGTACGTTGGAAGATTATTTATATGAATACTGTAATTTTGGATGTTCATATTTTGTATTAAAACGGATAAGAAATTAAAAGCCGACGCGCTTCGTAAAAGCACGTCGGTTTTTTTCAATGTTTTTCTTCTGAAGGCTTAAGGTCCTCATCTGTTTCATCATGAAGTGGATGGGCTCCATCTTCTTGACGGGGCAGATCCTGGTGCAGTGCTTTATTTTCATAGTTGAAAGCACTATAGTATCTTTGCTTCTCTGTCCATGGAGCACTTTTTTCGTTGTTTACGGGTTCGTACTTGTTTCGAGGTGCACCATAAGGGCCCTCGGGTAGTTGCTCAGGAGTTAAAAAGTTTCGTTGGGCTTCAACATTGGCGAAATCCGAATATTGATCTTTACCTTTTCCCATAAAAAAACCTCCTTCAAGCTTTAGTTTAGCCAGGGGAAGTTTCTTTATTCTCTCATAACAAGTAGGGAAGGTAATTGCGAAGTTCCTCTGCCTCCATCGCACTTAACTGGAACATATGCTCGAGGTGCCCGTCTTGGTTAATGTTTTCCAAATCCAATAAAGCTTGACGGTTTTTCGGCAAGTTGATGACCATTGTCTGGTTATTGAAATACTCGGCTCTCATTAAAGCGAGCTCAAACCGATGGGTTCCAGTGGTAAAGGATACGAAGCGAGTGCTTGTATCTTGAGTGATATCCTCAAGAAGAGGTCGTTCAGCCATAAACTCATCATCTCCTATTCTTCGTTGGTCTTTAAGTGGGGCTTGAGGTTCAAATGATGATGGGCCTTTACATATCGGACTGTCATAGTTTTTGCCCGCATTACTATGGAGTCTGTTTCTGCAAGGTCCCCGCCCAGGAATTTCACACCATTCAATAATTCACCCTCTGTTACTCCTGTACAAGCGAAGATGGCATCATCGCTTTTTACAAGGTCATTAAGAGTGAGGAGTTCAGATGGGTTTTCGATACCCATATCATGACAGCGGGTAATCTCTGCCTCATTTTGTGGAGCCAGGCGAGCTTGCATATCGCCTCCTAGACTCTTCACAGCTGCAGCGGTTATGACTCCTTCAGGTGCTCCACCGGTGCCGATGAAAAGGTCTACGCCTGTTTGTGGAAGGCAGGTAGCAATTGCAGCAGCGATGTCTCCATCACCGAACAATTTGATACGGGCGCCTTTTTCAATGACACGATCGATGATTTCCTGGTGGCGATCGCGTTCCTGAATGATGACAGTTAAATCTCTTACGCGCTTGTTGTTGGCGCGAGCGACAATATCAATCGTCCGTTCAATGGGATCGTCGATACTAATAAGGCCTTTGGCATTTTTTCCTACTGCAACCTTGTCCATATACATGTCAGGAGCATGTAAAAGGGCACCACGTTCCGCAGCAGCAATTACAGCTACCCCATTATTATGTCCTTTTGATACAATGCTAGTCCCTTCTAATGGATCGACAGCTATATCAACAGCCGGGCCGGCTTTATTTCCCAGTTTCTCACCTATATAAAGCATCGGTGCTTCATCCATCTCACCTTCACCAATTACAACGACGCCATCCATAGAAACGGAATCGAACATCGTTCGCATTGCCGTAGTGGCGGCATCATCTGCGCTTATTTTGTCTCCACGCCCCATCCATTGTGCGGAAGCAAGGGCAGCAGCTTCTGTTACTCGTACAAGTTCTAAGGCTAATTCTCTCTCCATATCATTTCTCCTCCGATTCTTCTAGATCTGCTTAGGCTAACATGAATCTTAAATAGACATACTTTTTTAATTAAAACCATGAATTATGTTATCATATTTATGGAATCTGTGTGAAAAAGTTTTTTGGAGGTATAAGCATGTACTTTGTGAACAGGGCAAAAATCGAAGAAATTTTAAATTATATGGAAAAAATCCAATCAGAATACAAGCAACATTCTTTTAGTGATTTTGCCGAGCTTCTGCTGCTCGAACGTTTGACACATTTGAGTGTTGAGGCAATCATTGATGTGGGTAACATGATGATTGATGGATTTATTATGAGAGACCCTGGCAGCTATGAAGATATCATTGATATTCTTACTGATGAGAAAGTATTGCCAGTAGATGAACAAGAGGGATACAAACGGTTCATCCAATTGAGGAAAGTGGTTGTCCAACATTATACGAATATTCCTCATACTGATGTGGAAAAAGTATGGAATGATCAATGGACTTCTATTGAAAATTTTCCTGTACGTGTGAGGGAATATTTAGATAACGAATTGGGCCCAGTTTCAGCATTTTCGAAAAACTGATGTGTCAAGAAGCTTGATGAAAAGGTTGTGGAATTGATTGAAGGACTATAAGGCTTACCTGATTGATTTAGATGGAACGATGTATAAAGGAGATAAAAAGATTGATGGATCTTCCGAGTTTGTCCGGTATTTAAAAAGCAAGAAGCTTCCTTACATATTTTTGACTAATAATTCCTCAAAGACAACTGGCCAGATCGCTGAGAAGCTGATTAAGTTAGGTGTTGAAGCAACCGAGGAACAAGTCTATACGAGCAGTATCGCCACGGCTGAGTATATCAAGAGTGAGAATTCATCGGCGCGCGTATTCGTCATTGGTGAACATGGGCTTTATGATGCGCTTGAAAATGAAGGGTTGTTGCTCGTGGAAAAAGATGCGGATTACGTCGTTATCGGCATCGACCGGGAAATTAATTATGAGAAACTTACACAAGCTTGTTTAGAAGTAAGACAAGGAGCGGTTTTGCTGAGCACAAACGGTGATATTGCGATCCCTACCGAGCGGGGGATGGTACCAGGTAATGGAGCACTGACCGCCGTGATATCAGTCAGCACAAGAACAGAGCCTATTTTTGTTGGGAAGCCTGAATCTTTGATCATGGACCGTGCTTTGAAAAGGTTAGGATACGGGAGAGAAGAAGTGCTGATGGTGGGTGACAATTACAACACAGATATCAAGGCTGGGATCCGAGCTGGAATTGATACCTTGATGGTTGAGACAGGTCTCAGCTCATTCAATGATCTTACAGATGATGATGTGCACCCGACTTACAAATGCTTTGATTTATTCGATTGGATGAAAAAAAGTGATGGGACAACATACTAACTGTCACTGGAAAAGACAAACAATAGTGTAGAATGGATCAGATGTTGCCGGAGCGGCATATGCATTAATTGATTCATCTAGAAAACCCGAACGGATTCGTTCGGGTTTTCTAGAGAAAAAATTCGTTTGTCATCGCCTCTTCAGCTATTAGTAACACTTAAATGCATGGTGTCTTACATAATATAAGGACCAAAGAAAATTGTAACTAAAAGCACGTGGATGCCGATGAAATAGGTCAACTGAATGGATATGGACCAATCTCTGATGCGTGCTCCTGACTTTAAAATAGCAAAAGCTAATAAAGCAAACCCGATGATGAATAGGAAAGGACTACCTGGAAAGCTAAGGTATTGTGGTGCTGCAGCTAGTAAGCGATCTGAAAAGATAGGGTCACGAACGATTAGAGCTGCAAGCATGTAAATAGTGATTCCTGTATAAAGTACCCAAGAATGGTCTTCCTCCATTGCTCGATTACTGGAGAACATCAGCACGACCAGGAATAGGAAAGGCCAAATGAACCAAAACATTGCAATGATCAGTGCCAAGAAGCTGAAGGATAGCATGCCCATTGTTTTTCCGAGCGCGTGTATAAGGCTGCTTTGTTTCACTTGGTCTGCTTTTTCTATAATGCTTGGATCCATTGAGGATATAAGAATTTTATTGGCGTCTCCACCGTTATCCACCCAAGCTATCGTCTCTCCATCGATCCATGTAGGATGGTGTGAAATATCTGGTGTATTACTCATTCTTGTTATTTGCTGTGTGCCTTCTTTATCAATCAAAGATTTATAAATATTAAATTGATCGGGTTCGTTGAACCTGGTCTCGGTTGATCCGATTGCTTTAAAAAGCAGGGTAGTTGAATTTTCATCCGATTTCATGATTAAATCTGAGACTTCTCTCAGCTCTGCATTCCCTACTGGGTCTTGAAAGCTCATCTTCTTTAAATCAGGATCTTCACCAAAAGGGGTTTCTGCGTAGTAATAATAATTAGACGCTTTTCCGGACATGCTTTGCTTTTGTACAGTTGTTAAGAGTAAATGATAGGAGTCATTTTGAAAGGTAAACTGAATATCACGTACTTCTTCAGTGCCTAGAATTGAAAATTCCGATTCCCCTAATTTGTTAACTTCCCCTTCTGTGAATTCATAATATTTCATTTGGTTACCGTTTTCATCCGCCTTGTGTGTTAATAGGTAAGTTCCGTCCCCGGATTGCTGGACCTGGAGTGAGGTGTTATCATCCAGACCCAAAAGGGGAGTGCTTTCAAATTGATCGGTATCCAGAATATAAAGTTCTTGATCTTTTGTATATAAGATTTGGTTTTTTAGTGGGAAAAATTGATCGATTTCAGTAATTTTCTCACCTGATTTTTCATCATAGATATTGTGATAATCAGCAAAAATTAACCGGTTTTTGTCAAAGTAGAATTCAGTGAATTTATCCACAGGTATGTTATATACTTCTTTGTTTAAAAGATTATACCGATCATCATATATGTTCCTTTGAACCCCGTCTTCTGTTATGTATGTAATGCTTCTTTTTTCGTCCAGCAGGTGGGTAGTTGGAGTTCTTAACACCGATGTCAATCCTACCTCCAACTCACGACTCCACTCTTCATTGGCAGGTTCCGTCACTTCATTATAATTCTCCATGAATAAAAGAGTGATTCCGAAAAGCACAATGATGGATGGGAGAAGCCAAATCAATTTCCCCTTAAGTTTTTTCATTTTCACACTTTCCCCTTTCATATCTCTGTAATAGTCTTTTTATGGAATACGGTATAAGTGATGGGGAGGTTTCAGAAAATTTTAAAAACCGCGGGCTACTGAAACACTTTTCAATCCAGAGGAGTTGTTAAAGTTTGGTACTGCTCCTCACGAATCGCTTGCCGGTGGATGCTTGCCGCTGTCCTTAGCTAACTTGGTCAAGAGATTCACTTTACAAGGTGAATCTTCGGGTTGTGCTATTGCCGCAGGTGTCACCACTGAACGTCCATCGTGGAATCTACAGAGGCTTTTCTAAAAAGAATGATTTCTTTGGTTTATAAAAGAAAGTCGCTCTGCTTGTACAAGATGGCGGTGGCGACATTCTCCGTCTATATCAACGAATACTAGCTCATGGAGAATTAAGAAATAAAGAAGCCGAGTTGAACGATAAAATCGTCCAACTCGGCTTCTTTATTTCATGCATAATTCAAGAAGTTATGGTTTTTCAGTAACCCCGGAAAATGCCGGTTTTTTGTATTAATCTTCTTCGTCTCCTGCAATACTGTGGGCTAAGCGGCTTGAAGCGGCAGCAGCTATTGCTCCTACAATATCATCTAAAAATGTGTGACACTCCCCAGATGATTTATCATTTAATTTCTGCAGGATCCCAGGCTTTTGTTTATCGATATAACCATAGTTCGTAAAACCGATGGAGCCATAGACATTTACGATTGAAAATGCAATGATTTCATCGATACCATAAAGGCTTTCATCCACCTCAATTGTGGATTGGAGCGGTTCTTCCAGTAATTTTTTCTCGGCTAACTGGTCCAGCTGGATACCGGTGATAATTGCGTTTTGGACTTCACGTTTTGTCAACACTTTGTTGACATTATAGCGACAATCGTCCATTGATAATTCTTCATGGTATTTAGATTGTAAGTAGTAAACGAGATCTGCCATGTCATCGATGGTTACGCCCCGTGCTAACAGCCATTCCCTTGCTGTTTTTTCAAGGCCGGACACTTTTTTATCGTTTGCCATAGTGAATTCCCTCCTGTTCCTCATAACTTGCACAACATTCATACCCGAGTTTATTATTGCACAAACAAAGGGGGTTATGTTCATTATATCAAATTTTCTGACATATGGTGCAAGAGGACTTTGTGAATAAAGATTTATGTGTCAGAGAATATGATACACTATTTAAAAAGACGCGGAGGTGCCATTGATGGAAAAACCTAAAATTTATATCACTCGTACATTACCAGATGAAGTAATTGAACCCTATCGTAACCATTTGGATATAGAAATGTGGGCAAAAGAAGAGGAACCCGTTGATCGCCAAGTCCTATTGGAGAAAGCGGAAAATGCTGATGGCCTTGTGACAATGTTGTCAGACGATGTAAATCAAACTTTATTTGAACATGCTGAAAATCTAAAGATTGTAGCGAATATGGCGGTGGGTTACGACAATGTGGAGGTAGACGCTGCTTCAGATAATCAGGTGAAAATTACTAACACACCGGACGTCTTAACAGATACCACCGCAGACCTGACCTTCAGTCTACTGATGGCGACAGCTCGTCGTTTACTTGAGGCAAATGATTATATTAAAACAGGCGCTTGGGAACACTGGTCCCCTTTGTTGCTTGCTGGAAGTGACATTCACCATAAAACAATCGGGATTGTGGGTATGGGACGGATAGGAGAAGCGGTAGCTAAAAGAGCGCTAGGATTCGATATGAATGTCATTTACCATAATCGTTCGCGTAAGCCTGAAGCTGAAGAAAAGGTGGGGGCAGTGTTTGTGGAGTTTGAGGATTTGTTAGAAAAAGCAGATTATGTCGTCTGTCTCACACCTTTGACAGAAGAGACCCGTCATATGTTCAACTATGAAGCCTTTCGAAAAATGAAAAGCACGGCAATTTTCATTAATTCTTCCAGGGGGGCTACAGTAGATGAAACAGCTTTAAAGAAAGCATTGGAAAATAATGAAATCACTGCTGCCGGCTTAGATGTTTTTGAAGAAGAGCCTATCAGTTCTAATCATCCATTGCTGCAACTCCCACAAGTGACCTGTTTGCCTCATATAGGTTCAGCAAGTGTAGAAACTCGTTATAAAATGATGCGGCTATGTCTGGATAATTTAGTCGAATTCTTTAAGGACAAGCCAGTGATAACTCCTGTAAACTAAAAATTCCGCACACATAAATGTGTGCGGAATTTTTTCGAACTGTATTAGAATACTTGCTCCACTTCATAAATTCCTGGTACTTCCTGAGCGAGCGCACGTTCAATACCTGCTTTCAAAGTGATCGTTGAACTCGGGCAGTTGCCGCAAGCTCCCATGAGACGCAAGCGGACGATTCCGTCTTCGACATCGACGAGTTCAACGTCTCCCCCGTCACGAAGTAAAAATGGGCGAAGTTTATTCAGTACTTCTTGAACTTGTTCATTCATGTTCAATCTTCCCCTTTCTTAAGTATCATTATAAAACGAAATCAATAAAAAATCTATGGTTGTCTGCTCCAAAATCTTTAGAATTGAGAACTATTATCATTTTATCTTTTTTCAGTTCTTTTGTAAAATGAAAGGAAATCAACTACTTAGGGGGGAAGCCTCAAAATGAAAGAGGAGAGAGAGACTGTTCATGTTGTTGTGTATGGAGCGGAAATTAAATGCGCAAGTTGTGTGAACGCCCCAGGTTCTAAGGAAACCTATGAATGGCTGCAAGCAGCTATTACCAGGAAGTACGGAGAAGAGCGGCTTCATTTTCAATATTATGATATTCATACAAAGGGTCAAGTAGGGGCAGAGGGCGAAATTATCCATCAGCTTCTGGATGAAGAGCTGTTCTATCCCCTCGTATTAGTAGAGGGGGAAATAGTTGGAGAAGGTAATCCACGATTGAAAAGTGTTTACAAAGCTCTGGAAGGTTACGGCATTCAACAAGTAAGCAATCCATAGCCCTGAGTAGGGGAGGTGTGATAAAATTGAATGAAGGTAGGGTTTCATCCATTAGAATGAGGTGAAGCGGATGAATCCATTGATTGAATTCTGTATAAATAACTTGGTCAGCGGATCACAAGCTGCGAAGGCGGAGCTGGAGAAAGATCCTGATCTTGATGTTGTCGAATATGGTTGTTTACGTAACTGTGGTCTTTGTTCCCAAACCCTGTATGCTCTAGTCGAAGGAGACCGGGTAATGGCTGATACACCAGAAGAACTGGTAGATAAAATATATGAACAACTGGATGAAACCCTATAAGTAAATGCATTCATCGTTGAAATCCATTTTTCAGGATACCTTGGCCATTAAAGAAATAGGGTCCTGGTGTTTGATTAAACGTTTGTCACTTTAGTATACTATTTATTAAGAAGAGAAAGGAGAGGCTTTGGATGATTCTGAACATTACGGAAGCCGCTAGTCACCAAATTAAAGAGATGCTGAAAGAGGAAGATGGGGATGTTCGTCTTCGTTTTGGAGTCAAAGGTGGAGGCTGTAGTGGATTGTCTTATAGCATGGGCTTCGAAGAAGAAATCAATGAAGAACTTGATCTGACTGAAGAGTCAAGTGGTATCCCGGTCGTTGTCAATAGACAAGATGCAGCAATCATTGAAGGTACAACAATTGACTTCAAACAGAATATGATGGGCGGAGGCTTCACGATTGATAATCCGAATGCCATTGTTTCCTGTGGTTGTGGATCCTCCTTCAAGACAGCTACGAACGCTGGTACACCTGACCCGAACTGTTAATAATATAGACTATCCTTCCTGTCATGCAGGAAGGTTTTTTATTTGCTGAAATTTTAAACGACCGCATAAGAATCTCATGTATCCTGTGCTTCATAAAAAAAAGAAGGAGGTCATTTTCAGACTCCTTCCTTTACAAATAACTTTGGATGGTTTTAGGAAAACATGCTTGTTGAATGTTTAGGCTGTACTCGGGCATCTGGATCGATATAGGCTTTCGCATTATTGACAGCTGTAGGACCTTCGCCGAACCCGGAAGCAATCAATTTGACTTTACCTGGATATGTGCAAATATCTCCGGCAGCATAGATTCCTTTAATGTTCGTTTCCATTTTTGAATTAACGACGATACTATTTTTCTCTATTTCAAGTTCCCAATCTTTAATTGGACCTAAAGAGGAAATGAAACCATAGTTGACGATGACATCATCAACATCGATAGTTTCTAACCTGTCACCTTTCACCTCTTGCAGTTCCACTTGCTCGATTCTTTCCTCTCCGATCATTTTTTCTGGTGTGAACGGAGTCATTATTCTTACATTTGATTCATTCAGTTGAGCAACACTGTGCTCGTGAGCTCTGAATTTATCTCTTCTATGGACGAGAGAAACCTGTTTTGCAATCGGTTCAAGCATTAAAGCCCAGTCAACAGCGGAGTCCCCCCCGCCGGCAATCATGACTTTTTTATCGCGGAACTTATCCATATTGTTCACATGGTAATGTAAGTTTGTACCTTCAAAGCGCTCACTATCAGCTATCTTCAGCTTTCTCGGTTGAAAGGCTCCGTTTCCTGCTGTAATTACGATTGTCTTTGTATAGTGTACTTCTTTATCTGTTGTCATTTTGATTGTATCGTCTTCCAGTCGTTCCAAAGATACGACTTCTTGTTCTAAGGCAATGGTTGGATCGAAGGCCATTGCCTGTTCTTCAAGACTGTCGACAAGCTCCTGAGCACGGACTTTAGGGAAACCGGCTACATCAAAGATATATTTTTCCGGATATAGAGCCGTCAGTTGCCCCCCGAGATGCGGGAGACTTTCGATGATTTTGACACTCGCTTGGCGCATACCACCATAAAAAGCAGTGAATAAGCCGACAGGGCCGCCACCGATGACAGTTATATCATATATTTTATCACTCATAATTACCCTCCTGATGAAAAATGTCACTAAAGCACATTCTATCATAAAAGAAATTGTAGTGGGAACACTGAACCTATGTAAGCAGTTACAAGAACGGTAATTGTTCTATAATTTTGATAAATTGATTTTGGGTTGAAAATGAATGGGAAAAGGTCTAAGATGAAATAAGAAAACATATTACGAATTTGTGACACCTTTCAATCAAAGTCGACAGGCTTTTTTTAATGTTTTTTTGTGTGAAACGAGTCACAAAGAAATTAACGGATTGCAAAAAATTACGAGATGGAAGTGATCATTCATGAAGAATCCTAACATTGTCATTCTTGGTGCCGGCTATGGTGGCATCATGACAGCCGTGAAGTTGCAAAAAAGCTTAGGGGTCAATGAGGCGAACATTACATTAGTGAACAAACATAGTTATCACTATCAAACAACATGGTTACATGAAAATGCAGCAGGTACTCTACACCATGATCGTACCCGTATTCAAATCAAAGACGTTGTGAATACCAGCAAAGTCAATTTTGTCCAAGATACAGTAACAGATATTAAGCAAGAAGATAAGAAAGTAATGCTGGAAAATGGCGAGCTTTCTTATGATTATTTGGTTATCGGTCTGGGCTTTGAGGCAGCTACGTTCGGAATTTCTGGTTTGAAAGAAAATGCTTATACAATTAACAGCATTAACAGTGCTCGGTTGATTCGTCAGCATATCGAGTACAACTTCGCTAAATACAACAATGAATCAGACAAAAAACAAGAACGCTTGAACATTGTTGTAGGTGGAGCCGGATTTACTGGTATCGAATTCGTTGGAGAATTGGCGAACCGTATACCAGAGCTTTGCAAAGAATATGATGTGCCACGTGACCGCGTTCGTATCATCAACGTAGAAGCTGCGCCTACAGCACTTCCTGGTTTCGATCCAGAACTGGTAGAGTATGCAATGAACTCTCTTGAAGCGCGTGGAGTTGAATTCAAAATTGGTGCGATGATCAAAGAAGTCACTGAAAATAAACTCGTTTTCGAAAAAGACGAGCAGCGTGAAGAAATCGAAACGAATACAGTTGTATGGGCAGCTGGTGTACGTGGGAACTCCTTAGTAGAAGAAGCTGGGTTTGAAGCGAATCGTGGCCGTATTCCAGTAAGAGACGACCTCCGTCCTGAAGGCCATGACGATGTGTTCATCGTGGGTGACTGTGCATTGATCATGAACGAAGAAACAGAACGCCCTTACCCGCCTACAGCTCAGATTGCTATTCAACAAGCAGAGCATACAGCTGCAAACCTTGTCCGTCTTGTTAAAGGTGATAATCACTTGGAAGCATTCAAGCCAGACTTGAAAGGAACAGTTGCTTCTCTTGGACATGACGATGCCATCGGTGTAGTGTTTGACGATAAGAAATTGTTCGGATGGTCAGCCACAGCGATGAAGAAAGTCATCGATAACCGTTATTTATTGAAACTGGGTGGAATTGGTTTACTTCTGAAAAAAGGAAAGCTTAATTTCTTCCATTAATCATGAGTTAGCGGAGGCAGTCCCAACTGCCTTCGCTTTTTTGTTGCTTTACATCATTTGTCGTTTGCCTAAGCTTGTCAGAGGAATGGGCTCTTGCGCTTTTGTTCCAACCATTATAGAATGAGGTTTGGGTAAGTGAACTGTTGAACAGTTTTAGGGGGAAGCAACATTGAATATCGTGCAATTCGTTGTATCTATGTTATTGTTTTTTGTTCTATTTTTCGGAATTTCGTTTCTATTAAATATGCTTTTAAGATCTTCGTGGATTATGTCATTCGTATATCCGGTTATTGTACTGTTCATCGTAGATAGCTTTTCATGGACGAAGTATTTCACTGAACCGTCGAGCTCTTTTTCAACGGTCTTTGAACAATTGATGAACTTGCAGGTTGTGGACATCATTATTCTTGCAAGCGGTTTTGCTGGAACAATTGTGGCGGGAATTATCATTCGTTTACTTAGGAAAAATGGATATCAAATGTTTTAACAAAAAGCTGCTGAAGGCGAAATACGCCTTCAGCAGCTTTTTTTGTACATGTTGCTATTAAAGGATGATTTCGAGATGTTTGTGTGGAATAAAGGGTCGCTTGGGAAGGATTCCTCCAGGTACATTGCCCAGACACTCGCGACATAAGCAGAACATCAAAGGAATGAAAAAGCACATTCCGTTAATGTTCTGCTTATGCTAGTCGTGTCTCCCAGGGCAATTCCACCTTTGAACACTTTCCTGTGGGGGGAACTGGCGAGCTTCCTCGGGCTTAAAAGCCCTGTGGGATCTCGCCTACTCCCTGTTCCCACGAGAGTCTCACCCTTCCCAAGCGACCATTGCCATAAGAAATTCTCGAAACCGACTTTTTGTAGAAGGGGTTTCTTAGTTGAAAAAGGCTATGAAATATTATTTGCACAGAGTTCTCAACACTTAGAAAGATGCCTAAATGCGATTTCGAGAAAATTATAAGGTAAGGGCGGAGGGGAACAAGGAGACTCCTGCGGGACAAGAGTGCAGGATGAGACCCCACAGAGCGTTTGTGCTGACCCCATAAAATTGGACACATAGTTTATGATGCTTTTTCATACATTTGCCTTTCTAAGACAGGACTGTTTCCCTTTAACCTGGATTTGACTCTAAGATGGTTGTAGTAATGCATATATGTCTCAAAACGATCTTTGAAATGTTGAATACTATCAAATTCTTCATAGTATAAGAATTCCGATTTAAAGATGCCGAAAAAATTCTCCATCACCGAATTATCATGACAGTTCCCTTTCCTAGACATACTTTGAGTGATGTTGTGATCTTGGAGTTTCTTTCGGAACTGAGCCATTTGGTAATGCCAACCTTGATCCGAATGGATGAGAAGATCTTCGTGTTCCTCCTTCTTTTCCAGTGCTTGGTCAAGCATCTCCTCTACAAGAGAAAAAGTCGGTCTTTCGCCTAAGGTGTAGGAAATGATCTCTCCATTGAATAGGTCAAGGACAGGAGACAAGTAAAATTTCTGGGAGAACACGCGGAATTCCGTAATGTCTGTGACCCATTTCTGATTGGGGCGATCACTCTTGAAATGGCGGTCTAGTACGTTATCGGCGGTTTTCCCAACCTTCCCTTTATAAGAGACGTATTTCTTTTGGTTCACCTGACATGCAATGCCCAGCGCTACCATGATTCGGTAGACTTTCTTGTGGTTAACCTTATAATTTTTTCTCACGAGGATGTCCGTAATTCTACGGTATCCTACACGGCCATTATGAGTGTTATAGATGAAGAGAACCCTTCTTTTCCACTTGCGGTCAGGGTCGGGCTGGCTTAGCTTTTTACTGGCATAATAAAAGGTACTGTGTGCTAGGCCGGCGACCTTAATCAGCACTTGGAGGCGGAATGCGTGCCTTAGTTCTTGGATTACTTGCGCTTTTTCTTTTGTGCCGATTTTTCCTTCTCGTGAACTAAGGCATTCAACTTTTTTAAATAAGCGTTCTCCGCACGTAATTGTTCGTTCTCTCTCTTAACTGACTCAATAGACTCATCGGTGTTGTTTTTCTTTTCCGACACGGCTTTCGACCCCTTTTCATACATCCGAAGGGCATCGTATCCACCTTTTTTCCACTTTTCCTTCCACCTTCGAGCCATAGAAGAGTCAGGAATATGGTAAATCGCCGATGCCTCCCGAATGGAACAACCCGTTCGTTCGATAAATTGAATTAATTCCAGTTTAAAGGCAGGCGAATAGTTTGTATAGGGAAAAACAAAGGCTTGATCACCATGATGTCGAACCAACTTCACCCAATAGCGAATAGATGAATCATCAACACCTGTTTCTGACGCTAAATCCCTATAACTGATGAATCCTTGTAAGTAGCGTTTAGCAATTTGTAATTTCAGTTCTGAACCAAATTTCGTCACTTTAGACACCTCTTTGAAAGTGTCCAACAATAAGGGGGCGCTTCAGTTTGCTCGAGGAGGCTCATCGCGCTCCCGCGGAAAGCGAGTTGTTCCACGTAGCCCAATAATCTCAATAAAAGTCTCGAAATCGAGTCTTCAAGAAAACTGCACGTATGTTGAATAATTATCAAATAATGGTCAACACACTTCGTAGCAGCGCTATTATATAATAGTGAATAAAAAAGACGAGCTTGGACATGATTACACCTAGAGGTGATTTCATGAAAAAGTACAGCAAGCATGTCTTTTTTACCTTGTTATTCTTGTTGGCCTTTTACAGTACGTTTTCAAATGTGACGAATCTATCGGTAACAGACTTTGATGAATGGTTGGCAGCAAAATTCAATAGTGCTTCCCTTGATGGAAGTGCTTTGGAGGATAAGAACCAGGAGTTGGATGAAAAAAGTTTAAATGTGAAAAAAGCAAAACAAAGGTATGTTTCCAGCTCGGTGATAGAAGCTGTTCAAACATTAGAAGATAGCATTGACCTCACCCAGTACTCAAGCCATGAGGTGACAGCTACAGGTTATACAGCTGGAATTGAGTCGACAGGGAAAACACCGGAGCATCCGAATTATGGGATCACATTTTCTGGTGTGAATGTAAAAAGAGATTTATATTCTACGATCGCTGCGGATTTGGATCTTTTCCCTATTGGGACTGTGCTGTTCATCCCTGGTTATGGTTATGGAGTAGTAGCAGATATTGGAGGGGCGATTAAAGGGAACAAACTTGATTTATACTTTCCTACAGTGGAGGAAGTGTATGACCAATGGGGGAAAAAGACTATTGATGTGTACGTGATTGAAAAAGGCAGTGGAGAATTGACAGAGGAAGACCTGGAAAAACTGAATCAAAATGAAGCACTGCAAGTGTTCCGATCGCAAATGAAACAATAAAAAACTCTCTTTCATCAGAAAAGAGAGTTTTTTTACGATCTGGTTTATTGAACTCATCCTTAGAATTTAAGAAAATTGTCTTCAATAAATGAGGGAATGGAGTAAAAATGTCAGCAGGATGCCTGTAAGTCCCCCGAAAAACACTTCGATGGGTTGATGACCGAGGAGTTCTTTCAGCTCTTCTTTCTTTTGATACCCTTCTTTACTCTGCCAACTTCTGGCTTCACTTACAAACCGGTTGAAATCATTAAGAAGTATATTCAGCATAATGGCTTGTTCACCAGTTTGTCGTCTTACACCTGTACTATCGAACATTACGATGATTGTAAATACACATGCAACGGCGAAAATAGATGATCCGAAACCTTGTTCAATACCGACCCCTGTAGCTAAAGCGGTTACTGCAGCAGAGTGGCTGCTGGGCATCCCACCAGTACTGAAAGCAAGGCTAGCGTTGAACTGCTTTGAAGCAATGAATTGAATAGGTATCTTAACGATTTGAGCGAAGAAAATAGCCGCTATTGACGCCCATAAGGGGAAGTTTTGAAACAAATCCAGCAATATTCTGACATCCTTTCTGATCATTCGAGGATATATATATAATGATTTATGTATAGATAGCATTTTTTCACGAGTAATGCTATTATATCATAATTGATTTGTGAACGTCTTTTCAGGGATGCAAAGTGTTTCTTTTTTTGTATACTAGAGGAGGAGGTGTTAAATATGTTTATGATTAGTAATAATTGGAAAACAGAAGGAACGATTTTGATCGGTTTGTTTAGTAATTATGACAAGGACCAAATAACAAGAATCAAAGAGCAGTTTAATATTGATTTGGAATATTACATACGAGAAAGTGATGTATCTCCCAGTTATAAACATGTAGAAAAGATAACGATCCCTTACGAAAAAGGAATGAAACGTTTGTATGTACTTGGGTTAGGAACAAGTGCAGATATGAAAAGAGACCACTTCAGAAAAGCCGTCGGGCATGCTTTTCAAGTGATGCAAAAGGATGGGACAAAAACTCCTTCCCTTTGGTTGGAAAGCTTTATATCTAGAGAAGGGGAAGTGGACGACAGGGCAGCTATGATTGCAGAATCAATGATTATCTCTACCTACCAGCTACCTTCATTCAAAACGGATGAAGAAGAAGCAGTGACAATAGAGAAATTAACCGTTCTAACAGATTATGATGAAGCAGCGATTCTAAATGCTTTAGAAAAGGGGCATGCTTTCGCAGATGGTGTAAATACAGCGCGCTACCTTGTTCATTTGCCAGCGAATATTCTGACTTCTACAGAAATGGCGGAGTTTGCTACCACAATGGCGGAGGATTATGATTTTTCATTAGATATCCTTGAAAAAGAAGATATGGAAGAATTGGGCATGGGAGCGTTGTTGGCTGTCAACCAGGGGTCCGTGGAGCCACCGAAGATGATTGTGCTCAAGTACCAGGGTTTGGATGAATGGAAAGATGTCACCGCATTTGTAGGGAAAGGAATCACTTATGATACAGGTGGCTATTCCATAAAAACTAAAGCAGGAATGCCCGGAATGAAAGGGGACATGGGCGGAGCTGCCGCTGTCCTCGGGGCAATGGAAACAATCGGTCAGATGAAGCCGGCCAGGAATGTCATCGCTGTTATTCCTTCTACTGACAATATGATTTCAGGGGCAGCTTTTAAACCGGATGATGTCATAACTTCTATGAGCGGGAAAACCATTGAGGTATTGAACACGGATGCGGAGGGCCGCCTTGCCTTAGCTGATGGTGTGACATATGCTCAAAGTGAAGGGGCTGACCGGGTTATTGATGTGGCCACCCTTACAGGTGGAGTGGTAACTGCGCTAGGTTCATGGATGACTGGCGCAATGACTAATAATCGAGACTTCTATCAGGAAGTTGAACATACGGGTGAAACGTTTGGAGAACCGATATGGTTGTTGCCATATAATGAAGATTACCAAGCGCAAGTGAGAAAAAGTTCAATAGCGGACTTGAATAATTCCCCGACCAGGAAAGCACATGCCATTATGGGAGGGGCATTTGTAGGAGCTTTTGTGGAAAAGGTACCATGGGTCCACCTGGACATTGCCGGCACTTCCATCGCCGAGGCATCCTATGAATTAGGGCCTAAAGGTCCTACGGGGGTCATGGCCAAAACATTGGCAGGATATATTATCCAATAATCTTATAAGTCCTTCTAAGCGGTGCTGCTTAGGAGGCTTTTTTATTCGGGAATTTTCGGGATCGCAGGACATTCAATGAGCTTGCATATTTATTCTTTACCACTCACCTTAGACTGGAACCATTGCTCCTCATGTTGTATAGAATACAATAAGATCATTTAAGGGAGGCTGTACTTTGTCTCTTTTATCACGGTTGAAGCAAAGGATTCGGCTGTTTTCAGTCTTTAATTCTGTTAAGAGATTCCCCTTTTCAGAGGTGTTAACTGAAAGTATCGGTACCATTCTTATCATCCAGACCATCGATCATACTTTATATGGGAAAGTGGATATGGTGGGCAAGGATTATATATTAATGAACATAGGTGATCGGGTATTCTCTATTGATATAAAAGATATTACTAATGTTCTTACAAAATAAAAGCACCCAATTTAATTGGGTGCTTTCTTTATTATCGTCATTAGTCTTGAATGGCTGCTTCAAGAGCTACTTCAATCATTTCATTGAAAGTTGTCTGACGTTCTTCAGAAGTCGTTTCTTCTCCAGTCAGGATGTGGTCGCTGACGGTTAATACAGACAAAGCTTGGCGGTTGAACTTAGCAGCTAAAGTATAAAGTGCTGTAGTTTCCATTTCGACAGCTAAGACATTATATTTTGCTAAGAGGTTGAAAAGGTCCTTTGCTTGGTCACGATAGAAGCTATCACTCGTAAATACGTTACCGACACGGAGTTTCAAGCCTTTTTCAACACCTGCATCATATGCATTCTTCAACAAATGGAAATCTGCTGTAGGAGCGAAGTCGATGCCGTTGAATACCATGCGGTTCATTTGGGAGTCTGTAGTAGATGTAGATGCAAGGATTACATCGCGAACTTTCACATCACTTTGAAGAGCCCCGCAGGAGCCGACACGGATCAATTTCTGCACACCATAGCTTTCCATCAATTCATTGACGTAAATGGAGATGGATGGGACGCCCATCCCCGTCCCTTGAACGGAGATACGCTCTCCTTTATAAGTACCTGTGTAGCCATACATACCACGAACTTCATTGTAGCATGTAGCATCTTCCAGAAAATTTTCAGCAATATATTTTGCTCTTAGCGGGTCCCCGGGAAGAAGAATCTTATCTGCGATATCTCCGGGTTTTGCCCCGATATGTGTTGTCATAGGTATAACCTCCTCCAAAACTTTCGACTATTTAAAATTACCATACCCCATGTCAGAAAACAAATGGTGTTGTGTTGATTGTAAGGGCTGAAAGAATAAGGTTACAGAAATGATTTGGGGATCGTACTATGCGGTATGCATCGATAGAGAGTGTGAGCAAAATGACCGGTTAGGCAGGGATATACGCACAAGGTGGGGGCATGTGTGGTTCAGGAAAAGCCATCCATTAACTAGAGGATTGCTGACTCATATGAAATGTATGAGAATCGAAGATGTTTATCTGCAAGAAGAAGAGAAGTTGTGGCAGATGACTGCCACAACTTTCTTATTCAAAATATTGTCTTTCCAGGTTATCCAATTGAATTTTCGCATTTTGATTGAATTCAGTTTCTCTCCGTGTCAATTTACTCCTCAAGGTTTGGACCGCTAGTTTCAATGACTCCTGGTAGGCGGGAATTTCATTTTCCTCATATGCATGAACCGCTTCTTTTTGGACGTTCGCTTTTTCATTATAGCTTAAAGCTTTCCGTTGATGAAAGAAGACATCTTCTGTCTTTCCAGGGTTGTGTAAGTCTCCTTGCATAGGGTGCTTTTCTACTGCCAGAACCTTTATGAGGTAAAAACGATTCCTGTCTTCTATGACTTCGCCTATGTAAATACCTGTTTTGTAGTGGGCTTTGACGATTGTTCCATTTTCAAATGTTGTCAAAACTTCCCCTCCTTTTATTTTACTTTCTCATTTCTATTGTAACAAAATACGAAAATGTGAAGAATACGTGAAGTTCTTCAATCTGCACCTTACTATCTGATATACTTGCTGAGAAGGATGTGGTTCATTATGATGGAATTCTTATACTTTCCACAAGATAAATCGGAGTACATTCCCGCCGTTCTCATGTTGATTGTCTTTATAGTTGCTGCAGCGGCAACGATGATTTTGATTATAAAAGCTTCTCAAAAAGAAGAAAAAAAAATTGACGAAAAGTTCGGGTCGGAAGAACAACCTACTCAAAATCAAAAGCCACGTTAGGCACTATGTCTAGCGTGGCTTTGTTATATTTTCTCGCTATCAGGAGATACTAACCATAGAAAAGCGCTAGGGAACGGAGGTACACAATGAAAAAATGGTCAGTGTCTTTGAGTATCCTTCTATTACTGATAGTCGGGTGTTCAGGGGGAGAGCGTTCCCCTTTAGAAACTTCAGTTTACAATTCGGAAAATGATAAAATCGGGACAGCGGTCTTCACCGAACAGCCAGAGGGAGTTCAAGTCAAGTTGAAAATTGAGGGTCTTGAACCAGGTATGCATGGAGTACATATCCATGAGTTTCCAAAATGTGAAGCTCCTGATTTCAAAAGCGCAGGGAATCATTTCAATCCTTTGGCTAAGGAGCATGGCCTCATGAACAGCAAGGGGGCTCATGCGGGAGATATGCCGAATGTGGAAGCAGACGCTAGCGGTATGATTGATACGGAGCTGATGCTTCCCGAAGCGAAATTGAAAGAAGATCAAATGTCGTTATTGCGAAAAGAGGGGACCTCCATAGTGATTCATAGCGGTCCTGATGATGGAATGTCGCAGCCTTCCGGTGACTCTGGTGACCGAGTAGCTTGCGGAAAAATAACGTTAAATGCTGATAAAGATGAAGCTAGTGATCCAACGGAACCAGACAAGAAGCAAGAAAACAATTAAAAAAGTCTCCTCAGGGAGACTTTTTTATGTCCATACATGACTTTACTGAGCATTCACAGCGTCTATGATTCTAGAAATCCCTTCTTCTAATATAGACTTTGGAGCTGCAATATTTAAACGCATGAAGCCTTTTCCTTCATCCCCGAAAGATACTCCGTCATTCAAACCAACTTTCGCTTTTTTCTGCATGAATGACTTCAATTCTTTTTGATTCATTTGCAGTCCTCGGCAGTCTATCCAAAGCAAATAGGTTCCTTCAGCAGGGAAGACCTTGAGTAAAGAAGTTTCAGAGTGGATGCGTTCCATCACATAATCCCGGTGACTTTCTAAGACTTCATTTAATTCTTCCAACCACTCTTCTCCATGTTCATAAGCAGCCTCCATCGCAGTGATTCCAAGCGTGTTAAGCATCATCATCCCTTGATTATGAAATTGTTTATCTAATTTCTTTTTAATGCTTGCATCAGCAGTGACCACATAGGAGGTTTGTAATCCAGCCAAGTTAAATGTTTTTGTTGGAGACAAGCATGTGATGGTCAATTGATTTATCGGTTCAGAAAGCGACGCGATTGGCGTATGCTTATGGCCGCTGAAAATTAAATCCGCGTGGATTTCATCTGCTACGATTTTCACACTGTGTTTTTCACATATATCACTCAATCTTTTTAATTCTTCTTTCGTCCATACACGCCCCACTGGGTTGTGGGGGTTGCAAAGAATAAAGAGAGTAACACCATTTTCTTTTATTTTCCTCTCGAAGTCATCGAAATCAATCTCGTATCGATTATCTTTTAACACCAAAGGGTTTTTGACGACGTGACGTCCGTGGTCTTTGATGACACTGTAAAATGGAGGATAGACAGGCGTTTGGATAATAACGTGATCACCAATATCTGTCAAGGATTGAATGATCATGTGAAGAGAAGGGATGACCCCAGGGCTGTATGTAATCCATTCCGGGTCGATCTCCCAGCCGTGTCTTTTTGATAACCATTCAGTGATTTGGTTTTTTACGAGTCGATCAGGAAGAGTATAGCCGAAAATCCCGTGTTCAACTCGTTCCATTAATGCATTGGTTACAGCTTCTGGTGTTTTAAAGTCCATATCTGCTACCCACATCGGTAGAACATCCTTATCTTGATAAAGCTCTTCTGCCATATCCCACTTCACAGACCTTGTGCCTTTTCTAGAAATGAATTGATTGAAATGTTCCAACAGAGTTCCCTCCACTATATTTCAGTTTATCTTATTATCATAACCGAATCAGGGAGTCTAATGAAAACATACTGCTTTATATTTAATGAGGACTTCTTAAATACCTTTATTAAAAAAATGTTTTTCAGTCGGGTTTTTGTTTAATGGAAAAATGGTGGAAGACACAAGGGGGGGGAAAAAAGCAAAAAAAAAGCAAAGCGAACGTTCGCTCTGCTTACACAGGGGGAATACGAGAAAGTCTTACGTTACTTAATATAACCACATTTCATAGATTATAAACCTATTTATTTACTTTTTTTGCTGATTTAAATCATAAAGAAGATTCATAGCACGCAGTACATCCTGTTCAGAGAAGTCGCGGGCCTTTTTTAAGATGAGCTTGGAACTTTTTGTACCGATTTCACTAATGAGATTTTCGAGCTCTTTATCAATTTTAGTGTCATCTTCATGAAATTCCATAAGTTCAGAGGCGGGGATGTCAAGGACGGTGGATATTTTGAGGATCGTATCAAGTTCCGGAATGCGTTCATTAGATTCATAACTTTCTAATGTTTGTATTCCCATCCTCGCTTTTATGGCGAGTTCTTCCATTGTCACCTTCTTCAGTTCACGGTACTTACGAATGTTATTACCAACTGACATAAATATACCTCCTCACTCTTTTCTATATTATACCATGATAGAGAAGGTGAAATTATGAACATTTAGAGGTGAAATTGAAACGGCGCTTTGCTAAATGTATAGTTTTATGGTAAAATCATTTATTGCGTGAAAAGAAGCGAATAATAATTAATCAGGAGTTGTATAGCATGTCAGATAAGTTCCAAGAAGGACAGGTATTAGAAGGTAAAGTTACAGGAATTCAACCATACGGTGCTTTCGTTGCATTGGATGAAAAAGTACAAGGTCTTGTTCACATTTCAGAAGTTACACACGGTTATGTTAAAGACATTAATGAGCACCTTTCTGAAGGTGACGATGTACAGGTTAAAATCTTGAACATTGATGAAAAGAGCAACAAATACTCACTTTCCATCCGTGCAACTCAAGAAGCACCAAAAGCTGCACGCCGCCCACGCAAGCAAGCGGCACCGAAACAACATGAAGAGTCTACAGCAGGATTTAATTCCTTGAAAGACAAATTGGAAGACTGGATCAAACAGTCTGACGATCGTGAAAAGTTCCGTAAATAATGAATGAAAAAGAGCCGGGTCAGTTGACCCGGCTCTTTTTGCATCGACTAAGTACTACTGGGTTTATATTCAACTCATTGTACTAGTCGAGGGTAACTTTTCACAGGGGAAACTATTTTTTCCTCTTGGGTCTTAATATGCGAGACCAGTCTGTTTCTTTGTTTTATTCATTTGTTTCTGGTGCAGTTGTATCGCTGTATTCAGCTGCTGGTGAAAAGTAAAGGGAAATGGCAATAAGTCCACTGATGCCTACAAGTGTGTAAATGACACGAGCGAAAGCCCCACTCTGCTCACCGCCACCGAATAATCCCGCCACTAAATCGTATTGGAATAAACCGATCAGTCCCCAGTTGATGGCTCCTATGATAACTAAAATTAAGGCTACGCGTTGAATCCAACTCATATGGATAACCTCCTTATCAATTTAATTTGGAATTCCCACATAGCATAAGCGTTATGGTGAAAATTATGCACGTTGCATTTCCTTTGAGATATTAATTGAATTCGGGGATAATATGAAAAGTAGTTCAGATCAGAAAGGGGAATTCTTATGGATGCTTTTACGTTTCATAATCCGACAAAATTGATTTTTGGTAAAGATCAAATCACCCAATTGCCAACCCAGCTTCCTGGAGGTACAAAGAAAGTCTTGCTTGTATATGGTGGAGGCAGTATCAAAAGGAACGGGGTTTATGACGAGGTAATGAAACAGTTGAGCCAAGCTGATGTAGAAGTTTTCGAACTTTCAGGTGTAGAACCGAACCCGAAGCTGACGACTGTTGAAAGAGGAGTAGAAATTTGTAAAAAAGAAAAAATTGACTTTCTACTTGCTGTTGGTGGAGGAAGTGTCATTGACTGTACGAAGACGATTGCAGCAGGGGCTGAATTTGATGGAGCTCCCTGGGACCTTGTTACACGAAAATCGAAGCCAAAAGCCGCTCTTCCTTTCGGTACTGTGCTGACATTAGCAGCGACTGGTTCTGAAATGAATGCAGGTGCAGTCATCACCAATTGGGAAACGAATGAAAAATATGGATGGGGAGCGGCACCTTTAACTAATCCTGCTTTTTCAATATTGGATCCTGCTTATACAGTAAGTGTCCCGAGAGATCAAACCATATATGGTGTTGTTGATATGATGACACACATGTTAGAACAGTACTTCCATACCCCGACCCAATCACCTGTACAGGACGAAATGATTGAAGGGGTATTGAGGACAGTCATCGAAACTGCGCCTGAACTGCTTAAGGATTTAGAATCAGTGGAACATCGGGAAACGGTCTTATATGCAGGGACCATCGCACTTAACGGAATGTTGCAAATGGGGTATCGCGGTGACTGGGCAAGTCATAATATTGAACATGCGGTCTCAGCTGTTCATGATATACCACACGCAGGCGGACTAGCGATTCTATTCCCTAATTGGATGAAGCACAATTTAGATGTGGATGAGCAAAGGTTCGTTCAATTAGCTGTTAAAGTATTCGGGGTTACAAAAGAAGGAAAAAGTGACCGGGAAGTGGCAGAAGAAGGAATTGAAGAATTACGCAAATTCTGGTCTTCCATAGGGGCTCCAGAAACACTCAGATATTATGACATCGATGATGATAAATTTGATGTGATCATTGATCGTGCCATGAAGCGCGGACCATTTGGTAACTTCAGCCAGCTTCATAAAGAAGATGTAGAGAAAATTCTGGAAATGTCTAAATGACAAAAGAGGTACGGTTTTCCGTACCTCTTTTGTCATTAATCGCCTGCCAGACCACTCCAAAGCTGGGTGACCAGGGGCAAATGCTTTTGTTCGTTTTTTCAATTTTATCAAAATTATAATATTAAATTGAACATGTATCCGTTTACAATGAAAGGTTCGCTTGATTTGAATAAAAGGTTTCGATAAAGTGAAATTGTTCCAGGTAATAAAATTGAGATTTGGAGGTTAATAAATGACACATATTCGGTTTGATTATGAAAAGGCTTTGCCATTCTTTGGTGAACATGAACTTGAATATATGCAAGGAGCTGTTACTCAGGCTCATAAAGTATTACACGAAAAAACGGGCGCAGGCAATGACTTTTTGGGGTGGTTAGACCTCCCGGAAGATTATGATAAAGACGAATTCGCACGGATTAAGAAGTCTGCTGAGAAAATCAAATCAGATTCAGACGTTCTACTGGTTATTGGTATCGGTGGATCTTACTTAGGAGCACGGGCTGCATTGGAAATGCTGAATCATAGCTTCTACAATGAATTAGCATCCGAAGACCGCGATACACCTCAGGTCTTCTTTGTAGGGAACAGCCTCAGTGCACCATACATGAATGAATTGTTTGATGTACTTAAGGGTAAAGATGTATCCATCAATGTCATCTCCAAAAGTGGGACGACTACTGAACCGGCTATCGCCTTTCGTATATTCCGCAAGTTTTTGGAAGAAAAGTATGGACAGGAAGAAGCACAGAAGCGTATTTACGCGACAACAGATAAAAACAAAGGTGCTCTTAAAACTCTAGCTGGTGAACAAGGATATGAGACGTTTGTAGTACCAGATGATGTAGGCGGACGTTATTCCGTTCTTACAGCTGTTGGCTTACTTCCAATCGCAGCAAGTGGAATAGATATAGAAGAAATGATGAAAGGTGCCCAGGCGGCAAGACAAGAGCTGAGTACTGATCAATTGTCAGAAAATCCGGCTTACCAATATGCTGCTGTGAGAAACGTCCTTTACAATAAAGGGAAAACCATCGAAATGTTGGTCAACTATGAGCCTTCTCTTCAATATTTCTCGGAGTGGTGGAAGCAGCTTTTCGGGGAGAGTGAAGGAAAAGATCAAAAAGGAATTTTCCCAGCATCAGCGAACTTCTCCACAGATTTGCATTCCTTAGGTCAATACGTACAGGATGGCCGCAAAGATTTGTTTGAAACGGTTCTCCATGTAGAATCACCAGCTTCAGACATTACCATTGAAGAAGATGACCAGAACCTGGATGGCCTTAATTACCTCGCTGGAGGGACTGTGGATGAAGTAAATGAAAAAGCTTATTTAGGAACGATGCTTGCACACACAGATGGAGACGTGCCGAACTTGATCCTCCATATGCCGAAAAGAGATGCATACACATTTGGTTATCTTGCATATTTCTTTGAAAAAGCATGTGCTATCAGTGGTTACCTGTTAGGGGTGAATCCATTCGACCAGCCAGGAGTCGAGGCATACAAGAAGAATATGTTTGCATTACTTGGCAAGCCTGGATTCGAAGAAGAAAAAGAAAAATTGGAAAAGCGCCTGTAAATATAAACTATATTTTACTACCTTTTACCACCTCAGGTCATCCAGAAAATGGATGACCTGAGGTGGTTTTATTTGGGCATAGTAAGCTATAAAGGAGTGATGATTTTGATACCACTATCTTCCCCGCTTACGGGCAGTGTGTTTACTTTCGATGATGTTGAAAAAGAGTTGAAGGCTCTAGGGTTCACCCTTGCAGATAACTGGGATTATGAACATGGGTATTTTGATAACAAAATTGATGATCATGTCGGTTACCAGTTTATTCGTCTGCCATTTGTAGTTACATCCGGTTCACTGGACGCTCCGAGTGATCATGCACTAATACAGATGGAAGAACCTTTCTTGTTATCTCATAAATATAATCCAGGTTTAGATGACAACGTTAAAGAAGGGAATGTCCGGGCGATTTTCGATCAATTCCAAGAACCTGTCGATAAAGATGCTTCGTTTCCCGAAGAGCACATCAGTGCAGGAGAGGATTTGTTACACCAGGTGGAACAGGCTTTATTAACGAAGAGGTGAGAAGACAATCAATATATCTCCTTTTTCTAACGTGATCCCAGTGTGGATATTGAATGAGACCTCCCCATTTTTCCGGATTCCGATAATTTGAAAACAGTTTTCTAAGAAATGTTCATATGCTTTGATTATTGGCTGTCCGACAAGCTCATCGGTGATTCTTTCTTCGTGGAACTGACGCTCTGTCAATAGGCTGAGCAACAACTCGAACGGCTTAACTGGGTCATTCCTATACAGTTCCTGATAAAAAAGACTGCTCATAAAATCGTTTGAACGGATGACAGTGTTCGCACCAGCACGTTCCGCATTGATACGTTGGCGTTCTGTCAAGATCTCCGCTATGATGAATAAACCCGGGTGGTGCCCTTTCAAGGCCACAATTTGATGGATGACGGATTGATCTGACTGTTGTTCTTCCATAGATGGGTCAGCGGTGATGATTGCGATACGGGCTTCT
The DNA here is from genome assembly GCF_004101865.1 of Halobacillus litoralis. Classification (NCBI taxonomy): domain Bacteria; kingdom Bacillati; phylum Bacillota; class Bacilli; order Caryophanales; family Bacillaceae; genus Halobacillus; species Halobacillus litoralis. Next base: position 3,471,138 of record NZ_CP026118.1, read on the forward strand.
TTTAGATTGGCTTGTTCCAACGTTTCCTCGTGCGTTGCGCTACCTTTGACGAAATGGACAGAGGATAGACGCTGATAAAAACGGTTCATTGTGCGATCGATTAAGACGATTCTTTCATGTAAATTTTGTTCTTCAAGCATATCAATCAAATGCCTGGTCCGTTCATTCCAACCGACAACAACTAAGTGTTCATTTCCTTTGAAATCAATTTTACCTTCGGAGAGGTTTGTTTCATGTTTGATGGTTGAAGCGGATAAAGTCGCCATATAAAAGGTGACTAATCCTCCTCCAGAAAGAATCAGTAAAATAGCTATCACTTTTCCCGACAAACTTAATGGGACGTAATCGCCGTAACCGACTGTAGCACCTGTCACAAAGGCCCACCAGATCCCGTCGAACACCGTAGGGAAATTATCTGGCTCTATAATATGAATCGTTGCCCCAAAAAGGAACATCATGAGGAATACCGTACTTAATAAACGTAGGAACAAAGGAATTTGGAAATACTGGCGAATCCAATGCTGCATCATTTTCGCCCCTTTTTATCATCAGTATGGGAGATTATCCATAAATTCAAACATAAAAAAACTTGTCCTGAATGCTAGGACAAGTATTGATCACTATTTAAGTGTATTCTTCAAATCTTCATAAACATAATCCCAAAAATCATGGTGATCCCGGTAGGCCTTAGTAATGAAGGTTAGCATTTCTTTTTGCTTTTCCTGATGGTCATCAGCCTTGCGCTCAGGAAGGTTAGCCATAGAATCGTTGATGAATTCCTGTACTTCAGGTGCTCTCGGCCCCCATGTTCCCACTTCTTTTCCTTCAGAATCAATGAAAATGATTTTGGGTATAGAACGGGATTGTCCATTCGTCAAATATTGATCCATCAGCTCCAGGTTTTCATCCCTTGATAGAAAGTGGGTAGGGATGTGGCTAGCTTCAGCCAGCCTTAGATAAATAGGGATATTGAGCATTGCATCTCCACACCAATCTTCAGTCAATACAATAGCACGAAGTCTTTTTGTTTGAAGTTGTTCGAATAATGGCTGGTCCTGGGTGGGGATTGAAAAATTTTCATATATATAAATGAAATTTTTTTGATGTTTTTCCATTTGGTCGACATATTCTTGTGCAGTCATCCCTTTGTGAAACCATTCTTCTAGACTCATACAAAACCTCCTCTGAAACTAGCATACATGTAAGACTACATACATGTGGGTGTTCCCTCCTTTGTGATGGAATATGCATGAAATTGAAATTTAATAAGATATTTTTGATATGATTGGTATTGAAGGAGGCGTACATGATGAAAAAAGAAAGACTGGACCTTTTATTAGAATTACTCAAAACACCATCTCCCTCTAGTATGGAGATGCAGATTCAAAGAAGATGGATGGAAGAAATGCGTGGGATAGCAGATGAAATAAGAACAGACCATGCCGGAAATGCGATTGCCATTCTGAATCCCGAAGCTGACTTCAAGGTCATGCTTGCTGGTCACTGTGATGAAATTGCCCTTGTGATCAATCGAATCGATGAGCAAGGCTATCTTCATTTTGATAAGATGGGCGGAATTAATCCGAAAGCTGCGGTCGGAATGAAAGTGACCGTGCTCGGTCATGGAAAAGAAGTCATCGGGGTTATTGGCGTCAATGCTCAGCATCACGGTGGTTTGAAAGGTGACTTCGGTGTGGATGATTTATTCATCGATTGTGGTGCGAAATCCAAAGATGAAATAGAAAAATCAGTCCAAATTGGAGACCTTGCCGTGTATAAACGAGATCCTGAAGTCTTGATGGACCGATACATAGCTGGCCGCGGTCTTGATAATCGAACGGGGCAATTTATTGTTGGTGAAGTTTTAAGGAAGTTATCAGAGAAAAATCTTCATGTAGGTGTTTATGCGGTAAGTACTGTCAATGAAGAGACGAACATGGGCGGAGCTTATTTTGCTGCAGCTGGAGTTGAGCCTTCAATGGCTATTGCTTGCGATGTAACGTTTGCCACGGATTATCCTGGTGTGAATAAAAACAAATATGGTGATATCCGGTTGGAAGGAGGGCCTGTTCTTGCTAAAGGGGCACCAATCAATCGGAAAATCAACCAGTGGTTAGAGCAAACGGCCAAAAAAATGGAGATGGATATACAATATGAATTGACCCCTCGTTTAACAGGTACTGATGCGGATAAGATGCGTTTAACGGGGAAAGGGGTGCCTGTAAGCCTGGTTTCTTTACCACTTAGGTACATGCATTCTCCCGTGGAAACAGCCAGCATTCAGGATATTGACGAAGAAGTGGATTTGTTAGTAGAAATGATTGCAAACATGACGGGGAATGAAAATTTAAATCCATTAGAAGATTAAAGATAGAGCGCCTGGGGATGTCCCAGGCGTTTTTCGTTTATTAAAGGGCATATTTGGCAAGAATAGCAGATATAATCTTCAGTAATCGAAGGAGTGGTCTGTGTGGATCGAGAAATTCTTCATCAACAAATAATGACTTTGAAAGGTAAGATTTGTGCTGGTCAGCTGCAAGTGCAAGGGTATGATGATTACATTCTTTTACAGCTTGATAAAGTGAAAGATAGCGATGATGGTCTTGTTGATGTATCTACCGTTTCTTCCACTTTACGATTGTTCATTGATGCGACTGAAAAGTTCGGAAGCCCTTCAGCTTAACGATTCTGATTTCATACACCAAACAAAAAAGGCGCTGATCAGCGCCTTTTTTGTTTGGTTATTGTTCTTTCATTTTTTCTACTTCGTCGACTTTATACCGAGCGGTCGGCATTGCTTCCAGACGTTCTTCGGGGATTGGATCTCCGGACTTTTCACTGTAACCATAGCGGTCTTCTTCCATTCTTTTCAGAGCATCGTTCACTTCCATCAATTTTTCACGAGCCTGTTCATAAAGGGTTTGCTCTTTCGCTCGCTCAAATTGATCTGTGCCCTGGTCGCCTGGATGATCGGCCACACTTGAGATTTCCCCTGTCCGATCATTGGGGTAGTCTGCTTTGGCTTGGTCCTGGTGATATTCTTTCATTTCAGATTCAGCCTCTTCTTTCATTTTCAATAGGCGATTTTTGAAATCTTTTTTTTGCTGTTCTGTCAACATGGATGATCGTACTCCTTTCTATTGTTGAGGTGATCTCATTTTTTCAGAGGGACGATCCCGATAGTACAACGGGAGAGACAAATGATCTCTTCTGACTCGTTCTTAATGGTAATTTCCCAGACCATCGTATTTTTCCCGATATGAGCTGGAAGGGCTGTACCTAGGACATGCCCATTACGAGCGCTTTTTATATGGTTAGCATTGATTTCTACACCGAATACTTGTTGCACCTGAGGGTCGATGTTCAAATAAGCACCGATACTTGCGGCACTTTCTGCTAATGCGACATTCGCTCCACCATGTAAGAAACCCATCGGCTGGTGTGTTCTGGCGTCAACAGGCATTCTTATTTTTACGGATTTTTCAGTAGCTTCTACAATCTCCATCCCCAATGTTTCCATCAAGGTATTTTTCATCATTGATTGTTCCATCTTCATCCCAACCTTTTTTTAATATTCCCATTCTGAAAATGGTCAAACCTAAATAGAAAGAAGGATGGTATGTAAGCCATCCTTCATTGTTGTGAATACCAGAATCTTTATTAGCTTCATGCGCTCCACTTTAACCAAAAGGGAGATAAAGGTGAATGAGCAATGAAAGACCTAAAAGTAAACCATATATCGTATTCGTTTGTGCTGTAGCCTTCATAGCAGGCATCATTTCAAGAGGTGCTTGTTTTCCTATAAATCCCTGAATGGCTTTTCTAGCTTTTATTACACTAAAGAAAGTGATTACTGACCAGAGTGGGAGGGTCCCTGTGAAAATAAGTGCTCCGGTAATGATATAAGCAAAAATAAATAAAACAGCTAAAAAAACGATAGAACCTTTGTGGCCGAATAAAATGGCCAGGGTCTTCCTTCCGTTCTCTTCATCACCCACCCGGTCGCGTATATTATTCGCGAGCAATATAGTTCCTACAAAGATTGCGACCGGGATGGAAACAATCAAAACTTCACCGGTGATTATCAGTCGTTGGATGTAGTAACTGATTCCTATGATTATCGTTCCCATAAAGAACCCTGCTGTAACTTCACCAAAAGGAGTATAGGCAATGGGATAGGGGCCGCCTGTGTAAAGATAACCGAACAACATGGATATTAAGCCGATCACAGCGATCCACCAGCTGGAGGAAGCGCAAATATAAATTCCTAATAAACCTGCGATTACGAAAAAAGAGAGGGCGAGGAATAATACAGTTTTAGGACGAATTCCATCCCGGACAATTGTTCCACCAATCCCGACTGAATTTTCATTATCGAGTCCACGAACGTAATCGTAGTATTCATTGAACATATTCGTGGCAGCTTGAATGAGGATGGAGGCGAGCAACATAGCGGCAAATAACCAGAAATCGATCGATTGTTCCATAGCCGCTAACATTGTCCCGACAAATACAGGAACGAATGCAGCTGTTAATGTATGAGGGCGAAGCAATCTCCACCATACTTGGAATCCTTCACGTTCATTCAAGGAAGCTTTTACATTTTGGTTGTTTTGAACTAAGCTCATTGATGTTCTCTCCCTTGTTTCCAATCTTATTTTATGATAACAATTTAAGTTTAGGGAAACAGGCGCGGAGTGTCAATCAATGTAAGAAAATGCAAGAACGAGGTAAGATTTCTTGAGTCAAGAGAAAAAAGAGAATAAAATAGATAGTGATGCATACAACTATTTCTTTCGAAGTTGCTGTATGATGAGATTATTATGAACGTCCCTTAAAGAATGGGAGGAATTTATATGCTTCATACGAAGGCCCCTCATATAGAAGAATTGATCGGGGAAGCCCTTCAGAAAGCACATCATATTGGGGAACCTCTTTTTATAAGTATCGTTGAACGTATAGATGCCCAGGACCCTTTTCAGTTTTTTGAAGCGGGATCAGCTGTAGATACACATCGCTCATTTTGGCAGAGTGCTGATAATGACTTTACAATGGTCGGCGTCGGTAAAGGCAGTCAATTATACGCGAAAAGTGAACAGCGTTTCCAGGAAGTGCAGTCGTTATGGAATGAGCTTCAGGAAAATGCAATCATCCATGATGATTATAATAAAAAAGGGACTGGTATGGTAGCTTTAGGTGGGTTCAGTTTTGATCCTCTTGAAGCAGAAACAACGCCATGGGAGTCATTTCCTGACAGTCAGTTGACCATCCCTGCTTATTTACTGACTAATGTGGACGAGGAATCGTATTTAACAATCAATGCAGTAATTTTTCCAGAAGATCACCCACAGCAAATCGCCAACCAGATTTTGAGTCAAAGGGAGCTTCTTTTCGAAGCGGAAATGAAAGCTGTCCAACTTCCTGAAATCAAAAAAACAGTAGAAATTTCACCGGAAGACTGGAAGGTTTCTGTGAGAAAGGCTACGGAAGATATTAAGGCTGGTATGATTGAAAAGGTCGTGTTGGCACGCGAATTGAGATTATCTTTCCATGAAGATACCCATATCACTTCAATTCTGAGAACTTTAGCTGAAACACAATCGAACAGCTATGTTTTCGCTTTTGAAAGTAATGGAGATCACTTCATAGGCGCGACACCAGAACGGTTAGCGAAAGTGGATGAAAGGAAGTTGGTTTCAACTTGCCTCGCCGGGACAACTCCCAGAGGGAAATCTGAAGAAGAAGACATGCTATTAGGGCAGGAGTTATTGGCAGATCCTAAAAACCGGCAGGAGCATCAGTTCGTGGTGGAAATGATTCGGGAAGCTGTAGAAGCTTGCAGTAGTCAGATAGAAATACCAGAAGCACCTATTCTTTATCCTTTAAAGAATCTGCAGCATTTATATACGCCAGTGAAAGCTATTCTGGATCAAGGTTATACATTGTTGGATGTGATCGAGAAGCTTCACCCTACACCAGCTCTTGGTGGTATGCCACAGAAGAAATCCGTATCTTACATCAGAGAACATGAAACATTGAACAGAGGCTGGTATGCAGGTCCTGTCGGTTGGTTCGACATCCGTAATAACGGAGAATTCGCTGTAGCCATCAGGTCGGCACTCATTCAACAAGATGAAGCCTCCTTATTCGCTGGGTGTGGTGTTGTTGAAGATTCAGATCCAGAGGCTGAGTATGAAGAAACAGCCGTTAAGCTGCAACCGATGCGGTCTGTTTTAGGAGGTTTCTGATGAATCATATAGAGTCATTATCTATGTTTGTCACTCACTTTGTTGACCAACTTGCTTTCTCCGGTGTAGAGCATGTGGTCATTTCACCAGGTTCAAGATCTACACCCCTTGCTATGACATTTGCTGAGCATTCAGAAATTAATCATTGGGTCCATCTCGATGAAAGGTCGGCTGCCTTTTTCGCCTTAGGGCTGGCTAAACAAGAGCAGCGTCCCGTAGCTTTGATCTGCACTTCAGGTACAGCTGCAGCCAATTACTACCCAGCAATTGTCGAAGCTTATTATAGTCGCGTCCCACTGATCATTTTGACGGCTGACCGCCCTCATGAGTTAAGGGAAGTGGGAGCACCACAAGCCATAAACCAAATCAACATGTTTGGTAACTACGCTAAATGGTATCAGGATCTTGCCATACCTGAACTGGAGAATCATATGTATGCAAGAAGACAGGCAGCTCGAGCTGTTGAAGAAGCGGTGGAAGGTCATGAGGGGCCCGTCCATTTGAATTTTCCATTACGGGAACCCCTCATCCCTGACTTTACTTTGGAGGGCTGTTGGCGTGGAGAGGTGAAGCCGATCCGGCGCGCGGAAGCAGGAAGCTCTGTTTTATCTGCTGAGAAGCTTAAAAGTTTCTTCACTCATTTTGGTCGTAAGGAAAAGGGATTGATTGTAGTCGGGCCACAGGTAAACACAGACCTGGCTGCTTCTGTTACACGTCTAGCCTCGAGGATGGGTCTCCCTATACTGGCTGATCCTTTATCTCAACTGCGGGCAGGGGAGCACGATAAAAGGAATATCATTGAAAACTACGACGGTTTACTGAAATCTGAGCTCCTTCAAGAAAGTCTTGCCCCTGACTATATCTTACGTTTTGGCGCAATGCCTGTTTCCAAAGCCTATTTGAAATGGGTGCAGAGATTTGAAAGTCAGGTCGATCATTATATTGTCGATGATCATGCAAGTTATCGGGAGCCTGCCGGTATTAACCCGAATCATATTTGGGCAGACCCCGTAAGTTTTTGCAACCAGCTCGCTGACCATATGCCGGAAGATAATGTAGAGACCTCCTGGTTGAATCAATGGCAGAGCATGAATAATAAAGCTAAAACACAGATGTTACTTGAACCTGGAGAGTCCCTCAATGAGGGACATGCTGTTGTGTATTTATCGCAAAGCCTGCCTGATGAGTCTAACTTCTTTATCGGGAACAGTATGCCTATCAGGGACGTGGATAGCTTTTTCATGTCGACGCCAAAGCGTATAAAGTTAATGGCGAATCGTGGTGCGAATGGTATTGATGGAGTAGTGAGCACCGCTTTAGGAACAGCTGCAACAGGGCGGAAAACAACACTGCTGCTTGGCGACTTGTCCTTTTTTCATGATATGAACGGGTTGTGGATGGCTAAAAATAAGAGAATACCTTTGACAATTGTCGTCATCAACAATGATGGAGGAGGAATATTTTCTTATCTTCCTCAGTCCAATCATGAGAAACACTTTGAAGAACTTTTCGGTACTCCACTCGGAATCGAGCTAGGGCCGGCTGTAGAAATGTATGGTGGTATTCATGAACAGGTGGATAATTGGGATGATTATCGCACTGCCCTTGCAGAAAGTTATCAAAATGAATCTTTATATGTCATTGAAGTGAAGACAAACCGGGAGGACCATGTGGCTTTTCATAAAGCTAAGTGGCAAAGTGTTGAAGAAGCTGTCCTGAGCTGGAGTGAAAAGGATGATTAAGCGTGTGCAACAGCGGAATTACTGGGTAGAAGACACCGGTGAGGGTCCTGCCTTGCTTATGCTCCATGGATTTACTGGAAGTGCAGCTACATTCAATCTCTTCTTGGAAAACATGAATCATGATTATCGAGTCCTCAAAGTGGAGCTACCCGGTCATTCAAGGACAGGGTCGGTTGGAGTGGTGACGATGGAACAGTTTTGTTGTGATCTAGCAGCCATTCTGGACCAAATGAATTTGGATAAAGTAACATTGATGGGGTATTCTCTGGGTGGGCGTACAGCTTTATCTTTTGCCATTCTTTATCCTCATCTTGTTGAGCGACTTATCTTAGAAAGTGCTTCACCAGGTTTAGCCACAATAGAAGAGAGACAGGTGCGACAGGCAAATGATCAAAAGTTGGTGGAGCAGCTTCAAAAAGACGGAATTGAAAAATTCGTTTCCTTCTGGGAGAACATCCCGTTATTTGAATCTCAAGTCCTTCTCCCTGAACAGGAGAAAGAAACGCTGAAGCGAGAACGGTTAAATCAAGACCCTGTAGGTTTATCTGAATCTTTAAGAGGCATGGGGACGGGGGTTCAAACCTCCTGGTGGAATCATCTTTCTTCCCTGGAAATTGAAGTGATGCTTATCACAGGAGCGAAAGATAGTAAGTTTCAATCCATCAATCGAAGGATGGAAGTGTTGCTTTCTTATGGGTCCTGGATAGAAGTGGAAGGGGCCGGTCATACCGTCCATCTTGAGAAACCACAGATTTTTGCTAAAATTGTAGATAGCTTCATGATAAAATAAAATGTGTATGAAGACGTTTTGGTCATGAAGAATCTAGATATAGAAGTAAACAAGGAGGAAATAATATGTCTTTTGATTGGGTTCAAGATCGCGAATATGAAGATATTGTCTATCAAAGATTTGAAGGGATTGCTAAAATCACGATTAACCGCCCTGAGGTAAGAAATGCTTTCCGTCCACAAACCGTCCATGAGTTGATTGATGCATTTGCATATGCTCGTGATGATTCTAGAATCGGTGTTGTTGTATTAGCTGGAGCTGGCGATGATGCTTTCTGTTCAGGTGGGGACCAGAGTGTACGAGGTCATGGTGGTTATGTAGGTGATGATCATATTCCGCGTTTGAATGTTCTGGATCTACAACGATTGATCCGGGTTATTCCAAAACCCGTAGTAGCGATGGTTTCTGGTTATGCTATAGGAGGCGGCCACGTATTACATATTGTATGTGATTTGACCATTGCAGCTGATAATGCCATCTTCGGTCAAACAGGTCCGAAAGTAGGAAGCTTTGATGCCGGGTATGGTGCTGGTTTGCTGGCGCGTATCGTCGGACATAAGAAAGCACGTGAAATTTGGTATTTGTGCCGCCAGTACAGTGCGAAAGAAGCAGAAGACATGGGGCTGGTCAACTCAGTCGTACCTCTTGAAGAACTGGAAGCAGAAACAGTTCAATGGTGCAGAGAGATGCTTGAAAAATCTCCTACTGCCCTCCGCTTCTTGAAAGCCTCCTTCAATGCTGACACGGATGGTCTTGCAGGCCTTCAGCAAATGGGTGGAGACGCTACACTGCTTTATTACACGACAGAAGAAGCAAAAGAAGGCCGTGACGCCTTCAAGGAAAAGAGGAAGCCTGATTTCGATCAGTTCCCGCGTTTTCCATGATTTGATGAATGAAAGGTTGTAAAAGGGGCATCCCATAGTGGGGGTGCCCTTTTTTTCCAGATCTTAAAAAGGAATGAGTAAAATGAGCGAACGTATTCCACATTGGTTAGAAAAACAATCAGAGGTGAATCCTCATCACATTGCTTTGGAGTCTCCTGATGGGGGAAAGAAAACCTTTGGAGAGCTAAGGCAAGAAAGCAGGCAAATGGCACAGGCTTTAATGAAATCAGGTGTGCAAAAAGGGGATCATATCGCTTTTCTCTCGGATAATGATTTGAATTATCCTGTTTTCATACATGCCATAAGCTACATTGGTGCTGTTGTCGTGTTACTGAACACGAGATTGACTAGTGCAGAAATATCCTATCAATTAAAAGATGCTCATGTTAAGCGTTTATTCATAAGTAATAGTTATGAGGTGAAAGCGGAAAAAGCTTCTAAGAATTTGAATACTGCCGTGCAGAAAGTGAGTGAGCTGCCACAGGAACTTGCAGATGAATATGACTTAAAACGCGAGTTGGCTCTGGATGAAGTTTATACGATGATGTACACATCAGGCACTACGGGAAAGCCGAAAGCTGTCATGCATACATATGGAAACCATTGGTTCAGTGCTATCGCTTCATCATTAAATCTGGGATTACGGCATGATGACAAATGGCTGATGTGTTTACCATTGTTTCATGTCGGAGGTTTTTCTGTCTTGATGAAAAGTGTCATATACGGAATGACTATCCATTTAATGGAAAAGTTTGAACCTTCTTTGGTAAATAAAGCTTTAATCACTGAGGGGGTATCACACGTTTCCGTAGTCACGGTAATGCTTCAAAAGCTTTTGGAAGACTTAGACGGCAAGCGATACCCGGATCATTTAAAATGTATGCTTTTAGGAGGGGGACCTGTCCCTGTCCATTTACTCGAGCAGACAGCGGACCGAAATGTTCCCGTCTTCCAGACATATGGCATGACAGAAACATCCTCCCAAATTGCTACCCTAAGCCCTGAGTCAGCTTTTACTAAAATAGGTTCAGCAGGTAAGGCGTTAAGCATAGCTGAGCTCTGGATCGATAACGATGATGAAAAGCAACCAGGAGAGATTATCGTTCGTGGACCGATGGTTTCAAAAGGATATTATAATCATCCGCATCAGAGGGACGCCTATCTAAGAACAGGAGACATTGGTTATAAAGATGAAGATGGATTTCTGTATGTGGTCGATCGAGTGAAGGATGTGATTATTTCTGGTGGGGAAAATGTGTATCCAGCAGAAATCGAAAGTGTGTTATCTGATATTCCAGGTATACGTGAAGCAGGGGTTACAGGCCGCAAAGATGAACGTTGGGGAGAGGTCCCTGTCGCTTTCCTTGTTTCAGAGTCACCTGGGACATTGGAAGCAGAAGAGGTTTTGGATTTCTGTAAAGAAAGGTTAGGAAAATATAAACTGCCAGCTCAATTGCACTGGGTAGAGGAACTTCCTAGAAATGCTTCGAACAAGGTGCTGCGCAGACAATTATTTTCTTTATTGGATCAGGAGGACTGAGATGAAAATTGACCGGATTACTTTACGTAAGATTGTACTTCCATTGAAATCTCCATTCGTCACTCATCATGGCCGCCTTGAAGAAAGACCGCTGATCATCGTCGAAGCGAGAGATGGTGACGGTCGTGTAGGGTATGGGGAGGTCACAGCTTTCCCTACGCCATTCTACACTTCTGAAACAATACATACAGCATGGTATGTATTGCAGGAACTGTTGATTCCATCGGTCTTATCTAAAAATGTCCACCATCCGAAAGATATAGGATCTATTATGGAGGGCTTTCAAGGTCATCCAATGGCCAAGGCTGGGCTGGAAGGTTCATTATGGGACTTATACAGTAAGCAGGAAGAGGTAAGCTTGAGTCAGCTCATAGGTGGAACTCGAAAGTTTGTGACAGCGGGGGCAGTGATAAGTTTAAGGGATGATATGGAATCATATATACATGATTTAAAAAAAGATGGATATCACCGTTATAAGCTGAAGGTTAAAAAAGGATACGAACATGAAACGATTGAAACTGTTCAAGAAATAGACCCCGATCTTCCAATCATGATTGACGCAAATGGACAGTATGATGAAAAAGATATCGATCATTTGAAGTCATTGGATCAATATGGTCTTATGATGCTCGAGCAACCTTTTGCTCCTGGGGACTTTTATCTTCACCGTGAATTACAAAAAAAACTTCAAACACCTTTATGTTTAGATGAATCAGTAAGTGGGTTCCATGATGCGGTCCAAGGTGTTCAGCTGGAAAGCTGCCAAATCATTAATGTGAAAATCAGCAGGGTGGGCGGCTTGATGGCTGCAATCCAAATACATGATTATTGTAAAAGAAAGGGCTTCCCTGTCTGGTGCGGGGGGATGGTTGAGTCCGGAATTTCCAAAGCACATAATCTGGCGCTTGCTTCTCTCCCTAATTTCACCATACCTGGTGATCTGTCTGGTTCTTTGCGCTACTTCGAAAAAGACATCATCAACTCTGGTATTCAAATAAATAAAGGGCAAATAGAAGTTCCTCAAGGTCCTGGCATCGGTGTAGATGTTGATGAGGAATATCTTCACCATGTGACCTGTGAAGCATACACTTTCTCTGTTTAGAATGTAATAAGCTTTCCAACTATGGCTCACAATAGGACCAAGGAGGGCGATTCATGGACAGGGATAAGTATTACATCAATATCGGCACAAGAGAAATTTCATTGAACCACGATGGAAACAATGACGATTTTCTCATTTATGCTACAAAAGAAGAAGTAATCACTTTAAGAGAGATTTTTGATGAAATCTACAATTCCGATGTACGTTCATTTTACCGAGCTCATGTACCGTTCAAGCCTTATCACCAGGATGAAGATAATGACGAGTCAGACATGGAAATGAAACATGCCTTTCAGAAAATTTATGACCTCGGTGATGAGACAACCAAGAACCATATTGTCGAAATGGGTGTATTGGAAGATTAAGGAGAAGGCCGCTTCTTATAAGGAAGCGGCCTTCAATACTTTCAGTTAATAAAAACGTGCAAAATATCCATTTCCTATACTTCTACTTTAACTATCCACTGGAATTTCGATGCCCACGGTCTCATAAAAAATGGCTGTATTCACAGTGTATGACATTGTTCTCTTTCATTTTTCTCCAATCGATTGTTGAGCATGACCACCTTCTTCTTTGAAGCTCCTGGAGTTGCGGGGATATGATCGGGAGCGGTAAAAGCATACATTTACTCTAAACATTCTTATGTCCCTTTACCACCCATCTTCTGTTGGCAGAGAAAGAAAAAGACCATCATGATATACGAATAAATGGGAAAAAGGTTTATTCATCTCAAGATGGTGCTATCCCACAGTGGAATTTAAGTCCAGTTGGGTTTCTTTTGTTATATTTCCAAAATATGAGGGTATATCAACCAAAAGACACTACCATTTGATGATTGCAAGTTTATCTGCAGAGTGGTTTGTATTTGGGGTGGCTTATGGTACGATTTAAACAGGCAAGCAAACAGAACGCTTATAAAGAATTAAAGGCAGTTGAAGCAGACATGAAAACATTTTACGATTTTTATCACAATCCTGTTCGATTATCTTTTGATGATCACCCTTTTTCTAAGACACCTAAACATGTGTGGGTCATTTGCCGTTTTAAAGACCAGTGGCTGCTTACGAAGCACAAAGACCGAGGTCTCGAATTCCCCGGCGGGAAAGTAGAGGAAGGGGAAACGGCAGAGCAAGCAGCGATAAGAGAAGTTGAAGAGGAGACAGGCGCTCAAATCGATGAATTATCTTATATCGGTCAATACCATGTAGATGGAAAAGGTGGGACCGTCATAAAGAATGTTTATTTTGCGGTCATTTCCGGTCTGACGGATCAGGAGCATTATTTTGAAACGTTTGGTCCTGTATTATTCAGGCATTTACCTCGTAACTTAAAAAGAAATGATCGGTTCAGCTTCATGATGAAGGATGAAGTTCTACCAGAATGTATGAAGAAAATTGATTACATTTGCAAAGAGAGCTGAAAAAGGGATCCACCGCTTCGTATCGGTGGATCCCTTTTTATTCTAGGAAAAGATGAGAAAATATTATCGGGACCTGTTATAGGTCGGGCCTGCTTGCTTTATAGCATGGCTCGCATGAGTGAACTTTTGAAAGTTTTCGTGGAATTGTTCCGCTAGTTCTTTGGCACTCTTGTCATATTCCTCTGCTTTTGCCCAGGTTTTTCTTGGGAAAAGGACTTCATCAGGTACTCCAGGGCAATGCGTGGGAATGTTCAACCCGAAATAAGGATCTTGATAAGTCTCTGCTGAACTTAGCTCTCCTTCTAATGCGGCTTGAATCATAGACCTCGTATAACTTAACTTGATTCGTTCTCCTTCACCGTAGGAACCGCCAGACCACCCAGTGTTGACTAAATAAACATCTGTGTTGAATTGGTCGATTTTTTCACCCAGCATTTCAGCATAAGTAGCTGGAGCTAAAGGAAGAAAAGGTGATCCGAAACAAGCAGAGAATGTTGCTTGCGGCTCGGTAATCCCTCTCTCCGTTCCTGCAAGCTTACTTGTATAACCACTTAGAAAATGGTACATCGCCTGTTCTTTAGTCAGTTTGCTGATAGGAGGTAAAACCCCGGTAGCATCTGCTGTCAAAAAGATGATGGCATTTGGATGACCGGCGATACTCGGTTGTACTGTATTTTCAATATGCTCGAGAGGATAAGCTGCACGAGTGTTTTCAGTTAGACTCGTATCACTATAATCAGGTCTATGGGTTTCTTCGTTTAAGACCACATTTTCTAACACAGCTCCAAAATGAATGGCATCAAAAATCTGCGGTTCTTTTTCTTGGGAGAGGTTGATACATTTCGCGTAGCATCCTCCTTCAATGTTGAATACTCCGTAACTGGACCAAGCATGCTCATCATCACCGATTAATCGGCGCTGTGGATCAGCAGACAAAGTGGTTTTCCCTGTCCCGGAGAGTCCGAAAAATAAAGCGACATCTCCTTCTTTTCCGACATTTGCCGAACAGTGCATAGGCAGGACGTTCTTTTCGGGAAGCACGTAATTCATCACAGAAAAGATGGATTTTTTAATTTCTCCTGCATATTCTGTGCCACCTATAAGTACAACACGGTGTTTGAAGGAGATCATGATGAATGCTTCAGAGTTCGTACCATCTACACTGGGGTCCGCTTTGAAGGTTGGTGCTGAAATGACTGTGAATTCAGCCTCGTGATCTTCAACTTCTGAAGTCTCAGGACGTATGAACATTTGTCGGGCGAACAAATTGTGCCAAGCAAATTCGGTAAGTACTTGAAGGGGGAGACGGTGTTTCTCATCAGCTCCTGCATAACCTTTGAAAACGAATAATTCATTTCTTCCCTTCAAATAATCCAGAACTTTATGGTACAGATTTACGAATGTGGAGTCATCAATAGGTTTATTGACAGTTCCCCAGTCGACTTTATTTGCAGTGGTCTCATCTTTTACGATGAATTTATCTTTTGGTGATCTACCGGTGTAAGTACCTGTTGTTGCTTGAACGGCCCCTTTTTCCGTTAAAGTTCCTTCATTACGATATAAGATCCTTTCCACTAAATGTGGAACAGATGATTGGTGTTGGACATGCTCTTGCGCTAATAAGAGGTTTAATTCTGACATTTGATTGATGGTACTCATATGCGTCGACCCGCCTTTATATTAAAATTTAAATGTAAGCTAATCTTGAATTAGTATAACACATTAATCACAATAGTCCATACTATTATTGAAAATGCTTTCATGATATTATTTTCTATATATATGTGGGAAATACCTTGTTATCATCTTATGTAATATACTAATGAACGTTTACGATTGAAGAAAGGATCGACCACTTCCACATGGTCCTTTTCCCTTAGAAAAGCTTAGTATTCTAATTGACATTAAACATGGATTTCGATACGATAACTGAGAACGGAAACTCTCTTATCCAGAGTTGGTGGAGGGACAGGCCCTTAGAAACCCAGCAACCGTCTTTTCAAATGACATGGTGCTAACCTGAAGCAAGGAATGAGAACACTCCTTGGACGATAAGAGCGAAAGGAAGCAGCCCCTTTCCTCGATATAGGAAGGGTTTTTTCTTTTTTATGAGAAATATCCGTAGCAGGTGGAAAACCTGGTGATATTCCTATGTAAAAGCTCAATTGGTTGTGAAATGATTCAACAAGAAAATATATGAAACAGCTTATTAGTTTCTGCACATACTGGTAAAGAGTTCCGTCTAATACTTTGTACTTACAGAAGGAGGAGTTTTTCAGAATGCCTGCCAACCGCCGGTTATTCACATCAGAATCTGTTACAGAAGGACACCCTGACAAAATTTGCGATCAGATTTCTGATGCCATTTTAGACGAAATTTTAAAAAATGACCCGAACGCGAGGGTTGCATGTGAGACAACAGTTACAACGGGACTGGTGCTTGTCTCCGGAGAGATCAGTACTAATACTTATGTAGATATACCTTCGATTGTCCGCCAGACAATCAAAGAAATAGGATATACACGAGCGAAGTATGGATTTGATGCCGATACCTGCGCTGTATTGACAGCCATCGATGAGCAATCTCCTGACATTGCTGGAGGCGTTGATGTTGCTTTAGAATCTCGTGAAGGTAAGATGAGTGATGATGAAATTGAAGCCATTGGTGCTGGAGATCAAGGTCTGATGTTCGGATTCGCTAACAACGAAACAGACGAACTTATGCCGCTTCCGATCGCTTTGGCTCATAAACTTTCTAAACGCCTGGCTGATGTCCGTAATGATGGTACTCTGGATTATTTGCGTCCAGATGGAAAGACTCAGGTGACCATAGAATATGATGATAAGGATCAACCGGTCAGGGTTGATACAATTGTCATTTCTACTCAGCATGCAGAGGAGATCACACTTGAGCAAATCAAGAAAGATTTAAAAACCCACGTCATAGACCCTGTCGTACCTAATGGTTTGATTGATGATGAGACAAAGTATTTCATTAATCCTACTGGCCGCTTCGTTATCGGTGGACCTCAAGGAGATGCAGGGTTGACGGGGAGAAAAATCATTGTCGACACCTATGGAGGTTACGCTCGTCATGGAGGCGGAGCTTTCAGTGGTAAAGATGCCACCAAAGTTGACCGTTCTGCTGCGTATGCTGCCCGTTATGTAGCAAAAAATATAGTCGCTGCGGAGCTTGCTGATTCTGTAGAAGTCCAATTAGCATATGCGATTGGAGTGGCTCAACCCGTATCGATCTCCATCAATACGAATGGTTCAGGGAGAGTATCGGAGGAGAAGCTTGTCGAAGCTGTTCGCGAATTGTTCGACCTTCGTCCGGCCGGGATCATTAAAATGCTCGACCTTCGTCGGCCGATTTACCGCCAAACAGCTGCATATGGTCACTTTGGCCGGACAGATGTAGAATTCCCTTGGGAAAAAACAGATAAAGCAGCTCAATTGAAGGATCGGTTCAAATAATAAAAGACTGCCTCCACAATAATAAAGTGGAGGCAGTTTTTTTATTTCTGCTGTATTTTATAATATTGTCCTTTTTCAACATAGCTTGCGCGAATGCGATTCAACTCTTTAATGTCATCATTATTCAATTCTCTGATCACTTTAGCCGGCCGGCCGAAAGCTAATGTATTTGGAGGGATCACTTTACCGGGAGGTACTAGACTCCCTGCACCGATGAATGCCTGTTCCCCTATTTCCGCACCATCCAGAATAAGCGAACCCATCCCGATTAAAGCATTTTCCCTTATATGAGCAGAGTGGAGTGTAACTTGATGGCCGACCGTCACGCCATCTTCAATGATCAAGGGTTGATCAGGGCTTTGATGCAGAAGGCTGAGATCCTGGATGTTTGTGTTTTTACCGATATGTACTGGTGCCACATCTCCTCGTATTACTGTTTTAAACCATATGCTTGCCATTTCACCTATGGTGACGTCACCCGTAATAACCGCATCATCCGCTACGAAAGCGCTCGGGTGGATGTCCGGATGCTTTCCTTTATATTCGCAATACATACTGAACCCCCTTATAATATAGTTGATAATAGTATATCAGAAGAAAAGGGGGGAACGCTGTGAAGAAATTGGAATCTGTTGACGATAACGCTACCATCGTTCTCGTACACGGGGCCTTTGAACATGGTGGCAGATACAAGGAATTAGTGGAACGTTTACGTCAGGATCACTTTTCAGTCATATATGGAGACCTTCCCGGGCAAGGTGTTTCAGAAGGGAAGAAAGGACATATCCATTCTTTTAAGGATTACACCAATACAATCAAATCCTGGGTGGAGCAGGCAAATCCTGAAAAAAAGGTATTCATCATTGGCCATAGCATGGGAGGGTTGGCTGTGATTCGGTTCATGGAAGAAAAACAAACAAAAGTAGATGGAGTGATTCTGTCCTCACCAGCGGTTAGTATCTTGAATAAAGCAAGCAAACCTTTAGAGGCAGTCTCTTATCTCCTGAACCATATCACCCCTTCACTTAGAATCAAAGCATCTCAGCAGCCAGAAATCATAACAAGGAATCCTAAGAAGATTACGGAATTCAATGAGGATCCATTGATTATTGATAAAGTCTCTGTT